>JAOTRX010000002.1:1200000-1500000 GCA_030247675.1 Desulforhopalus sp. | reverse complement strand
GACACCACCAAGGCCGCAGTCGCCGACCAAGCGCTGAAGGCCGGTGCAGACATCATCAACGATGTCTCCGCCCTGCGCGCTGACCCGGAAATGCTGACGGTTGTTCGCAACACCAGTGTTCCGGTGATCATCATGCACATGCAGGGGACCCCTGCCGATATGCAGGTGCAACCGACCTATAACAACGTCACCCAGGAAATCATCGATTTCTTTGCCGAGCGAATTGCCTGGCTTGGCGCCAATGGCGTCGACCTCAGCCGCCTGATCATTGATCCCGGCATCGGTTTCGGCAAGACCGTCGACCACAACCTGTCCATCATCAAGCACCTGGACGATCTGGCCGCCCTCGGCCTGCCGGTACTTCTCGGCCACAGCCGCAAACGCTTTCTCGGTGAGATAGCAGCTATCCCCGTAGAAGCCGCCAGGGATCTGGTAACTGCAGTGGTTTCGGCTCTTTGTGCCGAAAAGAACATAGCTATCATCAGAGTTCACAACGTCGCCGCGACCCGCCAGGCACTCCTCATAGCCGGCGCCATCGCCGCTGCCTCCTGAAATTTGCGGATCAAAGCTGCCGTAGCGCTCCTCGCTCTGCCTATTCGCCCTTACGCACCAGACAATATTCATCAAAGGTGATGAACCGAAAAACGTAGGGGGTGCCGGTGGTGCCGATGGCGATCTCGTCACCGTCGTGCAGTTGCGCTGATCCGCCGGAATCGTCACCCCCGACATTGCGCCCGTCGATCTTGGTACCACAAGCGCTCCCCCGATCAACCAGGGTATATCCCTTTTCGTCTCTGATAATCTGGAAATGCTCTCGGGAGATATTCAGGCGATGACCGCGATCTACCAAATAAATATCATTGGTGGGCGGGCTGTCATCCCTTTTTGGGCGTTCCAAAAGTTCCAATCTGCCGTTGATTTTCTGGACCCGCGACTCCCTGCCAACCCGAAACGGAAATGCATATATGGCAATACAATCGCCTTTGATGGCATTCGGGGGGACCGCATCTCTTGCTTCCGGGGTCAGGGCCTGCAGCATCGCTTTCGGGAGGCTGCAGGTCAATATTGCCAGCTTATGATCCATAGGTCTATCGTCTGCTCATGGGTGAATGATCGTGAAGAAACCGGTCGAGTAACTCCTCCAGCATATCTTCTCTCCCGGCGAATATCAAATTTTTTCTCCCGTCAAGCCAACTGCTTGCATTCCTCCAGGACCACGATTAGTATCAAGATTCTTTTCTTCCCCATCCTCCTTAACCCTCTTGAAAATCATGCCAGCGCCAACCTCACCAGCATATGCCGGGCAAATCGCCGAGCAACTTCGTCTCCGCGAACACCAGGTCAGCCACACCCTGACCTTGCTTGGCGAAGGCGGCACCGTACCGTTTATCGCCAGGTACCGGAAGGAACAGACCGGTTCCCTTGACGAAGTGGTCATAGCCGCCATCCGCGACCAGCATCAGAAACTGATCGAGATCGATAAGCGCCGTGAATTCATTATCGACAGCTTAAGCAAAATGGAAGTCCTTGACGACATCCTCAGTCGGCAGCTGGAGAAGGCAAAAAGCCTCACCGAGCTTGAGGACATCTATCTGCCATTTAAGCCAAAGCGCAAGACCCGTGGTCTTGCCGCTCGGGAACGGGGGCTGGAGCCTCTGGCTGCCATGCTCAGGCAAGGTGTCAGCCCCCTGCCGTTTGATCGCTTTCTTGATCCGGAGAAGGGTCTGCTGGTAGATGAGGACGCCCTGGCCGGAGCAAGAGACATCATCGCTGAAGACGCCAGTGAAGACCCACCGACCAGGGCCGAATTACGCCGTCTTTTCAGAGAATCGGCGACGATTGAATCAGCAGTGGTGAAAAAACATCAGGAGGAGGGTCAAAAATACCGAGACTATTTTGACTGGCGCGAGCCTGCCGCCAAGGCACCGGGACACCGGCTGCTCGCCATGTTTCGCGGCGCCCAGGAAAAGTTCCTCACCCTGACCATCCGGCCGCCTGAAGAAAGCGCCCTGCGCCTCCTGAAAAAAAGGCATCTGCCGAACGGCCCCTGGCAGGGCGAGATCGCCACGGCCCTCGAAGATTGTTACCAGCGCCTCCTCGCCCCTTCTCTTGAAAATGAGCTGACGGCCGAACTGAAGATCCGGGCCGACCAGGAGGCCATCCGGGTCTTCGTCGACAACCTTCGCCAGTTGCTCCTTGCCCCTCCCCTTGGCCAGAAACGGGTGCTGGCCCTGGACCCCGGGTATCGTACCGGGGCGAAGGTAGTGTGTCTCGACGGCCAGGGCAAACTCCTTGACACCACGACCATCTTCCCCACCCACGGCGGTACAAAACTCGCCGAGGCAGGAAAGGTTATTACCAATCTGGCGAAAAAACACGCAATTGAGGCCATCGGTATCGGCAACGGCACCGCCGGACGAGAAACCGAGGAATTTATTCGAGGTCTTGGTTTGGACAGGGCCATCATCATCACCCTGGTCAACGAAGACGGGGCCTCGATTTATTCCGCCTCGGAGGTTGCCCGAGCAGAATTCCCCGACCATGATATCACCGTTCGCGGCGCTGTTTCCATCGGCAGACGCCTGCAGGACCCATTGGCCGAACTGGTAAAGATTGAGGCGAAATCCATCGGCGTCGGTCAATACCAGCATGATGTCAACCAGTCGGAACTGAAAAAAAGTCTGCAGGAGGTGGTCGAAAGCTGCGTCAACAGTGTCGGGGTCGAACTCAACACCGCCAGTCGTGAACTGCTGACCTTCATCTCCGGTCTCGGCCCAACCCTTGCCGGCAACATCGTCACCTACCGAAACGACAACGGTCCCTTCACCAGCCGCCGGGAACTCCTCAAGGTGCCCCGGCTTGGCCCGAAGGCATTCGAGCAATGCGCCGGATTTTTACGCATCCAAGGCGGCAGCAATATCCTCGACACCAGTGCGGTCCACCCGGAACGCTATCCCCTCGTCAAGAAGATGGCCGCTGATGCCGGGGTGTCGGTGGAGGCCCTCCTCCGCTCGACAACACTTCAGCAATCCATCGACCTGGGGCGGTACACCGACGACATGGTCGGCATGCCGACACTTCTTGATATCGTCGCCGAACTTGCCAAACCCGGCCGCGATCCGCGACAATCGTTTGAGCAATTTCATTTTGCCGAGGGACTCCACGGAATGGACGATCTGCATGAAGGCATGCTCCTCCCGGCGATAATCACCAATGTCACAAAATTCGGCGCCTTTGCCGATATCGGTATCAAGCAGAACGGCCTTATCCATGTCAGCCAACTCGCCGATCGCTTTGTTAAAGATCCCGCTGAGGTGGTGAAAGTCGGGCAAAAGGTTGAGGTCAGGGTTGTGGAAATTGACAAGAAAAGAAACCGCATTGCCCTGTCAATGCGCAGAGAACCGGCAAGCGGCAATCAATCTGAACGGTGAAAATGCCCTTGCGAATTCACCAAAGGGGTGGTTAAAGAAGCCCTGTTCCCTGTTCAATACTGAGAAAGTTAAAAGCTGAGTTGAGCAGCTTGTCTGCTCAAACAAAACTTATGCCCGTGCGGTATCATAACCGCAAGGCACCCTGGAACATCATGACGGGAAATCGTATCTATTCAATTCTTTATATCGAGGACAACCCAGCCAACCGCCAGCTGGTGCAACTCATCCTTGAGCAAAAAAGCTACCTGGCGCTCAGTTTGGCCGAAAGGGGTGGCGAGGGCATCGCGATGGCCAAGCACAGCCCCCCGGACCTGGTTCTTCTCGACATCTCGCTTCCCGACATGAGCGGTTACGCCGTGCTGACTGCCCTCCGCACCGATCCTGCCACCGAAAAGATTCCGGTGATCGCGATAAGCGGCGATTTCCCGCCGCAAATCCCTCCGAACATCCAGCATATGTTCGACAAATATCTTCCCAAGCCGATAGAGATACTGCCGCTCTACCAGGCAATCGACGAACTCCTGCACATCTGAACCACCTTTTTCTGGCTAAAATCCGGCATCTTGAGATTGCCGTTCGTCGGCCAAAGACCTTCTTTTCGCCCTGAGACGGCGGAGCATGTTTTCCACAATAAAGAGGGCAAGCCCTGTCCAAATGAGCAAAAAGCCCATCATCCTCTCCCGGCTGAAATCCTCCCCATAGATAAACACACCAAGCAGAAGGTTGATCGAAGGGGCCAGAAACTGCAGAAGGCCAAGGGTTGAGAGAGGTATCTTCTGTGCCGCATAGCCAAAAAGCAGCAGAGGTACCGTAGTGATAATGCCGGCCCCAGCGAGAAGCAACGATCCGACGGTACCGATGTGGACAAACGCTCCGCCCCGGGCATATTCAAGCCCCAGAAGAAAGACCAGGCAGGGAAGAAAAAAGACCGCTGTTTCCAGGCACAGGCCATCCAATGGGGCAAGAGAGGTCTTCTTGTGCAGCAGACCATACACCGCAAAGGTCATGGCGAGCACCAGGGCAATCCAGGGAAATTTCCCGTAAAAAAAGGTCAGATACAGTACCCCGAGAACCGCGAGGCATATTGCCGCCCATTGCAGAGGCCGCATCTTTTCCCGAAAAAAGATCATGCCGAAGACGACGTTGAGGAGCGGATTGATAAAGTAGCCAAGACTCGCTTCCACGATATAGCCGGCGTTGACCGCCCAGATATACAATAGCCAATTGACCGCCAGCAAAAGAGAGGTGGCGGAAAAGGTAAGGAGATTTTTCCGCTCGCCTGCCTCCCGGAAAAAGGCCGCCTTCTGTCCCAAAAAGACAATGAGACCAAGGGTCAAGAAGAGAGACCAAACCATGCGATGGCTGAGAATTTCATATACCGGCACCTCGACCAACAGTTTCCAATAGGCCGGCAAAATTCCCCAAAGGATATAGGCCGCTGCCGCGGCCAGCACCCCACGGTATTCTTTCATCGATCCTCCCGCCGGCAACCAACAGCTGCTGTGAATTTCCTATAAGTAGAAAGATTTGACACAAAAATCGCTGTCCTGTTGGCAATAGATGGGGAACACGTGACCTTCACGAAAATCTTCCCCAAAAAGCCGGGGATGATTTTCTAAGGTACTAACCCCCAACCGAAACAAAAGGGATAAGTACCTTCACGAAAATCCTCCCCAAAAGCTGGGGATGTTTTTCTAAGGTACTAAAAGTCCGCTGGATATCCAGTAATATACGATGTAAGAACCCGCCCCCAAAAGCATTACGGCAGAGATTTTTTGGACATAGGGAAGGATTCGCCGCAACGCGCCGATCACAACGCCCTCCTTCACCACGGTTATACCGAGGGTGAGGAGCTGCAATACGCCGCCCATACCGAGGATATAGCCGAGGAATTGAAGAATTCCCGTAGTAAAGTCTCCCGCTGCAACCGAACTGCCGACAACCATAAGAAAGATCGGCAGAGTACACCCGAGAGAGGTGGCGCCGAAGGCCAGCCCGAAAAGAAAAAAACCGAAAACCGAAATCTTCCGGGGATCCCCGATTTTTCCCGCAAGATTGACAACCCAATGAATAGACAGAGAGTTGCCAAGAAGTATCCAGGCCCCGCAGACTATTAAGAATCCCCCGATAACCACAGCCAGCCAGGGCATGACCGCCATGAGAAATGTCCCGCCGGCGGAGACAATGGCACCAACCACCCCAAAGAGCAGGGCAAAGCCGGACGTCACCATCAAGGCTATCCAAAATGCCTTGGCCAACCTGAGAGCAAGTGATTGTTTGCGAAACGACCTGTCATCAGCCCCCAAGTAGAGAGTGAGATAGACCGGCAGCAAGGCAAAACCGCAAGGATTAACCGCCGAGACCATCCCGGCACCAAAGGCATAGCCGAACGGCAAAATATCTGCCAGTTGCCCCAACAATTGACTTATTTCCACCTGAAGTCCCATTTCCCTTTCTCCTTGCTGAAATCAGACCATTTACGAAAAGCGGGATCATACCACACGACGGGCAATATTTACAGGATAAGGAACCCTCTTCAAAAGCAATGCATCCTCCCGCAAATTCCTTGCGGCAGTGCAGGAATGCAAGGCTGTGAAGGAGATGTCCCGGCCATATTCTTTTAGCAATTGGCCGATGTTTTCTGGTATAGTTTCATCGGAACCTTTGAAAACAGGAACACTGCACCAGTCCGCATCCGCGGCCAGGGAAATGAACGAATATGGCAACAACCCAGGCATTCAACCTGCTTTTCAGAACGAAGTCGCTCCCCAAGCCATCGTCGTTCGCCCTTGATCTAACCTATCATTGTTTCAGCCGGCAAGCTCCCCTGGAGATCCTCGAGCGGATTATTGCCGATAACCCCCAGATGACCGCCGATCTGCTCCGTTATGCCAAAAGCCCGCTGGGCGGTATCACAATTAGAGAAGACTCGATCGGCCAGGCCCTCAGTGCCCTTGGCTCGGAGAATACCGCCAGTCTGGCGCTAATTTTCTCACTTCTCTCCCAGTATCGGCATGGCAAGTGCCCGCACTTCGATTACCAGCGGTTTTGGCAAAAGTCCCTGGCACGAGGAGCCGCGGCTCGGACTCTTGCCATCCAGGGGCAATTTGATGCCCACAAGTTTTTCGCCTACGGGGTTCTCAGCTGTATCGGCGAACTGGCCTTGGCCACAGCATTTCCAGAGGAATACGGCGATCTCCTCCTGGAAAGCCTCCCCTCTGACAAGGCGATACAAAAGGAAAAAAATCTTTTCGGCCTCTCGGCGAACGATCTTACCTGTAATCTGCTCGCCATCTGGCATCTTCCCGAACCCCTCATAAGGGCGCTGCGAACCCCGACCGATACCGCCAGCAACCAGGTATTCAGCGGATCAGCCCTGAAAATCCGTAAGATCATGATTCTCGCCAATCACATCGCGAGGATCTGTCTTTTTGAATTGCCACTTGCCGACACATTCCTGACAGTCGAGCAATTAGCGGAAGAACAAGGCATCCCTGTCGAACAATTTGGCCCTTTCTTTGACCGGATAATTACCTTGTGGCAGTCTGCCAGTGAATTTTTCGAGGTACCCACCTTGCACTGCCCGGATTACCACGAGATAAAAACCATGGATGATGCGGCCATGGCCGCACCCCATGGCAAAATGGGACCTCTCACCATTCTGGCCGCCGATGACGATCCGGTTACCCTCTTTTGTCTACAAAAAATGCTCCAGACCGATCACCGTGTTGTCCTCCTCGCTAAAGACGGTGAACAGGCCCTGGAACTGGCTCTGGAATATCGCCCGCAGCTGCTCATCACCGACTGGCGGATGCCTAAGCGGAGTGGTATCGATCTCTGTAAAATTCTTCGAAAAACCAGTGTTACCCAACAGATATATATCATCATGCTGACCGGCAATGAATCGGACGACCAGCTGGTTCAGGCCTTTGACGCCGGGGCCGACGATTATATTATCAAGCCCTTTACCACCAAGGTTCTGCAGGCGAGAATCTCCAGCGCCGAACGGCTCATCCGCTCACAGCAGACCATCTCCCAGGATCGTGAGGTGATAAAGCGCTATGCCGAGAAGTTGGCCTCAGCCAACCGCAAGCTGCAGAATATGGCAATGACCGATTTTCTCACCGGTTTACCGAATCGGCGAAGTGCCCTGCAGCGCCTGCAAAACCTCGTCGCCGAGGTGCGTCGCTACGGCGAGCCCTTGTCATGTCTGATGATCGACATCGATCATTTCAAGAACATCAACGACACCTACGGCCATGATTGCGGCGACACGGTTTTGCGCCAGATAGCCAGACTTCTAGAAGAAAAGGCGAGGAGTTACGATATGGTGAGCAGATGGGGCGGCGAAGAATTCCTCATCATAAGCGCCAGGAGCGGCGCCGTTGACACACGCCAGCTTGCTGAACGGCTGAGAAAGGCCGTGGAGAATAACGCCATTGGCCTTTCCGATGACCTGAAAATCCGCTTGACCATCAGCATCGGAGTAGCCACCTGGAGCCCCAGTTTCAACAACGAGGGCCAGTTGATCACTGTTGCCGATCAGGCACTCTACCTCGCCAAAACCAATGGTCGCAACCGGGTGGAGCAGGGAGGAGCCATTCTTATCGCTTCATAATCACCTGGACAAAGGCATGCGCTTAAAATCCCGGCCATCCGCTACCCGGCCCGTTTCATTTCCTGACCCGGGCCTGATAGTAGTAGCGGTTCAGGTCGAAAAGCCCGGCCTGCACCGGGTCCTCGGCGGAAAATCGCTCCTGAAACCGGTCATATACCTGCCAGAAATCGGGTCTTGCCCGGTTCACTCCGAATTTTTCCAGGGCAAGAACGGCACTCGCACTGCCATCGAAATTTTGCAGCAATGCTAAAAACTCGCCCATCTCGCGACGATCCACCTCAAAAAAATAGTTGGGATACGAACCGACTAAGCCTTCGATAAATACGGCGCTGTCGCGCTCCGGGCGCAACCGCGATTCTTCTCCGATCAGAGTGGTAACATCGTCATGCCAGCGGTTGACCACGGCCGAGAGGTAGACGTCTTTCTCCGGTTTGTCAGCTTTGATGCGAACATAGGCAAGGTTGGCGTTGTGGTCGGCAACATGGGAAAAAAAAGACACCCCCGGCTTGGAAACCGCTCGGAATCCCTGGATAAAGTCGTCGATACCGGCAAACTTTTCCGGGATCTTCGGGTATTGTTCACCGGCTCGGAGGTAGTTGCGGTCAAAGCGCATGCCTATATCGGCCCGGAAATGGGTATTCACCAGGTATTCGACGAACTCCCGTTTCGGCTCAGCGGTTTTAAAGGCAAAGCCCGCTTCAAGGTCCGAGCTTCGATAATCGATGCCCTCATCCTCTAAATCCATCCCCCCATACCACTCCCGCATCATCGCGTACCGGCGATCTTTCGGCATGAAATCAATAAAGTAGGTCTCCCCTTCCTGGCGCAACGAATCCATATAGACGCGAATCGAGGCCTGATGCAATTTATGGCCAAAGACATTAAATCCGGCCACCAGGGAATAATAGATACGCTCTATCAGCGGATAGTCCATCACCCAGACCGTCCCCGGCAGTTCCCCCAGAGGCCCTTCATGCACCGAGGCACTGTCAAAGTGTCGAAAGACGGTGAGTAGCGGCGTATCCGAAGCCTTGTTGCCACGCCAGATAGCCTCGGCCCCCGGCTCCCGGTAACGGTAGGAGGACGAATAATAATCCTGTCTTTTTTTGGCAAACTCGGAAGACTTCTTGCGGTACTCTCTGTTAAAGGTGGTTTTCAACAAATCCCATACATCGTCCTCCAGAAGCGGCATCTCCAGCAAATCGGCATAGGTGACCAGGACTCCGGGATTCTGTACGCTGAGGTCATATTTCGGATCAAGGAAAAGCAGCCAGAAGTGGTCTTGGATGACATTCAAGGCAATCTGCCCTTTACAGACCGGTCCACGGATAAAGGTCATGATGATGTAGTTGATATTGTCGAGAAGGAACTGGTAACGCGAACCCGGTGGTATCTGCTCAAACGATTTAAAGGGATTGGCGCTTATTCTCAGGTCATAGCCCATCCGCTGCGGCGGCAGGAGCCATGCCGGCTCGATAAACAACTCATGGAACCGCCGGTACTGGGCATCGGAAAGCTCAAAAACCATGTGGGTCTTATGAACAATGGTCGAATGAATTTTGCGAAACCGGTAGTAAAAGGGCTGCACACCAGGATCGTCATACGGTAAATCGGTGGCAATGACCGCAACCGGTTGCCCCGGCGGGGTAGAAGAACGGACCAGTTCGTAGAAGACATTGCTTTTCGTTGGAAACTTGATGTGGGCCAGGAAAAGGTGCTCGTAGAGGTACCGCGCCGTCACCGCGTGTTTGGCATCACTCTGATTGAGAAAGGCTTCCCATTGGCCGATCTTCTTGCCGTCCATGGAGGGAATGGCCAAAAGCTGTTCCTGCTGCGCCTTGTCCGGGCCTTTCGCCCCCTGGACCAGCCATCCAGCTATGGTTGCGAATTCTTCCTCTTTCAGCGGCGGAAAACCAAAGGGCATTCCCCGGTTGGGATGGCTGGAAAGAAACTGACCAAGCTCTCCCTCCGACTGGGCACAAACCAAATTATCATCCTCGGCAACGAATTCATCTTTATCGCGTATCGGGTTTTTCCTTTTGTGGTCGAGCAGCTGCATTATCAGGGAATTATTCAACCCTGCCACGGCGGTGTTGTCAGTAACGCTGTAAAATCCCTTCTGCCGCCATTCCTCGGTGCTTTGTGCATCCATGAATAACCGGGTCGGCTCCATGGTCTGCAGCCGGTAGGCGTTGTACACCGCCTTCTTGGTCGCCCCACGGTCCAAGCCCTCAAAGGAATCAAGCTTCAACTGGCAGGGCGAATTATAACAGCTGTGACAGACAACGCAGCGTTTGACCAGGATCGGCTGGACCTTGCTCTGGTAATCGATTTCTTCGGTGGGTATTGCGAATTGGACGGGAGGCAGTGCCTTGGCGACGCAACCCGCCACGCAAAGAAGGGACAGCAATAACAGCAGACGCGGTGAAATCATGGAGTTCCCAAGGGTCAGCGATGCAAAGAATAGAGGAGAAAGGACTGTAAACCATACACAATAATGGCCTCAGTCCTATCACCTCCCCCTGCCTTTTGCAACCCTATTCGGGACCTGCGGGAAAGGGCAAAAACACTCCACCACCCTGACAATCCGGGCCCCTGGCCTCGGCAAAGGACCGCACCACCTTTAGAAATTCTCGATCTTGTTTCCCTTGGCGACACACTGTTCCAGTTCGCGGTAACACGTATTGACCGACCGGACCATGTTGAGAATTTCCAGATATACCGGATCATCCTCACCAAGGGCAGCCTCCGCCTTGACGAGAAGTTCGGCACCCCGGCTCTGATATTCGCGGAGCTCTTCCATCAGCATTTTCCGCTTGCCATGCTTTTCCTTCTCCCGAATCAGCAAAGGCAAAATCCGCTCAATCGAGTACTCAACCAGAGCATCCCGTGGAGTATTATACTGCTCCGAAACCTTTTCCAGATTTTCCAGAGTCTTTCTCGACACTACATAGGTTTTTGGCACCCGCTGAACGGCCCGGCCGACACTGGCGAACTCGCTGGCGATAGTGTGCAGGGCCTGGGTATCCTCTATCAGATGATCAAAAAGTGACTTCTGCTTTATACCCAATTGTCCGGCAAGAATACTCAAGGCATCTATCGATCTTTCGGAAAGTTTAAAAGTCGTCCGCACCGACTGCCTGCCGCGCAGATCAGCGGTGGACTCCTCAGAATACTGCAGATGAAAAAACGGCGTTTCTTTCTCTTCCATGGCACCGACTCCTCGCACCCGGCAAAATCACATTACCAACTCCTCACACATACAAATAGTAATATGTCTATATCAACTGCCGACATTTTTACTATTATCATTTTTCAGGGAGAGATAAACCTGAAAAGAAAAAAATTGCAGCAGGAAAACAGTGAGAGGCTGGCGAAAAAACGGCAAAGGAGGGGGTGCAGGTGGAAAATGCCGTATTTCCCGAACTACCGGGAAATACGGCGGAGAACTTTTTTGCGATCTAGCTCCAGGGCTGAACGAGAACCGCGCAGGATTTGTACTCCGGCGTGCCGGTGATTGGATCGCGGCGGTCGGAGGTGAGGTTATTGACCAGGGTTTCCTGATGGTGGAAGGTCATGAAGACACTGCCCGGCCGGCTGCGTTCGGTAACCTTGGCGCGGACCTTGACCTCGCCCCGCCGCGAGGCGACGCGCAGCCAGTCGCCGTGGGTGATACCCAGGGCTTCGGCATCCTGTGGACTGATCTCCAGCAACTCCTCGGGAACAATCTCGGAAATGCCCACCGCCCGTCTGGTCATCGAACCATTGTTGTAATGTTCGCGCACGCGGCCGGTAATCAGGACATAGGGATACTTGTCATCCGGAACCTCGCCCGAGCCTTGATGCTCAAGCGGCATGAACACCGCCTTGCCGCCGGGGCGGGAGAATAGATCGGTATACATGGTCGTGGTACCCGGATGGTCCTTGGTCGGACACGGCCACTGGATGCCCTTCTCCTCCAGCCGGGCATAGCTGATACCGCCGTAAATAGGCACAAGAGAGGCTATTTCATCCATAATTTCCGCGGGACTCGCATACTGCATCGGATAGCCCATGCGGGTTGAGATCTCACTGATGACCTGCCATTCGGCCATTCCCGCCACCGGGGTAACCGCCCTGCGTATCCGCTGCACCCGCCGTTCGCCGTTGGTGAAGGTACCATCTTTTTCGGCAAAGCTCGCACCGGGCAGGATAACATCGGCATACTTGGTGGTTTCGGTGTGGAACATATCCTGAACGACCAGAAACTCAACGGCGTCAAGGGCTGCCCGGACATGACCGGCATCGGCGTCGGTCTGGGCCGGATCCTCACCGAGAATGAAGATTCCCTTGAAATTGCCGCGTCGGCATTCATCGAGCATCTCCACAGATTTCAGCCCTGGTTTATCGAGAATGGTGACCCCCCAGGCCTTCTCAAACTTCTCACGTGCCGCCGGATTACTGACTGGCTGGTATCCGGGTAGTGTCGCAGGCAATGGGCCAAGATCCGAGGCACCCTGGACATTATTCTGGCCGCGCAGGGCCATGATCCCCGTTGAATCCCGGCCGATATGGCCGCAGACCAAGGCCAGATTGGCGATGGCCATAGCGTTCTCGGTGCCGGTGAGATGTTCGGTAACCCCCAGGCCATAGACGATCATCGCCTTATCGGCATGGGCATACAAGCGGGCGGCTTCGATGATTTTATCGCGCGTCACCCCGGTCAACTGTTCAACCCGGTCGAGATCGTACTCTTTCACCTTCATCTTCAGTTCGAGAATACCTTCGGTCCTCTCTTCGATGAACTTTTTGTTTTCCCAGCCGTTTTCAAGGATGACGTTGACGATGCCGTTCAGCAGGGCGATATTGCTGCCCGGTTTGAGGTTCAACCAGACATCGGCCCGCTCGGCCATCCAGGTTTTCCGGGGATCGCCGACGATCATCTTCGCCCCGTTGGCCAGGGCTTCCTTCAGATACAGGGAAACGATGGGATGTCCCTCGGTAGGATTGGAACCAAAGAGAAACAAGGTATCGATATCGGGCATTTGATTGAGGGAGTTGGTTGCGGCACCTGCTCCAAGGCTTGTGGCCAGACCGGCCACGGTGGGGGCGTGTCAGACCCGGGCGCAGTTATCGACATTGTTGGAGCCGACCGCGCAACGTACCCATTTTGCCAGGAGATAGTTTTCTTCGTTACTGCACCGCGACGAGGAGAATCCGCCGACCTTCTTCGGGCCGTGGGCGGCAATCAATTCCTTGAATTTTCCGGCGACAAGGTCAAGGGCCTCGTCCCAGCTGGCCTCGCGGAAGCCGTCCCCTTCCTTGATAAGCGGCGTACGGATGCGGTCCTTATGGTGGATGAAATCATAGCCGTAGCGCCCCTTGATGCACAGATTGCCCTTGTTGACCGGGGCGCTGTAGTCCGAGGTAACCCGAATGACCCGGTCGTTTTTAACATTCAAAAAGAAGTTGCAACCGGTACCGCAGTAGGTGCAGGTCGTCTTTACCTTGGTGATCTCACCGGCACGGCCAAGGCCGCGGCCTTTCCGGTCGGACAGGGCGCCGGTTGGGCAGGTCGACACGCACTGCCCGCAGAACTCGCAATTTTCAAGGGTACGCGGTTCGCCGAAGGCGGTATCCGGCATAACCGTAAAACCGCGGTTGACCATGGAAAGCGTCCCGGCCATTACTACATCGTTACAGATCCGGGTACACCGGCCGCAAACGATACACTTGTTCGGTTCGTAGGTGATGAAGTGATTGTCCTCGCGAATCGGTAATTGCCACTGCTCGCCGGGGTATTTATCGAGTTTCGCTCCATATCCATAAGCCAGTTCCTGCAAGGTGCAATCGCCGGCGGCCTCACAACACATACAGTCATTGGGATGGTTGGAAAGCAGCAGTTCCAGGACGGTCTTCCGCAAGCGGGTAAGACGCGGACTCTCGGTGGTAATCACCATCCCCCCCTCCGCCGGAGTTGTGCAGGAAGCCAGGGGCCGTGGCACCCCTTTGATTTCGACGATACACAGTCTGCATGCCCCATAAGGCTTCAACCGCGCATCATGACAGAGGGTCGGAATGAAGATTTCCGCCTCCCTGCAGACCTCAAGAATCGTCTTGCCTTTTGCGAAAGATACTTCCCTTCCGTTGACCGTAATTTGTAGTGGCGTATTCATCTTGTCTGTTCTCCGGTTAGCCATCGCTTTCATGCCGAAATATTGCGTAAATTGTCAAATTTTTGCTGATCTGCAAGCCTACACCTCTCAGTTGGCAACAGCACCACAAACACCAATTCTTACCAATACTGCCGCAAAATCCTAGCCACCGCTAACCAGGTACGCCCTCTCTGAGGCATACTTGACAAACCGATTCATCCCTGATAATCCCCGAACTTGTGGTATAAAAGCCAAGTCTTCACTGCCCGGGGTAAAAAACCGATGACCACCAGCAAACACGACGAGATTATCCAGATAGTCGACAAGCACAACAGAAAAATTGGCCACCAGCCTAGATCTGTTATGCTTGCCGAGAAGCTGATCCCCCGGGCTAGCTATGTCCTGGTTTTCAATGACCGAGAGGAGATCTTTCTGCAGAAAAGAACGGCTACCAAGGATATCTACCCAGGACACTGGGATGTGGCGGCCGGCGGCGTTGTCCTGGCCGATGAATCCTATGAAGAATCGGCACAGCGGGAACTGGAAGAGGAACTGGGGGTGCATGGCGTGCCATTGCACTTTCTCTTTGATCACTATTATGACGCAGGCGGCAACCGGGTGTGGGGGCGCGTCTTTGCCTGTTTGTACAATGGCCCCTTCATTCTCCAAGAGTCGGAGGTAGCGGCCGGCAGGTTTATCTCGGTAAAAAACGCCCTCCTCCTGAAAGACCGGGAGCCTTTTTCACCAAACGGCCTGGAGATACTCTACAAACTGCAAAGGTATCGGCAGAAGCCTCAAAGTGAGATATTCTTTCTGCACGGCCTTGATTCGTCCGGACAAGGGACTAAAGGCCGGTTTTTTGCCGAACATTTTCCCCACGTCCATTGCCCGGATTTCCATGGCACCCTTGCCGAGCGCCTGGACCAGCTGACCGCTCTGTGCCGGGATCTGCCTAGGGTGGTCTTCATCGGTTCAAGCTTTGGCGGCCTGATGGCAACCTGTTACGCCGCAGGTTTCCCTGAAAAGGTGACCCGGCTCATCCTGCTGGCACCTGCCCTGAACTACGGCGAATACCGGCCACCGCAGGAAAAACTGCAGGTTCCGGCGACCTTAATCATCGGCAACGACGACACGGTGACTCCGCCGGCCAAGGTCATCCCCCTGGCTGAACAGAGCTTTGCCCAGCTGACCATTCACCGGGTCGATGATGACCACATGCTGCACGGGACCTTTATGGCCATGGCCTGGCACGAACTCCTTATGGATTGAGCAGCGGTTGATCCTTTCCTTCTGCTATAAGACCTGGCCAGCCAAGGAAATCAGCGGGGGACCAGCCAGCTGGCGCCGATGGCCAGTGGCTGGATGCGCTCCTCCGCCACCGGCTGTCCGGCCACCGCCCGCCGCAGGTCGACAAGCGGCTGGCCATAGCCGGTGTCGGCCAAGGGAAAGGTGCTGTGGTGGATGGGCAGGATGAAGGGACGGCCAAGATCTTCAAAGGCCAGGACACATTCGTCCGGGGCCATGTGCCCGTAGGCCATGAACCAGCGCGGATCGTAGGCACCGATGGGCAGGATCGCCAAACGAAACCGGCCGAATTTGGCCTGCGCCTCCCGGAAATAATCGCCCTTACCGTAGCCGCTGTCACCGGCAAAGTAGATATTGCCGCTCGGGGTGGTGATGGTAAAGGCCGCCCACAGTGCCTCGTTGCGGTCAAAAATCCCCCGCGCCGACCAATGGTGCATCGGCTGCAAGTGGATGCTCACCGCCTCGCTTATCGCCACCTTTGCCCCCCAGTCGTAGGCCTCGGCAGCGATAGCCGGAACCTGGCCGGCCAGCAGCTTGTCATTGCCAAGCGGCACGAGAATTCGCGGCCGGTCCCGCTCCGAGAGTCGTGCCAGAGTCGGCAGGTCAAGATGGTCGTAATGGTTGTGGCTGATGAGCACCAGATCGATTGGCGGGAGATCGTCAAAGGCAATACCCGGCGGATGAACCCGGGTCGGCCCTGCCCAGGAGACGGGGCTCACCCTCTCGGCCCAGACCGGATCGGTGAGGATGTTCAGCCCCTCAACCTGGATCAGGACGGTGGCATGGCCCACCCAGGAAACCCGCAGATCTTCACCATAAACCCGCGCCGGTGGCCGGTCATAAGCGGCAAGCTCGCTATATTTCGGCCAATATTGCTGCTCGGAGGTCATCCGCCATTTAAGAAAAGCGCCAAGGCCCTTGTCCATCGGCTTGCCGGGATTGAAAAACCGCCGGCCATCGAAATGATCCGATACCGGCCCCTGGTATGGACCGGCACAACCTGCCAATAAAAACGCCATGATGGTCATGCGTAAAAATCCAGGTAACATTGGTATCAATTCCATCCACCCTGCAAAAAAGTCCCTTGTGTAGAGCATTGCCCCACGGGCAATGCGCCTTACTGTATTGGCCATAACCACAAGATATTATCATAACCTTCATTAATCGAGGTTTGACTTCTATGAACAAACACTTTTTAGTCACCATCAGCAGCGACACCGACAACCTCTTCGGCGTCCGTTTCGTCAGTTCCTTTTTTAGCGATCTCTCGCAGCACATGGTCACCCTGCTGCATATCTGCAGGCTTGAAGGGGACAATATGAACAAGGCCTTGACGGAGATGTGGCTGCATCCAACCGATAAAACCGAGTGCAAGCTCACCGTGGGACTGCAAAGATCCCTCGACAAGGCCAAGGAACTCCTCGGACAGGGCAACTTTGCCATTGACCGGACAATCACCAAAACGGCGGTGGAACGGTACGGCAAGGTGAAAGACATCCTCACCGAGGGCTCGCAGGGGCTTTACGATGCCATTATCCTCGGCCGCCGCGCCTCCTACGCCCTACAGTGGATGTTCGAGCGACCGGCGGAGGAACTGGCCCAGGCAATGACCCGTGACAGCTGCTGCGACGTACCCCTGTGGATCTGCCCGGAATCGGACCCCGGCCGCAAAAACGTCCTGCTCTGCGTCGACGGTTCAGACAACGCCTTCCGGGCGGTTGACCACGCCGGCTTCATCCTCGCCACCGAAAAGCAGCACGGCATCACCCTCTTTCATGTGCACAACACCACAACCGTCGAATCGGATGCGATCTTTTCCCGGGCCAAGGAGATACTGCACGGCCACAATATCGGCAACGACCGTATCCGCTGCACCAGCACCTGGGGAATGTCAGTCGCCGGTGCCATCCAAAGCGAGGGCGAAAAAAACGGCTATGCGGCAATTGCCCTGGGCATGCACGGCACACGGGAGAAGGGGCTGCTGAAGGATTATATCCTGGCGGGCGGCACCATGGCCAAACTTATCGGCAAGGTTGAAAAGACCGCGCTGTGGTGTTGTCCATGACCCCGTCCCGTTTCAATCTTGAGACTCCAGGTCAAGGACCATCCCAACCTTCATGAGGGCCTGGCGCAAGGCGGCATTGATCGGCATCCGGAGCGTGCCAAGGCCCGGATGCAGGGCGGTGATACGCATGCCCGCTTCACCGAACAGCGGCATCGGCGCCTGAGGGTCCTCGATCATCGGCAGTGGATTTCCAGTACCGGCAGGATCCTTCATAAACCGCAAGGGCATAAGCTTCGTTTGAGCAGCTGAGCTGCTCAACTCAGCTATATACCGCAAGGGCATAAGTTTCGTTTGAGCAGCCGAGCTGCTCAACTCAGCTATAACCCGGCACATGGCCAGCCGGGGAACGCCGTCCCGGTCACGGTTGCCGGCAAAGCCGAAGAGGCGGCAAACCACTGGCCGCGTTGCATATTGACTGCAACCCCAGAGGCCCGCCTGTGTAAGATCGGGACGATAGAGGACACAGCGCCCCCTGTCCCCGGCATCCTCCAGCTGCTGCAGAAGGGCATCGGCCTGGCCGTCGCGAAACAGAGTAAAGGCCAGGGGAAGACACTCCAGGACGGTCGCCTCGACATTCTCTGACAAACAGCAATGACCACAGCCCTGCGGACAGCTGAGTCCAGTCCGCTCTGCAAATGCCGCCACGGCAGCGTCAAGCTGCCTGTAGATTGACATAACCTCATCTGCCAGATCCTGGAGCATGGTCGCCGGGTTCGTTTTAAGGAATACGCTCAGCCGAGCAGCAGGGAATCCTGCACCAGCTCTTCCCCTTGCGCCCTGTAGAATTGCTGCAGCAGATCGTTTACCGTAAGATTCTCCTTGTCTCGACCCTGCACATCAAGAAGCACCCGGCCCTGATGGAGCATGATCAAGCGGTTACCGAAACTGATGGCGTGCTTCATGTTATGGGTGATCATCAGGGTGGTGAGGTTGCGGGTCCTGACGATCTCCTGGGTGAGGCCGAGGATCTGGCCGGCGGTCTTCGGATCAAGGGCGGCGATGTGTTCGTCGAGGAGCAGCACCTCCGGCTTGATCATCGTCGCCATCAACATGGTCAAGGCCTGCCGCTGACCACCTGACAGCAAGCCAACCTTATCGCCAAGACGGTTCTCAAGCCCCAGCCCTAACTGCTGCAACTCACCGCGAAAACGCTCCCGGTCGCGCGCCTTGACGCCCCGCGCCAGACCCCGCCGCCGGCCGCGCAGACTGGCGATGGCCATGTTCTGTTCGATGGTCGCCGACGGGCAGGTGCCAAGAAGGGGATTCTGAAAAACCCGGGAGATGAGCGCCGCCCGTTTATACTCCGGCCAGGCGGTAACGTCCCGGTCGGCGATAAAGATCCTGCCGGAATCGGGGAAAAAACCGCCGGCAATGCAGTTCTGCAGGGTCGATTTACCGGCGCCGTTGGAACCGATCACCGTCACAAAGTCACCCTCATCAAGGCGCAGATTGATGTTGTTCAGGGCGAAAACCTCGTTGACGCTGCCCTTGTGAAAATACTTTATGATGTTTTCGAGTCGTATCACCGGGCTATCAGTCTTTTCTTGAGGTTGGGAGTAATCAGGGCGCCGATCACCAGGACAGCGGTGATGATATTCAGATCGCTCGGGTTGAAGCGAAAGCTGCCGAACTGCAGACCAAGGGCCAGGGCAATGGCCAGGCGGTAAACCACCGAGCCGAGGAGGGCGGCAATAAAGGCCTTGGCCATGGTTTGACAGCCGAATACCGTCTCGCCGATGATCACCGAGGCGAGACCGGCAACAATGGTCCCGATACCCATGCCGACATCGGCAGCCCCTTGATTCTGGGCAACCAGGCCGCCGCACAGGGCGACCAGACCGTTGGACAGCCCAACCCCGAGGATAATAATCAGATGGGTATTGACACCCTGGCTGGTGATCATCTGCGGGTTATCGCCGGTGGCAAGAATTGCCTGACCGATCTCCGTCCCCATAAACCAGATGATACAAGCAAGAACCAATCCGGCAAAGGTGCCAAAGATCAGTAATCCGGCGTAATGAATCGGTACACCCAGTCGCGTCACCGCATCAAAGACCGTCTCGACCCCGAGCAGGGCGACATTTGGCCCGGCCATGATGCGGATATTGATGGAATAAAGGGCGATCATGGTGAGGATCGACGCCAGCAGGTGGAGAATTTTAAATTTGGTATTGAGGACCGCCGTGACCATTCCGGCGACAAAACCTCCGGCCAGAGCGAGCAGCAGAGACAGGTAGGGGTTGACCCCGTTGGTTATCGCCACCGCCGAAATTGCCGCCCCGAGAGGCAGGCTACCGTCAACGGTGAGATCGGGAAAATCAAGGATGCGGAAGGTGAGATAAACGCCTATGACCATTATGCCATAGACGAGACCGTGCTCAATGGCGCCGAGCGCTGCGTACCACGTCATGATGATGTCCGTTGCTTCTTTATTTGCCTGTTGCCCTGCCTGGAATATTGTCAAGCGCTAATGCCGCGACCACCGGGAAATTGCCAAATGCCAGGCTGCAGGGGCGTTGGAAAGAAGGAAGACAAGCTATCTTCTCGTTTGCGCCCCCCGGCTCCGGGAGGTGCCCACTATCTGGCCGATGCCGGCGCTCCGGCTTGCACACATCTAGCCGATAATGCGGGGAAGGTCAACGAAGCTTTTTGCCATTTTTTAACGACAGTGCATCCCAGGATCTGGCGACTCAAAAAAGTCTCTCCGAAAAATAAAAAACCCGCCGCAGGCCTCAGATTGACTTGTTGGTATCAACCTGGGACTGCGGCGGGGCGGGGAGTAGAGCGGGCTGCGCCCAATCGAGGCAGCGCAGCCGTTAAAACGAAAGCTTAATGGACCGGCAATTATTGTTGCGGAGCGTTATCCATCATCATGCCGCGCCGCCCACCAAAACCGAACCCCGGGCCATGACCACCCCGACCGCCACCCATGGGGCCGATATACTGATCAACTCCGGCGGCTTCAGCTTTGTCGTGCAGAGCCGTCCTCAGGTCAAAAAGTTCCCCGGCGACCTTGGCCGCCAGCTGCGGATCAGCCTTCTCACTACGCAAAATCGCACGGTTCTCGGCATGTTTCATGGCAATCTGCTTATGCAGTGCCTGATTGTCCTTAAAGAATTTAGTGACCTTGGCCTGGGTCTCCGCATCAAGCGGCTGCATCATCCGCCCCTGCATCGGTCCCTGCATCTGCGGACAATCCGGGTAGCCGCCATATCCCATGCCTCCTCCCCTGCCCCAATTAGCCGACGCGACACTTGCCATGGCCAATCCCGCTACTAAAACGATTGCAATAATCTGCTTTTTCATGTGAGTTCTCCTTGTGTAGGTTATTTGTTGCCGCCAACCGGCAGGTTGGCTAGGCTTTCTTTACCGGGCAAGTGGCTGCACCTTGCAACCTTTTCTGCCGTCTTCCTTTGCAAAGAGAAAAGCAACTCCAATGCCAGTTGAAAAATAATTGATAACTACTTGTTTTGTAATGAAATATTCTTTCTTCATACAGGCACCGGAGCCCTTACCCATCAGCAACTAGGTAAAAACTACCCACCCGGTTCTTGCCCTGCCGGGTATATACTTCCCACCACCATGCCGCGACTCAGTTTCGCGCCGTTGACGACGGTGAATGCCTGGTGTATGTAATGAAAAATGCCCTTTTACCGGGGGTAGAAACAGCTTCACGACACTCAGCAAGAATCAAGAGGTTCAATGTGAAAACACTTTTAATACCACAAGGGCATACGTTTCATATGAACAGACCAGCTGCTCAACTCATTTTTATCCTGACCTTTTTGTTATTTGGTGGTTTTATCGGGACGGGCTGGGCAGCCGATAACAAAATACCCATCGACAAACAAGTGTCCGTGGAAAAACAGCTGCTTGCCGAGGATTACCTGCTCACCACCAAGGCCTGTCGTGGTCACGCAAAAAAATCTGCGCAGGATTCCTGCATTGAGCGTCGGAAGGCGATACTCGTCAAGGCTTACAAAGATCTGGACCGTGACCCCAAGGCCTATTTTGCGGCTAAAGCACGCACTAGCCAAGACGAAAAGACCCTCCGGGAGGCCCGAAAACTGATCTCCACCCGCAAGGGCTACTGATTCGACTCCTGCGCATTTAAAGCCAGAATTTATTTCTTCAGCTATTTGAATCGCCCGGTTTTTGCAAGTATACTGAGTTCATTCGTGCGACACAGCGCCTGAATGCAGGAACAGGGGGACATCTCCCCGTGACAAGGACGACGATCCGCCAAGGAGCTCCCCAATGCCTGTCCCCAACGGCCAGCAACAGATCCTCGATTCAGCCAGCGGCGCTGACTTGTATAGGGATTTTTTTGAGGAGGCTGCCGACGGCTTGTTTATCGTCGACCGGGAGTGGCGGTTTGTTACCGCAAACCGGCAATGGCTTGACATGACCGGCTATACCCTACCGGAATTGATGAACATTCCGTATTTCAGAATGCTCACTGCCGAGGATCTTTCCCGGCAACCACTCCTCTCTGATATCCTCAGAAAAGGCCACATAGCGACACAAGAGCGGTGCTTCCAGCGCCGGGACGGCAGCCACTTCTACGCCGAAATTCGCGGCAGAATGCAGGGCGACGGCAATGTTGTCTGCGTTGCACGCGACATCACCGAACGCAAACGAAGCGAAGCATCGGCAGCAGAACGCACCCGGGAATTGGCCGCACTCCAGACCTTGGGGCTTGTAGTCAGCTCCTCTCTATCTCTCAACCAAGTCGGCAAGGCGGCCTTGCAGGGCATCTTGGCTGCCGTCCAGCCTGACCTCGCCTATTTGTTTCTCCGCCATGGCGACAAGCTGCATCTCCAGGAGATTGCCCCACAGGAAGCCCTGCCGCGCCTGGGAGTCATTCCTGAACACCGGGTAGGAGAGTGTATGTGCGGGCTCTCGGTAAAAGAAGAAAGACCGCTATATTCACGCGACATCCATACCGACAGCCGCTGCACCTGGGATGAATGCAAGGCCGCCGGGATACGTTCCTTCGCCACCCTTCCCCTACGCTCCGGGCCGGAAATTATCGGTGTCATCGGTTTGGCCTCGCTTACCGATCGAGACTTCGAGGCCAGCTCGCACTTCCTCGAAACCCTCGCCCACCAAGTATCCCTGGCACTGGCCAATGCCCGGCATTATGAACTGGCGAGGCAGGAGTTGGCCGAACGAAAAATTGCCGAAGAACAGCTGTACCAGGAAACCGTCTACAATCAAATTATCCTGGAAAGTCTTCCCGGCCTTTTCTATCTCTTCGATCAGGATGGCAGGATCCTCCAATGGAACAGTAATTTCGTCAAAATTTCCGGATATACGCCGGTGGAGCTGGCGTCCCTTACCCCTGTGGATTTTTTCCTGGGAGAGGACCGGGAGAAGATTATCGCCACCATGAACGAGGTCTTTCAAACCGGCGAGGCAACGGTTGAGGCCAATTTAGTCAACAAGGATGGCAAGGTAACCCCCTATCTGTTTTTTGGCCGGCGCTTCCTGTTCGATGGCAGACCCTGCGTTACCGGCATGGGTATCGACATCAGTGAACGGCGGAAGGCGGTAGAGGCCCTCCGGGAAAGCGAGGAAAAGGCACGAGCCATTTTTGAACGGTCGCCGGTAGGCCTGCTCCTCATTGATAAGCAGTCGAGGATACTCGAATGTAACGAACATTTTGCGAGGATCTTCGGAGCGGCCCGCGAGCAGTATCATGGAATTAACCTTCTGGACCGTCTGCCGCCCGGTCCCATTCGCCAGTATCTCATTGATTCCATGACCGGCGAGGGCCTATTGACCTTTATCGGTTCCCATACCTCCATCTTCACTGGCAAAGAGGTGCATCTGTCCATTGCCACGGAAAAGGTCAACCCGGACCTGTTTGTCGTGGTCATGGCCGATATTACCGAACAGAAAGAGGCGGCCATCGCCCATGAAAGGCTCCAGGAGCAGTTGCTGCAGTCACAGAAGATGGAGTCGGTAGGCCGCCTAGCCGGCGGTGTGGCCCATGACTTCAACAATATGCTTACCGCCATCCTCGGCCACACCGAACTGGCCATCGAGAGTTGCTCCGTTTCCGATGCCGTCTATTCCAACCTGAAGATCATCGAAAGTGCCGCGCACCGCTCCGCCGACCTGGTTCGCCAGCTTTTGGCTTTCGCCCGCAAACAGACGGTGGATCCGAAAATCCTCGACCTCAATGACCGTCTGGCTGGTATCCTGACAATGCTGAGCCGCATGATCGGTGAGAATATTGAACTCGTCTGGAAACCGAAAGCCGGCCTCTGGCCTGTTAAAATTGACCCGTCGCAGATTGATCAACTCCTCGCCAATCTCTGCGTCAACGCCCGCGACGCTATTGACGGTGTCGGCAAAATTACCATCGATCTGCGTAACACTCCCTTTGATGCCGAACAGGCCGCCCAAAATCCGGCGATCATCCCTGGGGACTACGTGGAACTGAGTGTCAGCGATACCGGCTTAGGGATAGACAAGGAGATTCTGGAACATATCTTTGAGCCCTTTTTCACCACCAAGGAAGTCGGTAAAGGCACCGGCCTTGGGCTATCGACAGTGTATGGGATCGCCAAGCAGAACCAGGGCTTTGTCAGTGTGTACAGTGAACCCGGCACGGGAACCACCTTCAAGGTCTACCTGCCGCGATTTGTGCCGGCGATCTTGACACCACATCCTGCCCATGAAATCGATCAGAACATGGAAGCGCCCAGAGGGAGAGGTCAGTTAGTGCTTTTGGTTGAAGATGAGGAAGTCATTCTCGATGTCGGTCAGACGATGCTTATGCGCCTTGGATATACCGTTGTCGCCGCCCTGACGCCACGCGAGGCCCTCCGCGCCGCGCAGGCCCACGCCGGAGAGATCCAATTGCTTATCACCGACGTTATTATGCCGGAGATGAATGGCCGTGATCTGGCGGAACTCCTGGTCGGCATCATCCCGGGGCTCAAATGCCTGTTCACATCCGGATATACTGCCGATATCATAGCCAATCACGGAGTTGTCGACACCACCATAGCTTTTATCCAGAAGCCGTTTTCTTATATGGAACTGGCCGTTAAGGTCAATGAGCTCTTAGTACCTTCAGGAGCATTTGAGGCGTAGCACCTTATCCCTTCTTGTCACCGGTCATACCGAATTCAATGGGAATCTTGGTGTAAAAGACATTCACCCCTTCTTCCTGCAGCCGAGCAAACATGCGCTCGGCCTCCGCGCCGCTGACCGCCATGGTCACCTCTATGGGCTGATCAGTCAGCTCGAAGAAGCCGCTCGAGCGAATTTTCCGGTCATGGCCGAAACCCACGGCACCGGTAATGAGGGTGGCGCCGTTGATCCCCATCTGATGCGCCTCCTCAAGCAGCCAATGGGCCAGGGACTGGTTACGGTGCCTGCGATCCTGTTGGGTGAAAAAGGTGATTTGATAGCCATTCATGGGATCTTCCTTTTTTTATACCACAAGGGCATAAGTTTCGTTTGAGCAGACAAGCTGCTCAACTCAGCTTTAAATACGTTTGCAGAGGGCGACGCTGGCGATTCCGAGGATGGTCATGGCCAGCGAGCCGACAACATGGGCAGAAATCGCCATCCCCGCCCACAGTAGCCGCCCTTCTTGCAACAGACCCGTGACCTCCGCCGAAAAGGTGGAAAAGGTAGTCAAGCCGCCAAGAAAGCCGGTAATGATCAGGAGTCGCCACTCCGGTGCCAGACCGGGATGACCGGCAAAAAGTGCCACGGCCAGGCCTATGAGATACCCGCCCAGCAGATTGGCAACCAAGGTGCCGAGCGGAATGGCCGGAAACAGCGAATTCAGGGAAAGCCCCAGCAACCAGCGCAACACCGCGCCCGCCGAGGCACCGATGCTAATCGCTACAATCGAATTCAACATACGCCGTTCCTCATAGAGAAAATGCCCTGCGCACCGGCAAAGGATGAAGTCAAAATCCCCGCCCCGCTTCTGGAAGGACTCACCAGGGAAAAATACTACCATCGAAGGTGCGGTTCGTCACCAGGAGATGTGCGTGGCGACTACACCAATGGCCTACAAAATCCACATCTTGACACAGAAAGGCCGGCAAGTGGCGCACCGGCATTGTTTGTCGGACGCGCATTTGATAGTATGAAGAAATCCTTGCGATATAAGGTAGCCAAAAACGGACCACGGCCCTGGTATGCCGCCTTGGCGCGACTTCGTTGTTAAATTTTTTTGAACGAGCTGAATATTTCTCATGAACGCATCGTGGCTGGAATTTCTTCTGTTGATTTTTATCATTCTCCTCAACGGTTTGCTGTCGCTATCGGAATTGGCCCTCGTTTCGGCCAGGAAGGCGCGGCTGGAACAACTCGCCAACGAAGGCGACAAAAAGTCTGAAGTGGCCCTGCAACTTGCCAATTCGCCAAACAATTTTCTATCGACAGTGCAGATCGGCATCACCTTTGTCGGTATCCTGTCCGGGGCCTTCGGTGGGGCGACCATTGCCGAGTTTCTCGCCCGCCACCTTGTTCAATTCCCCCTGCTCGCCCCGTACAGCAAGTCAATCGGGGTGGCCGTCGTCGTTGTCGGTATCACCTATTTATCTCTGATCATTGGTGAACTGGTACCGAAACGACTGGCCCTCAATAATCCGGAAAAAATCGCCCGCCTCGTCGCACCAACGATCAGGCATCTTTCCCGGCTGGCACACCCTCTGGTCGTCCTGCTCGGCGGCTCAACCAACCTGCTGCTACGCATCTTCCGTTTTAAGCCCTCCGCCGATCCGGTGGTCACCGAAGAAGAGATACGGCTGATGATAAACGAGGGCACCCGTGCCGGCACCTTTCAGGAGTTCGAGCAAAATGCCATTGAACGGGTTTTCCGGCTGGCCGACCGCCGGGTAACCGTTCTCATGACCCCACGGGCGGACATGATCCAACTGAGCCTCGACGACAACATCGAAGAAACCAAACGCCGCATCGCCAAACATAAATTCTCGTCCTATCCGGTCGTTCAAGGCTCCCTGTACAATATTGTCGGCGTGATCCGTGGCAAGGAACTGCTGGCCCGGACAGTCCTTGGGAAACCTTTTAACCTCAAGCAGCTCTGCCACCCGCCGATCTTTGTTTCGGACTCAACCCAGGCAATCAAGGTACTTGAATTATTTAAAAAATCAGCAACACGTATTGCCTTTGTCGTTGACGAATACGGCGTCATCCTCGGCCTTGTCACCCATGGCGACATCCTGCGCTCGGTTTTTGACGATTTGGAAGATGCCGGCGAGGGCAAACGGGGAATCGTTGAACGGGAGGATGGCTCATGGCTCGTCGCCGGCAGTTTCCCGATAGATGAATTCTTTGATTATATGGCAATTAGAATCCAGGGCGACGAAGAGCAGACCACCATGAACACGGTCGGCGGCTTTGCCATGGAGAAGATCGGCTCCGTGCCGAAAGAGACGCAGCATTTTCACTGGAAGGGCCTGCGCTTTGAAATTGTCGACATGGATGGCAGACGGGTTGACAAGATCCTGGTATCGAAGATGTAATTTCTGCAAAGGGCACCTTCCAAAGCCAGGCCCCCTTTACACCATTTTACAGGGATCGGCCAGCTCCTTAGCCCAGCACCTCCTTGATCTTGTCGATCAGGGCCTGCATGGCGAATGGTTTTTGGATAAAGTGCACCCCTTCTTCGAGAACACCGTGGGGAGCAATGACATCGGCCGTGTAGCCGGACATGAACAGGCACTTCAGGTTCGGGCGGAGGGCCTGCAGATTCTTGGCCAGATCACGGCCGTTCATTTCCGGCATGATCACATCGGTCATGAGCATGCTGATTTTCCCCGCATGCTCCTCGGTGATGCGAACGGCTTGGCCGGGTGATGAAGCCGCTAAAACGGTGTATCCCTGCATTCTCAGCATGGTCGCCGTCACATCGAGGATCATCGGCTCGTCTTCCACCAGAAGTATGGTTTCCTGGCCCCGGACCGCCGTTATTTCCTCCTCATTTCTCAGCTTCGGTTCTTCCGGCGCCGCATAGACCGGCAGATACATCTTGAAGGTCGTTCCCTGGCCGGGTTGGCTGTCGACCACCAGGAATCCATTGTTCTGTTGAACAATGCCATACACCGTCGCAAGACCCAGTCCTGTGCCCTTGCCTATTTCCTTGGTAGTAAAAAACGGCTCAAAAAGGTGGCCGATCGTTTCCCGGTCCATGCCGCTGCCGGTATCGCTTACCGATAGCAAGGCAAATTCACCTGGCAGATAGTCTAAGTGGGTGGCGCAATAGGCCGTATCAAAGGAGGCGCTGCTTGTCTCGATCGTCACCCTGCCGGTGTCAGCGATGGCATCACGGGCGTTGACACAGAGATTGGCCAGCATCTGATCGATCTGCGACGGATCCATCTTGATCGGCCGCACCTGTTCGCCGGGCAGCCAGACCAGATCAATATCCTCGCCGATCAGCCGCCGGAGCATCTTCAGCATCCCGGCAACGGTGTCATTGAGATCCAGCACCTCCGGCGCCACCGTTTGCCTGCGGGCAAAGGCCAGGAGTTGACGGGTCAGATCGGCGGAACGTTTGGCCGCCCTGCTGATTTCCTGCAGGTTGGAAAAAAGCGGCTGGCCCGGACCAACAATGCCAAGGGCAATTTCGCTATGCCCAAGGATGACGCTCAACATATTGTTGTAATCATGGGCGACACCTCCGGCCAGCCGGCCCACCGACTCCATTTTCTGCGCCTGCAGCAACTGCATCTGCAGCTTTTTGTTCTCCTCTTCCGCCCTCTTTTGGCTGGTGATATCCCGGACACTGGCAATAACTCCGCGAATGGCCGGATCACCAAGAAAGCTCTGAGCAATGGCCTCGCAATACACCCACTGCCGCGTTTTGTGAATATGCCGATACTGAACAGTTACCTCCTTTTCCGGGTGCGCAACACCTTCGTTCCAGGCGGCGGTGATAGCCTGCATATCATCGGGGTGAATAATGGTATCAAGGCTCCGGCCCTGCAATTGCTCCACCGGGAAACCGGTAATCTTCTCCGCCGCTGGGCTGACGTAGCGCTGGCTGCCGTCGGCATTGAGTATGACCAGACTATAGGGGGAATTCTTCACCAGAAATCGCAACCGTTCCTCACTGTCAATGAGGGCCGCTTCGGTTTTCTTTCGATCATCGATATCCTGCAGGGTCCCATACAGGCGAACACAGACCCCGTCCTTCATCTCGGCCATACCGATGGCCCTGACCCAGAGACTCATGCCTTTAGCGGTAGAAATCTGCAATTCGACATCAAAGGCTTCACCGTGCTGAATCGCCCGGGCCACGACCCTATCAACAACATCCCGGCTGAAACCTTTCGGAAAGAAATGCAGATGATTGGCCCTCGTCGGCTGGAAGCCCGGCTCCACCTCCATAATCTCCCTGGTCATCTCCGACCACTGTATAGCCCCGGTCAACTGCGAGACCTCCCAGCCGCCTACCCTGGCCATCCGGCTGGTCTGGGCGAGGAGGTCTTTGGTATTGGTAAGTTCTTCCTCGGCCCTTTTGCGTTCGGTGATATCGCGGATTATCCCTTCGGTTCCTAAAACCGATCCCTCTTTGTCGTGATAAAAACTGGCGGTCATAGAGGCATCGATCGTCGTTCCGTCTTTTCGCAGCAGGGACACCTCATAGTCACGGACGACCTCATCCCGCTGCAGCATTTCGAGAACAGCCAGGCGTTTTTCCTCATGCAGCCAAAACCGCTGATGCGGCATGCCGAGCATTTCCTCAACCGAATCATAACCCAGTAGTCGGGCTCCGGATGGACTGACCAGGACCAAAGACCCCTGGGAATCCAAGCGGTAAAAGATATCATCGGCATTCTCAATGATGCCGCGATAGCGGGATTCGCTGACCCGCAGCTCCTCCTTGTTCGCTTCCAATTCAGCTGTCCGTTTGCGGACAGCGGCGCGAAGCGATTGATTCCAGACAAAAAAGAAGACGAGAAGCAGGCCGAGAACGCCTACTCCAGCCAACAAAGCATGGAGGGATGGCTGGCTGATGAGCGGTGCGCCATACCATTTCTTGGCAATGTCCTGCAGTTCACCAGAGGAGATGAGGTCGAACCCGGATTCTACCTGGTGCAGCAAGTCGCTATTGCCCTTCAGCACTGCCCGGTGAAACTGCCCGGCGGGAAAAGGTGAAGACTCGTTGAACTGTTTCTCCATCCCGTACTTATAGAGAAAATAGAGGGCGGGAGGCTTGTCGATGACAAAGACATTGACCTTATGTTCTCTGGCGGCTTGAATGATCGCCTCGTAGCTCTTGAACAGAACCAGATTGTCTATGCCATGCTGCTGCAAACGATCAACGGCGGCATCACCCTCCTTCACCGCTACGACAAAACCCTTGAGCGATTTCTCGTCGGTAATGCCACTGATTTCATTATTGAAAAAAGCCGAGACTTCAATATCGGCATAGGGTTTACCAAAATCCAGCCAGCCCAGCCGTTCCTCGGTCTTGAAGGTCGTGTCGATGACATCGAATTCCCCGGCCTTCATTCGCTTGAGGGCAGTGTCCCAGTCCATGGCACTGATGTCGACAGCGACACCGGTCTTTTTTTGCCAAAGCCGCCACTGATCGACGAGGATTCCCTGGAGCTTGCCATCGCTGTCGTGGCAGACATAGGGGGGATAATTGTTATCCGTCACCACTCTGATGCTTTGCCGGGGTGCCGTGTCCTGAACCGCCGCCCGGCAGAAAAACCCCTGGCCGATAAGCACCAGTGAAAAAAGGAGAAGGGAGATGAACCATCGTCTCGACGAGTTATTCCACTTACAGCTACGACTCATAAACCCAAACGCTCCAATGAAATGAGTGTACGCTCCAAGAAAAATACCCCCTTCCCCAGGTACTTTCACAAAGAAACAATCACATAGGCGGTTGCGAAGTACGCAGCAAAAGATTCACAAAAGTCATATTGAATTTTCTGCCCGGTCAATAACCCTAAAGACCTGCCATCATCGCCGCCACGTCGTCTTCAGGCGTGGTGATCCCTTTTAGATCAAACTGTTCAATGAGGGCCTTGGCCACATTGGCCGAAAGAAAGCCGGGCAGGGTCGGTCCAAGGCGAATGCCCTTGACCCCCAGGTGCAGCAGGGCCAATAGCACCAATGCGGCTTTCTGTTCATACCAGGCAATATCAAAGGAGATCGGCAGATCGTTGATATCGCCCATGCCGAAGACCTTCTGCAGTTCCATGGCGATCACCGCCAGCGAGTAGGAGTCGTTGCACTGGCCGGCATCGAGGACCCGGGGAATGCCGCCGATGTCGCCGAGATTCAGCTTTAGGTATTTGTATTTGGCACAACCGGCAGTGAGGATAATTGCGTCCTTCGGCAGCAACTCAGCGACCTTGGTGTAGTAATCGCGGGTTTTATGACGGCCGTCGCACCCGGCCATAACGACAAAACGTTTGATTGCCCCGGACTTGACGGCATCGATAATCTTGTCTTTTAGGGCCAGCACCTGATGGTGGCCAAAGCCCCCGACGATCGAGCCGCTGTCAATGGCTTCGGGTGGCTTGCAGGTCTTGGCCATGGCGATGATTGCCGAAAAATCCTTGGCCTTGCCGTCCCGGCGATCGGGAATATGGACGCAGCCTTCAAAGCCGACCGCCCCGGTGGTAAAAATCCGCTCGATATGCTCGGGATTGGGCGGGACGATGCAGTTTGAGGTAAACAGCACCGGGCCATGAAACGATTCAAACTCTTTTTTCTGCATCCACCAGGCGTTGCCGTAGTTGCCGACCAGATGCTCGTATTGCTTCAATTTCGGATAATAATGGGCGGGCAGCATCTCACTATGGGTGTAGACATCGACACCGCTGCCCTTGGTCTGCTCCAACAGCTCGTGCAGATCAACCAGGTCATGGCCGGTGACCAGGATACCGGGATTGCCGCGTACCCCGAGGTTTACCGTCGACATCTCGGGAATGCCGTAGCCATCGCTGTTGGCCTTATCCAGGAGGGCCATGGTCTCCACGCCGACCTTGCCGGTCTTAATGGCAAGACTGAGGAGCTCAACCTTGCTCATCGCCGGATCGACGAGGGCGGCCAGCCCCTCCATGAGAAACTCGAATATCTGCCGGCTGTGCCCCTTCAATTGATAGGCATGCTCGGCGTAGGCGGACATCCCCTTCAGACCGTAGAGGATGGTGGCCTTCAGCGACCGTTCGTCCTCATCGGCAATCTCCAGCCAGCCGCCGGCACCGCTTGCCGCCTTGGCAAGGATGTCCGCTTCATCACCAAAAGTCCACCTGGCGCATTCCGGGGTGTCGCCTGCCAATTCGCGGCCATTGGCCTTTTTATAGGCCTGGCAAACCTGCTCCTTGAGGCTATCCCGATAGGCAACGCCTTTTTTGATAAAATTTACAAAGTCGTTGCGGTCGAAGTTGGCATTGGTGATGGTCGCGAAGAGACCTTTATCAACAAAAAAGGCCACTTCCTCATTGTAGATGTCCAATTCCTTGCCCTTGACACCCCAAACCGAAATCCCCTTGAGAACCCAAAGGAAAAGGTCCTGGAGATTGGCAACCTCTTCCTTTTTGCCGCATACCCCCTGAATGGTGCAACCTGTGTTTTTCGCTGTTTCCTGGCACTGATGACAGAACATCGACATATATTACCTCCTTGGTGGATATCATAGAGTAAACCGCTTCCCCTGTAATCTGAGTACAACACACCGCTTTACAAATATACGCCTTTTCTACGAGCCACTACAAGGCTTATTCAACACTTCACAAACGGTCATTCAAAGGACAGGCGGTTTGACTTTCCGGTTGTCTTGCCTCTACAATAAGGGGAGAGTCGGCACCTGCGGTTACCCCTCCGCATCACCGGGACAAGTAACAAAAAGCAGGGATTTCCCCTGAAACGGGAGCCTCTTTCCCATAACGGATGTGCACATGACAGCAACGAAAAGGGTATACACCTTAGTCACCATATTATGTATCCTCATCATCGTTTTCGTCGCCGGCGATTATTTCATCAGGTTCCGCGTCGTCCTGCCGGAGTTCGCCGAACTCGAACGGCAGGAGGCGGAAAAGGATATGACCCGGTGCAAATCCGCCATCGAACGCGAATACCGGCATGTGGAAAAACTGGCAACCGACTGGGCCCTCTGGGACGACCTGTACCAATACGCGGTTGACAGCAACGAGGCCTTTGCAACCTCCAATTTCCAGTGGGATACCCTGATTAAGACCGGAATTTACTTGATGTATGTCATTGACGCCGAGGGCAGAATCGTATACGGAGAATCCACCCTGCCCTCGACCAAGGAATTTATCAAAATCAGCCAACTGCCGGAGGAAAGATTCCCCCTCGATCATCCCCTCCTCAATATCCCCGAAAGTGAAATCAGTATAGCTGGAATCTTTCTCACCGGCCATGGCCCCTTGCTCCTTGCCTCACACAGAATTCTCAACAGCCTCGGTGAGGGGCCGAGTCGCGGCTACATTCTGGTCGGCCGTTTTCTCGAAGAACAGGTGATGGATGACCTCCGCAGGCAAACCCAGGTCCAGTTCACCGTCCGCGACCCCCTCTCGGCACCTTTTTCCGAAACCGAGACCAAACGGGTTGAAGAACTGGCTACCAGCAATCAGATCAATGAGATCGCCAATTCGCAGACCTTGTACAGTTACGGCCTGCTCAACGATATGCTGGGGAAACCCGCCCTCCTGATTACCGCGACCCTTCCCCGAAATATTATGGCACGGGGTTATGATACCGCGCGTTTCTCTTCGGTGGTTCTCCTGGTTTCCGTCGGGCTGATCATCTTTGCCTCATTCACCCTCACCCTGGTATTGGCCCTGAAATCACGGCGCCGTCAGGAAGAGATAGAGGCCCTGGTCGAGTTGCGTACCGATCAATTGCGGCTTTCCGAAGAAAGATTGCACGCCCTCTCCGACGCCTCCTTCGAGGCTATTTTTATCACCGAGGCTGGTATCTGCCTGGAACAAAATAGAGCCGCCGAGATCATGTTCGGCTACAGCGGCGAAGAGGCGGTTGGCCGCCATATAAGCCAGGGAATAGCCCCCGAGGACCGGTATCTGATAAACCAAAAGAGCCTGGAAAAGGAAAGCAACCCCTACGAAATCCTGGCCATCCGTAAGGATGGTCAAATCTTTCCGGCGCAGATTCAGACGCGTGAGGCGGAGTATCGCGGCCGGACGGTCAGAGTGAGCGCCATTCGCGACCTTACCCTGCAGAAACAGGCGGAAAAAGAACACCAGCTGATGGAAGAAAAGCTGCGCCGCGCCCAGAAAATGGAATCGATTGGCCTGATGGCGGGTGGTGTCGCCCATGACCTGAATAACATCCTGTCGGGCATAGTCACCTATCCGGAACTGATTCTTATGACCCTGCCTAAGGACAGCCCTTTGCAAAAACCGCTCAAAACCATACGGGAATCGGGGAAAAGTGCCGCGGCGGTAGTCGAGGACCTTCTGACCATCGCAAGGGGCGTAACAAGTGCCCGAGTAAACAGCAATATCAACAGGATCTTGAGTGGTTATATAGAATCACCGGAGTTTCACAATCTCCAGTCGCTGCACAGCCACGTGACCTTCAGGGTGGAACCGGAGCCACGGCTTCTGAATATCAGCTGCTCGGAGATCCATATCAAAAAATGCATCATGAATCTCATGACCAATGCCGCCGAGGCGATCGTCGGGAAGGGAGAGGTTAGAGTAACCACCCGCAACCAGTATTGCGATGCGCCGCTGGCCGGCCACCCGGAGATGCAGCAGGGAGAATATGCCGTGCTGTCGGTTGCCGATACCGGCACGGGCATTCCCGTTGACAGCCTTGAGCGAATTTTTGAGCCATTCTTCTCAAGAAAGGTGGTTGGCCGCAGCGGTACCGGTCTTGGCCTGGCTGTCATCTGGAATACCGTGCAAGACCATCAGGGCGGTATAACCGTCGAAAGCGGCAAGCAAGGCACAACCTTTGAGCTGTTTTTCCCGGCGACCAGGGAAGGTATCGACAACATAGACCCCGATGCGATTGATATTATACAATATCAAGGTAATGGTGAGGCGATACTGGTGGTCGATGATGACAGCCGCCAGCGATCGATTGCCCTGGAAATTCTTGAAATTCTCAAGTACCGCGGCAATGCGGTCGGCAGCGGCGAAGAGGCCATTGACTTTCTGCGCCGGGAAAAGGCCGATCTGGTGATTCTCGACATGGTCATGCCACCTGGCATGAACGGCTGCGAGACCTTTAAAAAGATTCTCGAACTGCACCCGAAGCAAAAGGCAATAATCACCAGCGGCTACTCAGAAAGTCAAGATGTCCAACAGGCACTGGCCCTCGGGGTACGAAGGTTTGTCAAGAAGCCCTATCTTATGGGCACCCTGGCGGTGGCCATCAAGGACACTCTGGACAATCCTTCGTAAAGGAGAAGCATGCGAATCCTCCCTGTGATCTTCTAGCGTCCCGGACACCGGCCGAGGAGTTCCAGGATACCCTGCAGAAGTTGCAGCGGGGTCGGCGGACAGCCGGGAATGACCGCATCGACCGGGATAACACCCGCTACCGCGCCGCAGCTGGCATAGGAAATGCCGAACTCCCCACCGTCAACTGCGCAATCACCCATGGCGATTACCAGTTTCGGCTCGGGAGTGGCGTCGTAGGTACCTTTGAGGGCGGCCTGCATGTGTCTTGACACCGGCCCGGTCACTAGGAGCAGGTCGGCGTGGCGGGGCGAGGCGACAAAATGGATGCCGAATCGCTCGATATCATGAAAACTGTTGTTCAGCGCATGCATCTCCAGCTCGCAGCCGTTGCAGGAACCGGCATCGACCATCCTGATCGCCATGCTACTGCCGAAGACCCGGGCGATTTCCTTCCTGCAGACCTCGCCCAGCTGCACCACGTCCTGGTCATGCAAGGGCAACTTCTCCGTCAAACAGCCGGTTTTAAAGATTCTTCCAAGAACACTAAACATTTTCCTACTCTTGTTGAGAAATTGAACTGGAATTACAGGTCATGGCCGGAATACGACCCATTAACCGACTTGTTGCACAAAGGGAAATCAGGGACGATAACCCCCTTCATCATCGCCTCAAGGGCCGGCCAGTTGAGCCAGCTGGGATCGCGGGGGAAATACCTGGCAACCTTGCCACCCGCCTCAAAGTGCACATAGGCCAGGACCTCGCCGCGCCAGCCCTCAACAAAGCCGATACCGCTGCACTCCTCCGCAATCCGCGGGAACTCAACCGCCGCATCCCCGGCCGGCAGCTTTCGCAACAGCTCTTCCAGGAGATCGAGGGAGACGAGGATCTCATCGCCACGAACCCGCAACCGGCCGGAGGCATCGCCCTCCAGGCAGTGGGGCACGGTGATGACCATCTTTTCATACGGGGCGTAGGGCGCGTCCCGCCGCAGATCCCAGCATTCGCCGGAGGCCCTGGCGATATAGCCAAGGACACCAAGACTTCGGGCCTTTTTGGAACTTAATTCCCCTGTGGTTCTGAGACGATCCTGCAACGATGGATACTCGTAGAGGAGCGGCAGGAATTCCCGCAATTCGGAGCGCAGCCCCTCGTTGGCCGCATACAGCATATCGATCTGCGCCGCGTCAAGGTCTCGCCTCACCCCGCCGGGAACAACCACGTCCATCAATAATCGATGGCCAAAGACAGCAGCGTTCTGCCGCTGCCACAGTTCACGGAGGCCGGCGCACTGTACCTGGGCAAAGGTAAAGCCGACGTCGTTGCAACAGGCACCGATATCACCGAGGTGGTTGGCAATCCGCTCCCGTTCGGCAAGTATCGCCCGAATCACCAGGGCCCGCCGCGGCAGATCTAAGCCGACTGCCGCTTCACATGCCATGCAGGCCGCCCAACTATGGGCCACCGTGCTGTCGCCCGATACCCGCCCGGCCAGACGGGCAAGTCCCTGCGCGTCGCGGCCCTCGGCACATTTCTCAATGCCCTTGTGGACATAGCCGAGATGTTGTTCGAGACTGAGGATATCCTCGCCCATCGCCTGAAAACGGAAATGGCCGGGCTCGATAATTCCGGCATGCACCGGCCCCACCGGGATCTCATAAACGCCCTCACCGGAAACCTTATGAAAGGGATACAGACAATCGGGCGGGGTCATCTCGGCAGGCGTCCCGGCCAGGGGAAAATTCTTACGCAAGGGGTATTGCCCCTCCTGCCACGCCTGGTGCCGTATCCACCGGCGGCCATCGGGATGGCCGGTAAATTCGACCCCGAACATGTCCCGAAGGTACCGCTCCGGCCGGTTGGCGGCCGGGAAAAAGGGCGTCTGAGAAGGCAGCTCCCGTTGCCATTCGGAGACCACCGTCTGCAGGATAAGGTGGCCGTTTCTGCCGGCAATTGCCGCAAAGACATGAATCTTCGGCGGCAGGTGCTCGCCCCACACGGCACACCAGCGAACGCGTTTGGCAGCCGCCACGGCCGCGGCCTTGCCCCAGTCACCGCTGGCGATGGTGACGACCTTGACCGGACCCTGCGGCGCCTTTTGCAGCTCGGTCCGTATCCCGGCTTCTTCTAGTAATTGTACAAGAGAATCGACGTCCGGAGAAAGCCGTTGCCAGCCGATATGCGCTTGACTGATCATAGCACCCCCCTCCCGACCAGCATGATGGTCGCCTGATTAAGCCACTCGGCCAGCACCGCCGGGATGGCGACACCCAGCCACAACACCATGGCGAGATGGATGTAGACCGGCCACATATTGGCGACAACCGGTTCCTGGTCCTTGGGCGGTGTGCCAAAAACCATCGGCTGCAGATTGCGGAACAGTCCGGCAAAGGCAACCGCAAGGCCCAGTACCAAGGGCGGTGCCAGCCACGGATAGCTCTTGATGGTTGCGGTAAAAAGAAGAAACTCACTGGTAAACACGCCAAAGGGCGGAAACCCGGCAATGGCGCAGGTACCGATGAGCAGGCCCCAGCCGACAAAGGGCTGGGTGCGGATCAGCCCGCGAATTTGCAGCATCTTCTGAGTACCGGCAATATGGGTGGCGTGACCGACGGTGATGAAGATCGCCGACTTGGTGAGCGAATGGACGATCATGTGCAGCAGAGCGCCAAAGGTGGCCAGGGGCCCGCCGATCCCGAAGGCAAAGGTCATCAAACCCATATGCTCAATCGACGAGTAGCTGAACATGCGCTTGATATCATACTGCCGGTGCAAAAGCAGCCCGGCAACGGAAAAGGACAGCATACCGAAGCCCATCATCAGATTACCGGCAAGATGATTGCCAAGGGCCGGATCAACGAGCATTTTAAAGCGGACCACGGCATATAAAGCGATATTCAGCAGCAGCCCCGAAAGAATAGCCGACATCGGCGTCGGGCCCTCGGAGTGGGCATCGGGCAGCCAGTTATGCAGGGGCACCAGACCGACCTTGGTGCCGTAGCCGACAAGGAGGAAGACAAAGGCCAGGGCCAGGACGCCTGCATCCATGCGGTCGGCATGCTGGTGCAGGACCGTCCACAACAGTCCTTCGTCCGAGCCGGGAATGATCTTTACCGCGGCAAAATAGACGAGGATGGTGCCAAAGAGGGCCTGGGAGATACCGACGCCGCAGATGATGAAATACTTCCAGCCGGCCTCGATGGATTCGTGGGTGCGATACAGACTGACGAGGAGGACGGTGGCAAGGGTCGCACCCTCCACCGACACCCAGAGAATGCCCAGGTTGTTGGTGGACAGGGCCATCAACATGGTGAAGAGAAAGCCCTGATACATCGAATAATACAGGCGCATCCGCAGGTCATCGACCCGGCCGATAGCCGCCTCATGCTCCATATAGGGCCCGGAGAAAATAGCGGTGGTCAGGCCGACAAAGGCATTGAGCAAAATGAGATAGACATTGAAACCGTCGATGTAAAAAAGCTTGTTGGCCGACAGCATCGGCCCCTGGTGAAATACCTGGGTGGCCAGTAACAGGGCGGTGGCAAAGGTTGCCGCGCAGATCAAGAGATTGACGGTTTTCGCCGAGCGCCGGTGGCCGATAAAGGCGAGGATGACGATGCCGGCAAGGGGAAAGAACAAGGTGGCAGCCAGGGCATTCATTTTTCCACCTCGGTCAAATGATTGAGACGATCGGTATCGAGACTGCCAATTTCAGTTCGAATATGAAAGAAAAATACCCCGAAGAGGATGGCGGCGACGAGAACATCAAAGGCGATACCCAATTCAACCACCATCGGCATGCCGTGGGTTGACACCACCGCCGCGAAAAACAGGCCGTTCTCCATGGACATGAAGCCGACGACCTGGGCAACCGCCTTACGCCGGGAAATGACCATCAGCATGCCGATAAGCACCACCGCCAACGATATGGCAATGGTGTTGCGGGTCGAGAGCAGGGACAATTCCCGGATCGGCAGGGCGACATAATAACTGAACAGCACCAGACCGGCGGCAAAGAGCATGATCAGCATAGGGTTGCCGATGACCTCCACCTCGCGGCGGATATTCAGGCGAATGACCAGGAGGCGCAACTGCCCGGGAATAAAGAACACCTTGAGAAAGAGGGTCAAAGCAGCAGAGATGAGCAGATGATATTTGCCGGCGATAAAAGCCATGAGGACCGTTGCCAGAAATATCAACAAACCCTGGAGGGCAAAGGTGTTTATCAGGCTGTCAAGGCGGACCTGGGCAAGCAGCAGAAAAGACGACAGCAGGATCAAAGCGGCAAGGGTCAAGACCACCTGCTCGGGAAGGGACAACGAAGCAATCAACATCTTACTGCACCTCAAGGATGATATGGCTCATCATGCCAAGTAAACTGAGAATAAAGGCCAGGCCAAGGTATTGCGGTGCCCGGAACAGACGCATCTTCGCCTGAATGGTTTCCGACACGGCAAGGATCGCCCCCCAGATCATGAGTTTCCCGGTGACAGCCAGGGCACCAAGGGCAAGATCGGCAGGCACGAGGGTGAGGGCCACGCCCCAGGGGACAATCAAATTGACGATGAGCAGTGAATAGAGGGTGAGCTTCAACATCGCCGCCCACTCCATGAGGGCCAGATGCCGGCCGCTGTATTCAAGAATCATCGCCTCATGGATCATGGTCAATTCAAGATGTGTTGCCGGATTATCGATGGGGATGCGCCCGGTTTCGGCGATGGCGACCAGCACCAGACCCATCGACGAGAAAATGAGTGAGGGGTACAGGGTCAGGTTGCGCTGGCCGAGATCGGCGATGACCGTCGACAGGTTGGTGCTCGACACATTCATCGCCAGGGTAAAAAAGGCCATGAGCAGTGCCGGCTCGGCAAGCGAAGAGATCGTCACCTCCCGGGAAGAGCCCATGCCGCCAAAGGCGGTACCGACATCCATGCCGGCCAGAGACAGAAAGAACCGGCCAAGGGCGAGAAAGCCGACCAGGGCGATAACATCGGCCAGCGCGGCGACCGGCAATTGTACGGTAATGACCGGGACAGTCGACACCGCCAGGCAGGTTACCGAGAAGACGATATAGGGGGCCATGCGAAAGATCCACGAGGCGGTATCCGCCAGGACAACGTTCTTGCGCGAAAGCCGCAACAAATCACGGTACGGCTGCCAGGGCGGCGGCCCTTTGCGGTTTTGCAGCCGGCATTTCAACCATTTGACCCACCCTGCCATGAGCGGTGCGAGCATGATAACGATGAGGGTCTTGGCAATAGCCCACAATAAGCCGGTCATACAATCACCCACAACAGGAATAATAAGGTAAAGAAGGAATAGCAGAGATAAACCCGAAGGTTGCCGCCCTGGATATGCGAGGTCCTTTCGGCCATCTTCAACATGATTTTGCCGATGGGGATATACAGCATCAGCCACATCCGGTCGTTTACCCGGAGGATGTAATGCGGGTCTTTACCCGGCCCCCCCGGTTCAACCTTTTCAACGATCAGCCAGATGAAGGAAAAGACCCGGCGGATCGGCATGGCAAAGGCCGAGGCGGTGTATTGCATGCGTGGGTTCAGGGGGCCAAAACCGCAGTCCCAGGCCGGGGCAATGCGGATGCTGTTGTCGCGGCGAAGCGGATGAAGCAAAGCCCAGACCAGCAACCAGCTGACGAGAATCCCGAAAAAAACCGCCGGGGCGCCATAGGAGGCGGTTTGCGAGCTCACCGGGGTCAACCACAACCAGCCGTTGTCAGTGGCACTTGACAAACCGGCACCCATTAGGCCTTCAGGAATTGCATTCAGCGCCCGGACTGTCCAGGTGGGAAATATGCCAAAGCCAAGGCAACACAGAGCAAGCAGCACCTGACCGAAACGCATGCCGAAGGCAGGGTCCCTCGCCTCGGATATCTCCGGACTGCGGGCCTGGCCGAGAAAGACAATGCCGTAGACCTTGACGAAACAGGCGGCTGCCAGGGCGCCGGTCAGGGCCAGCATGGCGGCGGCCACCGGAATCATTGCCCCGAGGATGCCACTTTTGAGGAGCGGTCCCTGCAGCGCCGCCTGGAAGGTCAACCATTCGGAGACAAAACCGTTAAAGGGCGGCAAGGCCGAGATGCTGATACAGCCGACGAGAAAGCATACGGCGGTGACCGGCATTTTCCTGATCAAGCCGCCCATCTTTTCCATGTCGTGCTGGCGGCTCTGCTGCAACACCGCCCCGGCGCCAAAAAAAAGCAGGCTCTTGAAGAGGGCATGGTTGAGGCAGTGATACAGGGCGGCGATGAGGGCCAAGGCGGCGATTTCCAGGTGCTGGGTGGCATAAAAAATCATCGACAGGCCTAGGCCAATATAGATGATACCGATATTTTCAACGCTGTGATAGGCAAGGAGGCGTTTCAGATCGTGCTGCATCAGGGCGTACAACACCCCCAAAACCGCCGAGGCCGAGCCGATCAATAACACAATAACGCCCCACTGCCAGGGCATGGTGCCGAGCAGGTCGTATACGAAACGAATGAAGCCATAGACGGCGACCTTCAGCATAACTCCGGACATCATTGCCGAGATATGGGAAGGGGCAACGGGATGGGCAAGCGGCAACCAGACATGGAGAGGCACAATACCGGCCTTCAGGCCAAAGCCGATAAAGGCAAAGGCAAAGGCCATGGAGGCCCAGGCCGGACTGAGAACGGCGGCCTTCATGGCGGCAAAGCTAAAGCCGTCGGAGAATCCGGCAAGAATGCCGTAGGCAAGGAGCAAAAACGACCCGCCGACGACCGCCATAAGCAGGTAGATAAAGGCGGCCTGGCGGTTTTCCAGCTTGTCGTGCTGGTATACCACCAGAAAGTAGCTGGCCACCGACATCAATTCCCAGGCAAGCATGAAGGAAAAGGCGTCGGCCGCCAGCAGCACCAGGAACATGCCGCAGACAAACAAACCGGTAAAGACGGTGAGTGCGCCGATGGGCATTTGGCGACCGATATACTCACGGATATAGGCGGGTCCGTAACAGCCGGCGATAAAGGTTATCATCCCAACAACAAAGAGGAAAAAACCAGACAACGGGTCAAGGCTTAGGTAGACATGCAGCCACGGCAGGCCGATAGGCAGGATCACCAGCTCGTTTGTCCGCGCCAGCAAGGCCATGCCGCCGCCATAACAGGCGGTGAGCCCGGAGACCCCGAGAAGAAAGAATGACAGCCGCCCCTGAAAATACGGAAAACGTAGAAAAAGCAGCGGCACCACTGATGAAAGCAAGGCCAGCAACACTGCTAATTCGGCAAAAGTAAGAGCCATATTGTAACCCATCGCAATCTAAACAAAATAGTGAACTTCAGCGGCCAAACCAATCTCAGGCCGATGCACAGTACCTTCTCCTACAAGATACGTAATCCTTTCTACCGGTTGGTATACCTCTGCAAAAATCTCATGTCAACGCACTCATTGTACCATAAGGGCATAAGTTTCGTATGAGCAGCCCAGCCGCTCAACTCAGCTAATACCATAAGGGCATAAGTTTCGTATGAGCAGACGAGCGGCTCTACTCAGCTTTATCACCAGATTCGGTTCTCGGAAGGAACAAGAAATTGGGAAGGAACTGCCTTGAGCGGCTTTTGGTCAATCAGGCTAATAAGCTGCGGCCATTGACCGGTAGATAAAGCCGGTCAATGGCCGCACGGTTACAACAACCAAGTCGGAGTGATTTGCAAAAAGCTCTTACTGTTTTACCAGTTCCACCCGGCGATTTTTTGCCCGACCACTATCCGAATCATTGCTGGCAACCGGGGCGGTTGGGCCGTCGCCATAGGGAGTAAGCCGCCAAGCGGTTATGCCATATTGTTTGGTTAGAGCAGCGACTACGCTTGCCGCCCGGTCTTTGGAGAGGCGGACATTATGGTCGAAGTTGCCAACATTATCGGTATGACCGACCACATAGAGCTTCATGCCGGGGTCATTCTGGAGCATCTTGACGATCTCCTGAAGAGCCTTCTCTGAACCGGCCTTGATCTCAGCCTTATCGGTATCGAAGTAAATGCCGTAAACCGCCACTCGGCCGGTATTGTTGATGCTGCCGGACATGGCGGCGGCATCGGCCACCACTTCCTGCTTCATTGCCTGTTTTTCGATGAGTTGGATGGAATACATGCCGTTGCCGCCGGCAATAACCTGGCACCAGATTTCAGCCTCCGGCAACACTACTTTGATTGTGGAGTACTCCATACCACCATCCTCAAAGCCGAATACCTGATCACCGCCAATTGCCTTGGCGGCGTTGACATAGTTTCGAACAATCTGCAGGCCGCTCGGGAGTTGTATACCCTCATTGGCATAATAATTAACGTACAAATGCTTCCCTTCAATCGCCTCCTTCTTGTCGGGGCCGACGAAGAATTCGAAGCGGTCAAAGGCTAATTCTTCAGCATTGTAGATATGGAACCCCGGCATCCGGGTAAAAAGCTTGGGATCCTTGCTGCCCGGCGAATCGGCGGGATCAGTTGCCGCAAGGGCCAAACCGGACAATGACAACAACAGCATAGACATCAAAATCAGGTAAATATTCCGTCTCATAGGTGCCTCCAGAAACAAATTAAATCTCAAACAACGGTTGCATACAAGAAAACCACCGGTATCGGTAACTTGCTTGAGTAACATGTAAAACCTATTAAAGATCCGAAAACTTATATACCAGCAGCAAACGTGTCAGGCAAGAATGATGTTACTTGAAACGCCGATAATATTGCTGCCCGCAGAGAGCAATCTCAATGGGGCGGGCGATGTCTGCCGTGCTTATATCGATTGAGTCAGGTTGCTTATTCGTATCCTACCATTTTTTCATGGAAATGATCTATTGACATACCAACAGAATACAGTAACAAATATCCTGATGAAACCAGGAGGGGCATTACACCAAAGGTATCTCATCCAAAGCAGTTACAACATCCTTGAGAGCACCCGGCCGCGCAGAAAAATTGCATGAACCTTCAATAAATAAAAAACCTTCTCCGTCCATATCCCAGTAATGGGCGTTTGTTTTTTTCACATTAACAAATGGAGGCACTTCCATGCGCAATAAAAAGAAACGTACCCTCCCTAAAGAAAACCTGCACTCCTTGGGAGAGCGCGCGACTGCAACCATAAAGAATCTGGTCCCCATCTCGTTGCCGGTGTCCACCTTCCCTGCCACTTTTGACCTCCGGGAGGAAGGACGTGTCACCCCGGTGCATGACATGGTTGCATGCGGCTCCTGCTGGACAACAGCTGCCATAGGATGCCTGGAATCCTTTTTGTGCCCCCATGAGAATTGGGATTTTTCCGAGGATCATCTCCAGATAAAAATGATTGGTTCTTGCAGTGCTGGCGCAAGCCATGTCCTTGCTACCAATTATCTGGTCTCCTGGCTTGGTCCAGTCCGGGAAGCCGATTTTGATTATCAAAACCCCTCTACCCCCACCGTTGTCAAGCACTGCCAAAAAGTTTACTTCCTGCCGGTACGCGAGGATGCACTGGATAACGGCTGGATAAAGTATGCCATTACCTATTTTGGCGGGGTCTATAGCGATATCAGCTCCACCGGCCTGGCCAGTTATGAGCATAACACCTATTATGATCCCCACGATTCAATCGTTCATGCCATTGTGCTGGTAGGATGGGATGACAATATGCCGAAAGAGCTTTTTACCAACCATGATCATATTAATGATGAGATGGTTACCCCGCCGGGCAATGGCGCCTTTATTGCCAGGAATAATAAAGGCACGGATTTTGGTGAAGGCGGTTACTATTATATTTCGTATTATGACGCCTCTGTAACCTCTGGCGCTACAGTCTTCACTGCAGACAAAAAGTCCAACTACAGCCACATCTATCAGTATGACCTCCGGGGAATGGACAGTTTGCTTTGCGTCCTGGAATATGCAGCCAATATCTTTACCGCAACCGATGATGACGAACTTGTGGCCGTCGGGTTTTATGGCTTTGAACTGCCCGGGGAAATCAAGATTGAGATCTATGTCAACCCGGGCCAGGGCCCGGTTGACAGTTCGGGGCCTGATGCGACCGTTTACACCACCCTGCCCATGAATGGCTTCTATACTGTGGAACTGCCACAGAGGATAAACCTCAATGCCGGTCAAAAATTTTCGGTTGTTTTGTCAACTTCTGACCCCAACGGTTTTAATGTTAGCCTGGATAACCAGCAAGGCGGAATTGGCCATCTAGTTCAACCAGGGCAATGTTATATCAAATGGAAGGATGAGTTCGGTGAGATTTATCCTCAAGGCTGGACAGATCTGACCACTTATAAAGAGGACGCCAGCCTGTGCATTAAGGCGTACACAAAGTCGTTTAGTTATACTCTTCCTGGGGTAAACACCAGCATAATCAAAGATTTTGACAATGATTTCGTGATGTTAGAGGTCACCAATACCAGCAGCAAAGATATTTCAATCAAGCCGCTTGTACGGGCTTATGCCAAAAAAGGTAACCGGCTCATCCTGCCTGCCCAGTATGCTTTGGCCGGACGGAAAAAGATCAAACTACAAGAAGGAATAGTCAAGATAGCCGCAGGTCAGACAGTCAAGGTCTTGACCGCTGCCTTTAATGCAAAGACCTACCAGAAGATGGAATATTCCCTGGAGGTCTATGATGTTACCAAGGACATGTATGTACGTATCGTGGACTGGACTCATGTGGGTATTGTTAAAAGCCGACCGAAAGTCGTCTCCACCACCCCAACATCCAACCAACAGATAAACTATCCCAGCTTAGACAGAATCACTGTAACTTTTAATAAAAACATCAAGATGGGCCCCAATTTCCATAACATTAAAGTAACTTCACCAATAGATTTCAAATTCGTTTTTTGCTCTATTGAAGTGGACGCCTTGATTATTAATACCGTGGGCCCTTTAGCCCCCCGTCAACTTGGCGGAGTCCAATGGACTGTCAAGATTCCCAAGGATGCCGTGCTGGATATGAACGGCAACAGCCTGGCAAAAGACTATTCTTGGAATTTTACCACGATAGGGGTGAATTAGGAGAGGCACCAGACCTAATTCCACCACCCAGCCAACAAACAACCGATGATTTCTTCCATGGAGAAACACAATGAAAGACACTTTGCAACCGGGTATAGAGCACACTTTTACATTCAGCATCGATACCACCAAATTAGTCCCTGCCCTCTTTCCAGAAGCCACTGAACTCCAGGTTATGCCGCAGGTCTTTGCCACTGGATTCATGGTGGGTCTTATCGAGTGGACGTGTATCCAGGCGGTGAATCCGCATCTCGACTGGCCGGCGGAACAAACCGTGGGAAGTCATATCGATGCAAGCCACATTGCCGCCACACCTCCGGGCCTGGACGTAACCGCCACGGTCAAACTCATTGAGGTGGATGGCCGACGCCTGGTGTTTGAGTTTGAAGCGCACGACAACTTCGACCTTATCGCCCGTGGCAAACATGAGCGCTTCGTCATAAATAAGGAAAAGTTTGATGCCCGGCTGGCAAAAAAGACGAAGGGAGTATAATAGCCGACCAGAGGCGAGGAGGTCGGACCATTGCCGTGCTGCATACAACAAACCTGGCGATGAAACATCTTTGGCGGCGGCTGGTGGGCGGCGACAGGAAAAAGTCCATCCGCATGAAGCGTCTTTTAAGAGTTAAAGCAGATACAAACGAGTGACAGGAAGAGTGTCCAATGTCTACCCTCAGCAGCCCCATCCTCATCGTTGAAGACGATCAGAACACCTCAACCTTGGTGGCAACATATCTGCAACGCGAAGGTTTTTCCACCATTACCGCCTATGACGGTGAAGAGGCCCTGCGCCAGGCGCGCCTCCGAAAACCTGGTTTCGTTATTCTTGATGTAATGCTGCCGAAGATCGATGGCTGGGAGGTGTGCCGGCAGCTTCGCAAGTTTTCCGAGGTGCCGATTCTCATGCTGACCGCCCGCGAGGAAGAGATTGACCGGGTGATGGGGCTTTCTCTCGGGGCCGACGATTATGTGGTGAAACCCTTCAGCCCGCGCGAACTTGTGGAAAGGGTCAAGGCAATACTCCGCCGGGTGCAGCCGCCTCCGGCGCCGGAAAAATCAATTATCCGGCATGGCAGACTTGTCCTTGATCAGGAAAAGCACAAGGTGAGCCTTAACGGTGCCCCGGTAAACCTGACCTCTTCAGAATACAAACTGCTGCAGACCATCATGTCCTCGCCGGGACGCGTCTTTTCGCGAAACGAGTTGCTGGAGCGTTTTTACGAACACGGCGAGACGGTTATCGACCGGGTCATCGATGTCCACATCGGCAAGCTCCGGCAGAAGATCGAGGACGATCCCGCCAATCCGAAGCGGATTGTCACTGTCCGCGGGTTTGGCTATCGGTTCGCCGAAGCAGACGAGGAGTGAGGGGATGCAGAACCGCCTGCTCTGGAAACTGCTGCTGACCAACATCCTCCCGGTAATCGCCGTCATCTTCCTTGTGGTCTGGCTGGCCATAGACAAACTTGCCGCCCAATATTTCATGGAATTGATGAAGATCTATGATGTCTCACCCAACGACATCCATCAGATGTTTTTGACCTCCATTCATCAATACCTGGTGTGGGCCGCTATCGCCGCCTTTGGCATGGCCTTCGTCCTCAGCTACCTCCTCACCCGCAGGGTTCTCAGACCGCTTTCGCAGATGACCGCCATAACCAGAGAAGTCGCCGCCGGCAATTTTTCCCTGCGTGCCGAGATCACCACCAGCGACGAAGTGGGTCAGCTCGGCGTAGCCTTCAACAATATGGCCGACAGACTCGGCAAGATCGAACAACTGCGAAAGGCCATGGTTGCCGATGTGGCCCATGAGCTGCGTACCCCCCTGACCAATCTGCGGGGATACCTTGAGGCATTGAACGACGGCATACTACCGCCCTCGCCTGAAACCCTGCAGATGCTGCAGCAGGAAAATCTCAGGCTGGTTCACCTCGTCGACAACCTGCAGCAACTTGCCCGCGCCGATGCGGCCAGGGCATACCTGAAACGCGAAGAGATTCTGCTGACGGGTCTCGTCAGCCAGATGACGGAACTGCACCTTCCCAACTTCCAGAAAAAAAATATCAGTATCAGCATCGCAGGAAGCGACGGAACCACTGTCTCAGCGGATCGTGACAAACTCCTGCAGGCTCTGCAGAATCTCCTGGATAACTGCTGTAAATACACACCGGCAAACGGCCGGGTGCAAATATCCATAAGCCGGGTGAAGGACGGCATAAAGGTCGATTTCTGCAATAGTGGTCCGGGCATTGCCCCGGCAGACCTGCCCTTTATCTTCGAACGCTTCTTCCGCGCCGACCGGTCGCGGTCCCGTGACGCCGGCGGCGCGGGGATAGGTCTTGCCATCACCAAAGAGCTGATCGAGGCCCACGGTGGTGCGGTTGGCGCCACAAGCAGCCATGACGAAACCCACATCTGGTTTACCCTTCCCGCCTGAGCAGTCTCTTTACCGAATCTTTACATTCCCTTTATTGACCCTTTACATCGAGCCTCTATTGTTACAGACAAGAGGAAGCCTTTCCGGCAGGCAGGTTGCCTTCGGAAAGGCCCAGTCATGAAATCATTCTCATCTGTAAAAAGGAGTCCGACGATGAATCGACACGCACGAATTGTAGCGATATTGCTCCTCGGCCTGGGAATCCCCCTCTGTTTTTCCGTTGCAAAATCCTTGGCCGAGTTGCAGGAGGCAACCTTCGCAGTCGCCTGATACGACGTCGGCAAGGGCGCCCTGGATGGGCGCGATGGCGTTATACGGGTAGACAGGGGATGGCATGGCACAAATGAAATCAATACAGTCGTCTTCGACCCAAAGAAAATACAGGTCCATGAGATGGAGGACAGCCTGAAAAAAGCCGATACCTATATTCGCACCATCCCGCCGGCAAAAGACGGCAAAGGCTCCGGCAATTCCAGGTGATTGCAGGGGGAAACAAGTGACAACGGTAATCCAAATATCGAGGTGAACAATGAAAACATATATACTCATCCTGCTGATTCTGACAGGAACTGCGATGGCGACGACAATCGCCGATCAATTAATCAGACCGGTTGCGGCAACCGTGCCACAATCGCAAACCGGCGGAGAGCTGGCCAGGGCAATGTTTGCCGGCGGCTGCTTCTGGTGTATGGAAAAACCCTTTGAACAGCTGGATGGGGTTGTATCAGTGGTCTCCGGCTACACCGGCGGCACATCGAAAACTCCGACCTACGAAAACTACGTTAACGGCGGACATATCGAAGTGGTTGAAATCACATACGACCCTAAAAAAACCAGCTACCGGCAACTCCTTGACGTATTTTGGCAACAGGTGGATCCGACCGATGGCGGAGGCCAGTTCGTTGACCGGGGGCATGCATATTCGACTGCCATTTTCTACACTACCGATGAGGAGCGACGCTTGGCCGAGGCATCAAAGGCAGATCTTGCTGCCAAGGGGATTTTCAAGGGCCCGCTGGTCACCCCGGTCCTGCCATACACCACCTTCTATCCTGCCGAGGAATATCACCAGGATTATTACAAAAAGAATCCGGTACGCTATTCATTTTATCGAAGCCGTTCGGGCAGGGATGACTTTCTTAAAAGCATTGACTGGAGTAAAAACACCATGGACAGACAAGCTGGCAAAGACGACTTGAAAAAACGCCTGACCGCCTTGCAATACCAGGTGACGCAGGAAAACGGCACGGAGCCACCCTTTAATAATCAGTATTGGGACAATAAGGAGGCGGGAATCTACGTTGATATCGTCTCAAACGAACCGCTTTTCAGCTCACTCGACAAATATGACTCGGGCACCGGATGGCCGAGTTTTACCCGACCACTGGTTGAGGACAATATAGTAACGAAGGAAGATCGGCATCTGTTCTCGGTGCGGACCGAGGTGCGCAGCAAAAAAGGCGACTCCCATCTCGGCCATGTCTTCGACGACGGACCGGCACCGACAAAACTCAGATACTGCATGAATTCGGCGGCACTGCGTTTCATTCCCGTGGCCGACCTGGAGAAGGAAGGACTCGGGGAGTTCAGCAAATTATTTGCCCGCTAATCTCTAACCTCTCTCTTGCAACCTGCCTCCCCCACCGGCGATCTGCCGCTCCCCCCGGACAGATCGCCGGTGGCCCATATTGATCACACCAAGTCAGTGCCTTCATTTGTTACAAGTTGCCCGGTGCAGTAAGTCAACTTTTTTATTGACCGACGGTCGGTCGACAGGTTATTGTGTCTTTCACAAGATCAATACCGGCAAGGAGAATGAAGATGGAAAGCAGAATACAGATCAATCGCCTGGAACGGGCCCGCATTCTGATTGCGGCCCGCCGGCTGTTTCAACGGCAAGGCTTCGAAGCCACTACCTGGAAAGATCTCTCGGATACCTTGCACGCTCCGGAGCACGAATTACTCTGCCATTTCCAATCCCTCGATGACCTGCTTGAGGCCGTATGGTCCGAATAACCAAAAAGCCGGAGGAACGGCGCGAGGAGATTGTCGAGGCGGCAAGGGTCCTTTTTCTGCACAAAGGCTACGACAGCACCACGATGAAAGATATCATGACCCACCTCGGCATCGCCAAAGGGACCATCTATCATTATTTTGCCTCAAAGGAGGAGTTGCTGGAAGCCGTGCTGGATTGCATGGTGGCCGGTATGCTGAATAAAATGCACCTCCTGCACCAGTCCTCGACGGGCGATGCCTTGTCCCGCATGCGCTTTTTCATTGAACGAAGCGCAAGCGACGACCATGACCCCGAGGTCATCGAACGATTGCACCAGCCGGGAAACACCGGTATGCATCTCCGCCTGCTCGCCAAAATGATCACCAGTCAGGCACCGCTTTATGCGGCATTGATAAAGCAGGGATGCGACGAAGGAATATTTAAAACCGACACGCCGCTTGAGTCCGCCGAATTTCTTCTTGCCGCCAGCCAATTCCTCACCGATCTTGGGATATATCCCTGGCCGCAACCAGTCCTGCTTCGCCGGATCAATGCCCTGCCAGCCCTGATTGAGGCGCAACTGGCGGCCAGACCGGGCAGTTTTGACTTCATCAAGGACCTGCTGGCCACCCGCAGAATCGCCCCCGATTGAGGTGAACTTGTCGACATACGCTCCCCGGGAATTGTTGCATATTCCGACCCCAAATGAGGTTATCATGAAAAAGTTGTATCTTGCCGTGTCCATCCTGCCTTTATTCTACTGTGTCACTCCGGTTGTGGCTGCTGAAACCAAAGCATCGGGGTTTTCCGGAAACATCGGTATGGGCCTGTTCATGGTCAACACCGCCGACAATCTCGACCCGAAAGGATCGGAGAAGCGCTTGACCGACCTGAATGGAGCGGCTGACATGGAAACCGAAGTCATGCCTTTTGTACTGCCCTCTATGACCTATACCTTTGACGGCGGCACCAGGGTCTTCTTCAAAGGCGATCCGGGTAATGAGGAATTCGGTGGTTTTGCCCTAAGCCTCGGGGCAGCCCTGCCGGTAGCCACTCTTGGCATCTTTGAGGCTGCCGCCATATACTCCCCCTTTGAACGCGCCTGGCAGAACCCCTATGCCCTGGGTGTCGGTAGAGATTCCACCTCGGTCGCAAAGGTAGGGGCAAAGATCGGGTTCACCGCCATTCTCGGTTCGCCTCTTGGACTTTCCGCGGTCTACATGAACGACGATACCGAGGATGATCTGCTTGCCGGTCTCTTTCCCGATCTTGCCCGCGATGGCGAGGTCTTTGGCATCACCTGTGGCTACACCTTCCTTCGCGCAAAAACCTTCGATCTCCGTGGCGAATTGTCCTATCTCTCCGGGAACTACGAAGGAGACAGTAACTCCTTCCAAAAAGGCAGAATGACGGTACAGGGCCGATACACCATAGACCGGCTCTCTTTCCTGCCAAAGATTACCTACAGCTATACAGAGTATGACAAAGAGGACCCGGTCTTTGCCAAGACCAGGGAAACCAATGGCTACGGAGGCACAATGATGATCAGCTACGCCGCCCCCTTCGGCCTTGAAGGGTGGGCGGCGCAAGGCCTCGTCGGCTATTCCCGGGGTGACGGTAGCATTACCTTTTATGACACCGAGAAATTGACCACCGGACTGTTCATGACCTATCGATTTTAAGGCCGATGAGCTTTCAAGTTGGCTCGCAAGTAGGGTACACTCCGTGCACCCTACGAAAAACAAATACAATCTTGAATGCAAAAGCGAATACGATGAAGAAAATTTGCGGAAGTGGAGAATTGTCTCGCTTCCGCCCCCCCGCAGCATAAACACCACCACCCAATACGGATACCTAGACGACCTCCCTTCTGCGCAAGGCTCATTCCCTTCGAAATCCCGACATTCCCATAAAAGCACAATTTTCGACAGATCTGCAGGTAAATTCCTCATTTTTCCAGGTTGGAGGCCCTAAAAGAGGGAGAAAATCCGGCCTCGGCAGGTAAAAGACTGCAAATAAGAGCAACAAATTGCATTTCGGCCAATTTTTAGGTTGAAAAATTATGATGGATGTTTTACATTTTTGTATCGTTTTTTGTATGTTTATTTTTTTTCGATACATGTCTGTAGTAAAAACCGCTTTTAAACCCATATCGGAGAACGCATCATGAGTGGAATCCAAGCCCGTCTGAACGCCATTTCGGCAATCATCAGCTACAAGCCATCCCAAACCCCGTTGAACTTCAGCGAAAGCAAGCCCACTGACGTGTTTGGATCCAACGTCTTTAACGACAAGGTCATGAAGGAACGTCTTCCCAAGCATGTATATAAATCACTGAAAAACACCATCACCTTCGGCGAAAAACTTGACGCAACCGTCGCTGACGTGGTGGCCAATGCCATGAAGGACTGGGCCATCGAGAAGGGCGCAACCCATTTCACCCACGTCTTTTACCCGCTGACCGGCATGACCGCCGAGAAACACGATGCCTTTTTAGTGCCGGACGGTGACGGCGGCGCTGTCGCCGAATTCTCCGGAAAGATGCTCATCCAGGGCGAGCCCGATGCCTCTTCGTTCCCCTCCGGCGGCCTGCGTGCCACCTTCGAGGCCCGTGGCTACACCGCCTGGGATGTCACCAGCCCGGCATATATCCTTGAAAACCCGAACGGTACCTTTTTGTGTATCCCCACCGCCTTCGTTTCCTGGACTGGCGAGGCCCTCGACAAGAAAACCCCGCTGCTGCGCTCACTGCAGGCCCTGAACACCCAGGCCAAGCGCGTCCTGAAGCTGTTTGGCGTCACCACCAAACTTCCCATCACCGCCTATGCCGGCCCCGAGCAGGAATACTTCCTCATCGACCGTAACTTCTTCTTCTCCCGCCCCGATCTCCTCTTGGCCGGCCGCACCTTGTTCGGTGCCCCGTCCGCCAAGGGCCAGGAGTTTGAGGACCAGTATTTCGGCGTCATTCCCCGCCGGGTCCTTTCTTTTATGATGGAAGTGGAAAACGAACTCTTTAAGCTCGGTGTACCGGTGAAGACCCGTCACAACGAGGTGGCCCCCAGCCAGTTCGAGATCGCCCCCATCTATGAGCAGGGCAACCTCGCCGCCGATCATAACCAACTGGTTATGACCACCCTGCGCACCGTCGCCAAGCGCTACGGCATGATGTGCCTGCTGCACGAGAAGCCATTCGCCGGCATCAACGGCTCCGGCAAGCACCTGAACTATTCCATCGGCAACGCCGAGCTGGGCTGCCTCTTCGATCCGGGCGCCACCCCACATGCCAACGCCCAGTTCCTGCTGTTCTGTGCCGCCGCCATCCGCGCCCTGCACAAGTACGGCCCACTGCTGCGGGCCACCGTCGCCTCCGCCTCCAATGATCATCGTCTCGGTGCCAATGAGGCCCCCCCGGCCATCATGAGCGCTTATCTCGGCGAACAACTCACCGATGTCTTCGAGCAGATCAAGAAGGGCGAGGTGAAGAGTTCCAAGCAGAAGGGCGTGATGAATATCGGCGTCGACACCCTGCCGCCGCTGCCGATGGATCCGGGCGACCGTAACCGCACCAGCCCCTTTGCCTTTACCGGCAACCGCTTTGAGTTCCGCGCCGTCGGCTCCTCGCATTCGATTGCCGGTGCGCAGGTTGCCCTGAACACCATGATGGCCGAGTCCCTCGACTTCGTGGCAACCGAGCTGGAAAAACTCGGCAAGGTAAACAAAACCCAGTTCAATGAGGGTGTCCAGAAGGTTCTGCAGGACATCATGAAGAAGCACGACGCGGTCATCTTCAATGGCGACGGCTACTCCGAGGCATGGCACAAAGAGGCCAAGAAACGCGGTTTGGCAAACCTGAAAACTACCCCGGAAGCCTTACCGGTATTGTCCGCCAAGGAAACCATCGAGCTGTTCACCAAATACGGCGTCCTCACCGAGGCCGAGCTCAAGTCCCGCCAGGAGATCTATCTTGAACAGTATGTGAAGACCGTGACCACCGAAGCCAATCTGGTGATCCGCATGGCTCGCACCATCATCTTCCCGGCGGCAATGCGCTACCAGGGCCAGCTTGCCGAGACCTGCAACAGCCTCAAGATCATCGGTCACGACTTCAAGATGTTTACTCTGGAAGACGTCACCACCAAGCTGCGCGCCATGCAGGCCGAGGTGGATAAACTTGAAAAACTGATGGCCCACGAGGGTGGAGACACCCTGGCTCATGCCAAGTTCATGTGCGACAAGGTGCTGCCGTCAATGAAGACCGTCCGCGGCTATGCCGATGCCCTGGAAACCGTTGTCGCCGACGATCTCTGGCCGCTGCCCTCCTACCAGGAGATGCTGTTCATCCGTTAATACGACAATACCTGCGGCTGCCCTCTATAAAATGGGCGTCGTACCCTGAGAAATGTATTAATTTTTCAGGCACTAGCAAGAAATGGCCACTCCTTCGCAGGAGTGGCCTTTTTGCTTTTCCCGGACGAGTAAACCCTGGACCGTAGGGAAGGGATACCTTGACTGGGCAGGGAAAACTCGGTAGGATGGCCCCAGTCGGCAAGAGCATAAGGCAGGAGAAAGAGGCCTTGCTTCACCATCATTTTCGACCTTCGCAGCAGGCTATGACAAAAACACCGGGTCTTCCGCCTGTCAGGCTAAGACTACAATCAATACAACCGAGGACGGCAGCACCAACCTCGGATACACCAGCATTCCGGCAGTGACCAGCCCTCCCGAAGAACTCAACATACCGATAGACGGCCGCCCCCGCCATCGGATCTTCCCACCATCGAGGACGCCGATCAGAACCTCTGGTGACGGCTCATCACGGCAACCGGAAGACATCGCCATCGACCGTCCGGACCAGACGCTGCCCGGCCGAAAAGGCGAAAAGACGCCAAAGTCCCCTAGCCGGCGCCGGGTGGGGCCGGACAAACCACGGCGCTGGTGGCCCTTGCTGCTGTTTTTCACCTTCATCATTGCCCTGGCCTGCTCTGCCGCGATCTACTACGAAACCCAGACCTCTACCCTGCAGGCCAAATACATCAGCGCCTTTGCGGCAAAGCTCAACTACCAGACGGCGAAAGGCCCGAGTGACTCCATCGTTTTCCCGAAGAAAGGCCCTTACGACCTCCGCCTCGGCTACGTTCAGTTGCCGGCGATGGCCGAAAAACTCAAGCAAAAGGGCATGGAAATAGTCAGCCAGGTCAGGGTCAGTGACGAGCTGCGCGCCTACGCCACCTATGGTTTCAACATCCCCTACAGCGAAAAAAGCCAGGCCGGCCTGCATATCCTTGATGCAACCGAGCAGACGATGTACCGGATGACCAACCCGAAACGGGTCTATGCCGATTTTGCCGCCATCCCTCAGCCGGTGGTCCAGGCCCTGCTCTTTATTGAAAACCGCGACCTGCTGTCCGATAAATATCCAAAGGTCAACCCCGCCGTCGACTGGGGCCGGTTTTCCAAGGCGGTCATGGTGAAGACCGGCGAGCTGGTCAATATCAACCTGCCCTCCATGGGCGGCAGCACGCTCGCTACCCAGACCGAGAAATTCCGCCATTCCGACAGCGGCATCACCTCGTCAATCACCGACAAACTCTACCAGATGGCCTCGGCCAGCGTCCGCGCCTACCGGGGCGGCGAGGACACCTCGGCCTTCCGCAAGCAACTGGTTCTCGACTATGTCAACTCCGTGCCGCTATCGGCCGCGCCCGGCGCCGGCGAGGTGATTGGCCTGGGCGATGGTCTCTTCGTCTGGTACGGCGCCGAGTTTGCCGAGCTGAACCGCCTCCTCCAGCTGAAAAATGCCACGGGGACCGCCCTTGAACAGCAGGCCAAGGCCCTCAAGCAGGTGATCAGCCTGATGATCGCCCATCGCCGCCCATCCTTTTACCTCGTCAAGGGCCACAGCGAACTGGCGCTGCTCAGCAACAGCTACGCACGGCTCCTGGCCCAGGGTGGTTTTATCGAACCGGCCCTCAGCGAGGCGGTGCAGACCCAGCCACTGGTCTTCCGCAATTTCTCGGCCAACTCGGCGGCGCCACAGGTGGAGATCAATAAAGGGGTCAACGTCGTCCGCAACCGCCTCAGCAGCCTCTTCGACGCCTCCCTCTACGATCTTGACCGGATGGACATGACGGTGAACGCCACCCTCAACAGCAAATTGCAGGAGGAGGTCAGCTGGTACCTCAAGACCCTTGAGATGCCCACTGGCGCCGAGGCCATGGGCCTGGTCGGCAAATACCTGCTGGCCCCGGACCAGGCGGCAGCCCTCGCCTACAGCTTTACCCTCTTTGAGTGCACCCCGGCCGGTAATGTGGTGCGGGTGCAGACCGACACCACGGAAACGCCTTTTGACATCAACGAGGGCAGCAAGCTGGAACTCGGTTCCACCGCCAAGCTGCGCACCCTGGTCACCTACCTGGAAATCATCGCCGAACTGTATGGAGAGGTCGCCAAGCTCAGCCCGGAACAGCTCGATGAATTCGCCGAGCAGCGTCCAGATGTACTCTCCACCTGGGTCTGCGATCAGCTCCGGGAAGATCCGATGCTGCCGCTCCGTACCCTCTTGCGGCTGGCCATGGAGCGTACCTACTCGGCCAACCCGGAGGAACAATTCTTCACCGGCGGCGGCCTGCACGTCTTCGGCAACTTCCGCAAGGAGGACGACAGCCGCGTCGTCACCGTCACCGAGGCCCTGCAGAACTCCATCAACCTGCCCTTCGTGCGAATCATGCGCGACATCGTCAGCGCCACCCGCTCCGCCCAATGGGAAAACAACCGCAAGGTCCTCGTTGACGACAAGGACCCGCGGCGTAAGGAGGTGCTCGACAAATTCATCGACACCGAAAGCCGGGTCTTTCTTGGCCGCTTTTGGAAAAAATACCAGGGCCAGAATTCCCAGGAGCGTCTCGAAACCCTCCTGTCCGGGATGCACCCGACACCATTGCGCCTGGCCATCATCCACCGCCACCTCTTCCCCAAGGCCGATGAGGCAACCTTTGTCCGTTTTATCAAGGAGGAACTGCCCGGTGCCGAGGCGGCCACCGAGTCCAAGTTGTCGACAATGTACGAGAAATACAAGCCAGGAGCCTACAATCTCAAGGATCTCGGCTACCTGGCAGCCCTCCATCCCCTGGAGCTCTGGCTCCTGGATTACCTGCAACAACCCGGGGTAAAATCCCAGAAGGACGCCATGGAAAAGAGTGCCGAGGTCCGCCGCGAGGTCTACGGCTGGCTGCTACGCACCAAGGCCAAAAACGCCAGGGATTCGCGGGTGCGGATCGTCCTTGAGATCGACGCCTTCTCCGATATCCACAGACGCTGGGCCAACCTCGGCTATCCCTTTGAGCAACTGGTGCCGTCGCTGGCCACCGCCCTCGGCAGCTCCGGCGACCGGCCGGCGGCGCTGGCCGAATTGATCGGCATCCTCCTCAACAACGGCAAACGCTATCCCACCCACCGTTTCACCAGGGTGGAGTTCGCCAAAGACACCCCCTATGAGACCATCGTCGAGCCACCGCCGCCGCAACCGCAGCAGGTGCTCAACCCCGATGTGGCGCGGATCGTCAAGGAAACCATGGGCAAGGTGGTCAGCGAAGGCACCGCCAGGCGGCTGTTGAACAGCTTCCAGCAGGCGGACGGCAGCCCCTTGCCGATCGGCGGCAAAACCGGCACCGGCGACAACCGCATCTTCTCCTCCGGCACCGCCGGGGCGAAGACCTCATCAAAGGCCTTAAACCGCACCGCGACCTTTGTCTTCTACCTCGGCGACCGCCATTTCGGGGTACTCACCGCCTTTGTCAGCGGCAAATCGGCCACCGCTTTCAGCTTTACCTCCGCCCTGCCCCTCCAGGTCCTGAAGGGCATGGTGCCGGTCATCCTCCCCTATATCAACGAGACCAACAAACAAAACCAAATCGGCCAGGTGGGTTTCCCCATCAAGCCGAGTCGGCCGGACAGCGCAAACCAATCAAGCCTGCCTCTCAAGTGGCCGCCGCGCTGAATTACAATTAGCCCTTGCATCGACACCGCCTATCGTGTTAACTTCCGGCCTTTTTTGCGCCTTACTCATAAAGAACTGTCAGAAAAACAAGGAAGTGAGTCGGGAAATACTTTATTGATAACACCACCAAGGCACTTATACCACAAGGGTATAAGGGTATGACATCCCTTGGGTTACAGGGGGCAGCCCGTCTCAACACTTTCCCCCCTCACCGACACCGAGAGCCATGATTCATCTTACCAACATCCAGAAACAGCACGGCAGCCGGATTCTCCTGCAAAACGCCAGTCTGCAGATCCTCCCCGCCACCCACACCGGTCTGGTCGGCCCGAACGGCGCCGGCAAGACCACCATCTTCCGCCTTATCACCGGCGAGGAAGAACCGGACAAGGGCGAGATCTCCTGCTCGAAAAAGACCGTTATCGGCTATTTTTCCCAGGATGTCGGTGACATGGCCGGGAGAACGGTTCTCGCCGAGGTCATGTCGGCGGCCGGCGATATCGTCGCTCTGGGTGTGAGAATGCGGGAGATGGAGGCGGCGATGTCCGAACCGATGGACGACGCGGCCATGGCCGAGCTGCTGGAACGCTACGGCGAGGCGGTGGAAATATTTGAGCAGCGCGGTGGCTACGATCTTGAGCCGCGAGCCCAGGCGGTGCTCACCGGTCTCGGGATCTCCCCTGACGATTTTCAAGCGCCGGTTGAGAAATTCAGCGGCGGCTGGAAGATGCGCATCGCCCTGGCCAAGATCCTGACCATCAACCCGGACGTCCTGCTCCTTGACGAACCCACCAACCACCTCGATATCGAATCTATTCTTTGGCTGGAGGAATGGCTGCGCACGGAATTCAAAGGCGCCCTGCTGATGACCTGCCACGACCGGGAGTTTATGAACAAGATCGTCAGCCGCATTGTCGAGGTGGCCAACGGCACGACCACCACCTACAGCGGCAACTTCGATTTTTACGAGCAGGAGCGGGAGATCCGCCGCCAGCAACTCCAGGCGAGCTTCAAACGCCAGCAGGAGATGCTCGCTAAAGAAGAGGAATTCATCGCCCGCTTTGCCGCCCGGGCCTCCCACGCCTCGCAGGTGCAGTCGCGGGTAAAGAAGATCGACAAGATCGAACGCATCGTCCTGCCACCTGAGCAGCGGGTCATGAAATTTGACTTCCCCGTGCCGCCGCGCTCCGGCGACGATGTCCTGCACCTGAAAAACCTCGGCAAGAGTTGGACCGGCCACGATGGCCGGGTCATTCCGGTGTTCAGCGGCCTGCACGGCACGGTGCGGCGGTTGGAGAAGATTGCCGTGGTCGGCGTCAACGGCGCCGGCAAATCGACGCTTCTCAAGGTCATCACCGGCAATACCGAACCGAGCGAAGGCCAGGTACTGATTGGCGCCGGTGTCACGATCGGCTATTTCAGCCAGCACGCCATGGATATCTTAAGCCCTACGCAGACGGTCTTCGAGGCGGTGCAGGAGGTCATGCCTCTTGAGAACATCGGTGTCATCCGCAACCTCTGTGGCGCCTTCCTCTTTACTGGCGACGATGTCGACAAACGCATCAGCACACTGTCTGGCGGCGAAAAGAGCCGGATCATCCTGGCGCGCCTCCTCGGACGCCCCCTTAACTTCCTCATCCTCGACGAACCGACCAACCATCTTGACATCCAGTCGCGGGAGGTCCTCCTCGCCGCCCTGCAGAAATTTGAAGGCACCGTTATTCTCGTCAGCCACGATCGGCATTTCCTTCGGTCGCTGGTGACAAGGGTCATGGAGATCGACCATGGCGAAATGCGCATCCACGAAGGTGACTACGAATCCTATCGCCGCCATGTGCGAGAGCGGATGGTCTGATGTATTTCAGTGTGTCGCAAAGGGAAAACGAGGGAGGCGACGCGCACTACTCCTCGTAGTGCGACCACATCCGCAGGACGTGAATCGTTCGAGCATTTTTGTCGACGGCATAGACAAGTCTGTGCTGAATATTGATTCTTCTGGAATAGAAACCCTGGAGATTGCCCACCAATTTTTCACAGCGGGGAGGCGTGACAAAGGGATCAGTCTGCAGCAGATGCAGCAAGTCCTTCGCTGCAGAGGCAAGACCGGCCTGCTTTAGTTTCTCGATATCCTTGATTGCCTTTTTCGAAAGAATGACCGTCCAGCTCACCAGTCAATCCTTTCAAGGGGCGTCCCTTCAGCGAGCGGTTCCAATGCAGCGGCATGAATGCTTTCCACCAGGCCGGGAACCCGATTAAGATACAGCGTTTCTTCGATAGCTGACCAATCGTCCTCGCCGAGAATAACGAAATTTTCGCCGTTTTTCCGTTTTACCCGCAAAACCTCGTGGTTTTTGATACAGCTATCGACTTTTTCCTTGAGCGTTTTTCGGAACTCATTAGCGGTCGTTTCAAGCATTGTTGCCTCCTTGTCTGGAATAGTCGTCTGGTTTTACAGTACGGCTTTCCAGTACCGTTGTCAATGATGGGCAACCGCCACCTCAGGGAACAGATGGCATGATTTTTTCGGAGGGTGCGTTCCACGCACCATCATCAAAACAGATGACGTGCAAAGCCCCCTCCGACAAACTCCCGCTTACTTCACCGTATACTGAAATTTAAACTGCCGCTTCGCCCCGTCGGCCAGCTTGCTGCCGACTTCCAGGGTGTAGAGGCCCTTGCCGGGCAGACTGATGTCGGCGCCGAACTGACCGGCCATGGCCATCAGGGCCAGCGGCTCACCGGCCTTGGCCTCACCCGGTCCGGTTATCTTCAGGGCGACGCTGCCCTGGGAGATTGCCTTGCCGGTGGCTGCCTCGCTAAAGGCGACCATAAAGTGGTAGTTCTCCTTTTTGCCCATCTTGGCCATCATGGCACCGGTGTCCATCAGGTGGACCATGCCCTTGACACCATCGACGGTAAGCTCCGGAAGCATGATGGCGCCGCCGTGCATCATCGCCTCATGACCGCTCTGGGGGGCGGCCGGGGCAGCCTTACCGCTCTGCCCGCCGTGGGCGCTGTGATCCTGGGCCATGCCATAGGCCGGCAGGGTGAGAAGGGCAAGTAGTGAAAGAATCAAAATTCCGCGTTTCATGTACAACTCCTTGAGATACTTATTAAAGAAAAAACGGTTAAGGGTGCATGAAATGCACCCTACTCCTCCTGGGCGGTCGTGGCCACCGTGCTTTTCTGCAACCGCCAACCCCGCCAGATATAAAATATCACCGGATACACCAGCAATTCCATGAGTCCCGAGGTAACGACTCCACCGACCATCGGCGCGGCGATGCGCTTCATGACATCCGACCCGGCACCGTGGCTCCACATGATTGGCAAAAGACCGGCGATGATGACGGCAATGGTCATCACCTTCGGACGAATCCGCTGCACCGCCCCATAGTGGATGGCCTGCGCCAGATCGCCGCGGGTGACCATCCGCCCCTTGTCCTGCCAGCGTTTATGGGCCAGATCGAGATAGAGAAGCATGACCACGCCGGTCTCGGCATCAAGGCCCGCCAGGGCAATAAGCCCGACCCACACCGCCACCGACAGATGGTAGCCAAGTAGATGGAGGAACCAGAAGGCCCCCACCAAGGAGAACGGTACGGCCAGAAAGACAATGCCGGTCTTCATCAGACTGCCGGTGTTGATGTAGATGATGACGAAGATAATCAGTATCGTCAGCGGAATGATCACCAGCAGTCGCTCCCGGGCCTTCTCCATATATTCGTACTGGCCGCTCCAGACGATATTGTAGCCCTGCGGCAACTTGATATGGCTAGCCACCGCCGCCTTGGCACTTTGCACATAACTGCCGACATCGACATCCTTGATATCGACGTAGACCCAGGCAGTGCGCCGGCCGTTCTCGCTCTTGATGCTGTCCGGATCGCTGCTGACCGAGATACTCGCCAGCTGCTCAAGAGGGATGTGCCGTCCCCCCGCTCCCGGCACCAGGACCCGCTTCAGAGAATCGATATCGCTGCGGAAATCCCTGTCATAGCGGACACTTATCGGATAGCGCTCCAACCCTTCGACCGTCTCGCTGATCGACATGCCGCCCACCGCCGTCTGGATAATCTCTTGAATGGTCCCGACGTTAATGCCGTAACGAGCGGCACTCAGGCGGTCGATGCGGATATCGAGATAACGGCCGCCCACCGCCCGTTCGGCGATAGCCGACAGCGTCCCCGGCACGGTGCGCACCACCGCCTCCACCTCCTCACCGATGCGGCTGAGGGTCGCCAGATCGTTACCCATGATCTTGATGCCCACCGGCGTCTTGATGCCAGTCGACAACATATCGATACGGGTCTTGATCGGCATGGTCCAGGCGTTGGTGAGCCCCGGAAACTGGATGGCGCTGTTCAGGCGGTCGATCAGTTCAGGCACCGTTATCGGCCGATGCTCGGGCCACAGCCAGCGCAGGGGCTTTTTCACTGCCTCCAGCCCCTCCGGCCACTCCGAGAAGAAGCGCTTACTGGCCACCTTGCGCCACTCCGCCTCCGGCTTCAGGGTGATGGTCGTTTCGATCATCATCATCGGCGCCGGATCGGTGGCCGTCTCGGCCCGGCCGATCTTACCGAAGACGTGCTCCACCTCTGGGAACTGGCGGATAATCCGGTCGGTCTGCTGGAGGATCTCCTTGGCCTTGGTCACCGACAGTCCGGGCAGGGTCGTCGGCATATAGAGGAGATCGCCTTCGTAGAGGGCCGGCATGAACTCCGAGCCCATCTTCGACAGCGGCCAGGAAATGGACAGCATGGCGGCAAGCGCCAGCAGGAGCGTCGTCTTTCGCCACTTCAGCACCAGATCGACAAAGGGATGATAGATGGCGATCAACAGCCGGTTAAGTGGGTTGGCCTTTTCCTCCTTGATCCGGCCCCTTATAAACCAGCCCATCAGCACCGGCACCAGGGTGATCGACAGAAAAGCGGCGGCGGCCATGGCGTAGGTCTTGGTGAAGGCCAGCGGCTTGAACATCCGCCCCGACTGCTCGGTCAGGGTAAAGACTGGCACAAAGGACACGGTGATGACCAGGAGCGAGAAAAACAGCGTCGGCCCCACCTCCACCGCCGCATCAAGGATGATTCTCCCGTGCGGCTTCTTGCCGCGGTCGCGCTCCAGGTGTTTATGGGCGTTTTCGATCATGATGATCGCCGCGTCGATCATCGCCCCGATGGCAATGGCGATGCCGCCAAGACTCATGATATTGGCGTTGATCCCCTGGGCGTACATGATGGTGAAGGCCATGAGGATGGCCACCGGCAAGGTGACGATGGCCACCAGGGCGCTCGGCAGATGAAAGAGAAAGAGGGCGATGACCAGGGCAACGACGATGCTTTCCTCAAGAAGTTTTTCCCGCAGGGTAGAAATGGCCCGCTCAATGAGGCCGGAGCGGTCATAGGCGGTGTGAATCGTCACCCCCTCCGGCAGCCCGGTTTTCAGGGTCTCAAGCTTGTCCTTTACCCGCTGAATGGTTGAAAGGGCATTCTCGCCAAAACGCATGACGATGATGCCACCCACCGTCTCCCCTTCGCCGTTCCATTCGGCAACACCGCGGCGCATCTCCGGCCCCAAGCGCACCTCGGCGAGGTTTTTAACGAGCACCGGCGTACCGTCCTTGCTGCTCATGACGACGATATTGCGGATGTCTTCAAGGTTTTTGATATAGCCGTGGCTGCGCACCACAAACTCGGTCTCGCCCATCTCGATGGCGCCGCCGCCGACATCGAGGTTGGCCTTCTGGATGGCCATCATCACCTCGGTGATCGGGATATTGTAAGCCATGAGCTTGTTGGGATCGACAGCCACCTGATATTGTTTGACGAAACCGCCGAGGCTTGCCACCTCGCTGACTCCTTCCAGCGAGGTCAGCTCGTAGCGCAGATACCAGTCTTGAATGGAGCGCAGTTCCTGGAGGTTATGGCGTTTGCTCTGCAGGGTGTATTCGTAAATCCAGCCAACGCCGGTGGCGTCCGGACCGAGGACCGGGGTCACCCCCTGCGGCAATTTGCCGGAGACGTAGTTGAGGTATTCGAGGACCCGCGACCGGGCCCAGTACATGTCGGTGCCGTCCTCGAAGATGATGTAGATAAAGCTGCTGCCGAAAAACGAGTAGCCGCGCACCACCTTGGCGCCGGGGACGGCGAGCATCTGGGTGGTCAGCGGATAGGTGACCTGGTCTTCCACCACCTGCGGCGCCTGGCCCTGGTACTTGGTGTAGATGATGACCTGGACGTCGGAGAGGTCGGGGATGGCATCGACCGGGGTGTTCTTCAGTGAATACAGCCCGGCGATGACCAGAAACAGGGTCATGAGGATGACCATGAAGGTGTTGCGCATCGACCAGCTGATGATTTTTTCAAGCATGACGTTCTCCGCGGTAAACCCTACTTGAAAAGATCATCGAGTTTTTCCGGCGCAGGCGCAGCAGTCGCCGCAGCCGGAGCCGGAGCCGGAGCGGCCACCGGGGCCGCCGTCATCTTGCGCAGCGCCTCACGCAACGAACTCTCCGAATCAAGCATGAACTGGGCCGAGACCACCACCGACTCGCCTTCCGCAAGGCCGCTCTGGACATGGATAAAGCCGTTATCGTCGGTGATACCGGTGGTCACCGGCCGCGGCGCAAACTTGCCGCCCTCCAGGGCGACAAAGACCGTCTGGCCGGCCCCGGAATTGAGCACGGCGTTGCTGGGGATGGCTAAAGCGCCGCTGACTCCCTCAGTGTCGATCTGCACATTGGCGTACATATCCGGCTTCAGCTCAAAACCTGGGTTGGCAAGCTCGATGCGCGCCCGGGCGGTGCGCGTCTCATTTTTCAGGTAGGGGTAGATATAGGTGATCCGGCCGGTATAGACCTTGCCCTGGGCAAAGGGCAGTTCCACCCGTGCCGTCTGCCCGACCTTCACCCAGGGCAGTTCGTATTCGAAAATATCGGCATTGATCCAGATCCGCGAGATATCGGAGATCTGCAGCAGCTCCTCACCGGCCATGACCCGCATCCCCTCCAGGGCCTTCTTCACCGTGACGATGCCGCTGTGCGGGCTGTAGAGGGTGAGGGTCTTGGTCGTCTGCCCGGATTTTTCAATGGCGGCAATCTGCTCATCGCTGATATCCCAGTATTTCAGGCGGGTACGGGCGGCATCGAGGAGGCGCCGGGCGCTTTCCGCAACCTCCGGCACCGGATTTTCCGAAAGTTTCTTGCTGTTGCGCAGAGCCAGCAGATATTCCTGCTGGGCCGCCACCAGCTCCGGGCTGTAGATGGCCAGAAGCGGCTGGCCTTTCTTGATGGTCTGGCCTTCCTGGTTGACGAAGAATTTCTCGATCCAGCCCTCTATCTTGCTGTTCACCGAGAACTGCCGCCCCTCCTCATAGGTCATGAGACCGACGGTACGGACCGTCTTGGCAAGCGTCCGGCGAACCACCGGCTCGGTGCGCACCCCCATATTCTGGGCGGTGACCGGATCGATGGTGATCGCCCCGTCGCCCCCGCCGCCCTCAGTTACCGGCACCAGGTCATGGCCCATATAATCCTTGCCGGGTGCGTCGCGGACATAGGTCGGATCCATCGGTGACCGCCACTGTTTGACCGTGGCCGGCGTCTGGGCCTGCGGCTGCGAACCGGTGGTGCCGGGCTTGACCGGCGTCAGCTCCATATTGCAGATCGGGCAGAGCCCCGGCTCGTCGCGGATGATAAAGGGATGCATGCCGCAGGTATACTGCTGCTTCGCCCCCGTCTCAGCAACCTCCCCGGCGTGATCGTGCCCGCTTTCGGCAGGAGCCCGGCTGGGAGTTTGCTGCAGACCAAACCAGTAGCCGCCACCGAGGGCGACGATAAGGGCGACGAGAATTAGTATTGGTTTCATTATCTTCACTACAAATCTCCTCATGCTATCCAGGCAGTTGCAGGTGCACGGAGTGCACCCTACGTTTAACCATGAACGGCGGCTACAGGTAGGGTGCACTCCGTGCACCTTGTGCTTCAGCTGATAGCATTATCAATACACCCTATTCAAGGCTGCCCGACAAGGCCGTGCCGATCAGGGACTCCAGCACCGCCGTTTGCATCTGATACTCCGCCACCGCATCGTGGTATTCCCGCTCCAGATTAAAAAGGGCCATCTGGCTGTCGAGGACCTTCATAAACTCGGTCTTACCCGCCTGATAGGAGGCGATGGTGGTTTCCAGGACACTGGCCGCCTGGCCGAGAAGGCCATCCTTGTACAGGGCCGCCAAGCGCCGGTTTCGTTCAAGCCGCGCCAGTGATTCAGCCACCGCCAGGCGGATCCGGTTGCGCAGCATCTGTCCTTCCTCATGGAGCATGCGGTTTTCCGCCCCGGCCTCGGCGATCATCGCCAGCCGCCGGCCGTGCTGCACCGGCAGATTAAAAGACAGCGAGACACTGTACATATCGTCACCGGCGCTCATTTCCCCCTGCTCGCGCTGCATATATTCAAGGGACAGGTTGAAATCGGGATAGATCTCCCGGTCGGCCAGATCGCGGTTCGCCTGATTCTTGGCAAGAAGGGCCGCCTGGGCCTGCAGCAGCGGCCGGTTGGCCTCGGCGAGCTTTTCAAGAGCTTCCTGATCAAGGGTCACAGGCCGTATCGCCGACTCCGCGATGGCCGGAATGACCGTCTCCACCGGCCGGTACACCAGGGTATTGAGTACCGAGGTCAGCGAGCGGCGTTTCTGCTGCAGATCGATGCGCATCTCCTCCATCTTCGAGCGCTCCAGCTGAGCCTTGAGGACGTCCTGCTGCAGACCCTTGCCGACGCCGTACATGGTTTCAGAAAAATGCAGCAGATCATCGAGGGCACCGATGTTTTTTTCCAGGACCTCCAGCGCCCGGTCAACCGCCGAGATGCCGTACCAGGCCTCTTTGACCATTCGCCGCAATTCAAGCTTCTGTTCGGCAAGGCGCAGCTTCTCAACATCGACATCACGGCCGGCACCCTGCCGCCGTAGCTCGCGCTTGCCGTAAAAGGGGATGGCCTGACTCACTCCGATGACCTTGGCGGTTTCCGCCTCCCGGTCAAAAGCGAAGGGGTCGCGGATTAGGCCATTCTGCACCTTCAACATCAGCATCGGGTCGTCCAGGGAACCGGCCTGACCGGCCTTTTCCATGGCCATGCTCACCCGTTCCTCACCGGCCTTGATCTCCGGGTTGTCGGCCAGGGCCCTGGCCACGAGGGCCTCAAGGTCTTCGCCCGGTTGCCCCTCGGCCGCGGCAGGCGAAACACCGGCAAAGGCCAGGATAGCGAAAATCATGGCGAGGCCTGCAATTATTGGTCGTATCATGGAAAATTCCTCGTGGCCGCAGACATAATCAGTCAAAGTTACCATCCCTTACACCGACAATATGACATTGTCGAACGAATGTCAAAATTCGCTTGTCGCGAAGTGGGGGAACGACTAGTCTCTTTTCAGTACCCCAACGATGCGGCAACCTCCTGCACCACATCCCCTAACCTCATAAACGCCATGGACTCCAACAGATTAAAAGGCCGCTCTCCCTATCCCTTTGAAACCATTGCCGTGGCCCTGGCCTTCTCCCCCCGGCTCGAAGGGGTACTGAGCGAGGCGCGGCAATTAGCACATACCTTCAAGGCGAAACTGCTCCTCATCCATGTCGGCAAACGCAGTCCGGAAAAGGAGGCGACCCTCAGGGAGCTGTGCGCCAACGGGGGAATGGGCGGCGAGGTACAAATCATCTGGGGCAATGGCGATCCGGTGACCACCCTCCTGGAAATCTGTAAAGGGCATATGGTCGATCTCCTCATCCTCGGGGCCCGGCGGCGGGAAAGCGTCTTCCGCTATTACCTGGGCTCGGTAGCTCGGGGCCTCAGCCGCCGCGCCAAATGTTCCATTCTCCTCCTGACCGAACCGGAAATCAGCGGCACCAGCTTCCGCAAAGTCGTCGTCGACTGCGTCGACCACCCGAAGACTCCGCACACCCTCAATACCGCCGTCTACTTTGCCGGCGGGGTTGGCGCCCCGGAGATTCGCGCGGTCCGCGAGGTTGACCCGGAAGGACTGGCGATGGTTATGGCCGTCGACAGCACCACCGACGAAAACGACCAACTGAAGGCACATCTGGCCGAAAACGGTGAGGCAAAACTCCAGGAACTTCTCGCCGCCACCCCCAAGACCGGGCCGGTGGTGGAGACAGCCGTCCTCTTCGGCAGGCCGGGCTTTGCCATCCGCGGCTATGCCGAAGAATGCGATGCCGATCTCCTGGTCATCAATTCCCCGGACGGCCGCTACCGGCTTATGGACCGGATCTTCACCCACGACCTGGAATACATCCTCGAACACCTGCCCTGCAATATGCTCATTGTCCATAGCCGCCTCGCCGAAGGCTCCTGATTCCCCTGGCGAGTGACAATGGCAAAACTGCACCCAAACGATCTGGTCACCCTCCTCCTGGCGATAAGCACCATGCTTATCCTGTCGCGCATCGCCTCGGAATTCGGCAAAAAGATCGGCCTGCCGATGGTCATGGGCGAACTGATCATCGGCGTGGTACTCGGCCCGACGGTGCTCGGCGCGATTGCCCCCGGATGGTATGCGACGGTCTTCCCCTTTGCCGGAAACCGTGATTTTTCCCTGGCCCTTGATGCCATCTTCTCCCTGTCGGTGGTCCTCCTGCTCTTTGTCGCCGGCCTGGAGCTGCGCTTTTCCCTGTTCCTGCGCCATGGCCGGGTGGCGATAACCACTGGCATCGGCAGCATGACCCTGCCCTTTGCCTCCGGCTTTGCCCTGGCTTGGTATTTTCCCCAGTGGTTTTCCCTGACCGGCAGCGGGCCGGGCCATTTTCTTTTCGCCCTCTTTCTCGGCACCGCCATGGCCATCTCCGCCCTGCCGGTCATCGCCAGGATCCTCCTCGACATGAAGCTGCTGAAGACCGAGATCGGCGCAGTCATTATCGCCTCGGCGGTCTTCAACGATGTCGTCGGCTGGATCGTCTTTTCCTTTATCCTGTCGCTGGTCGGCAAAAGTAACGGCGGCAGCCCGCTGCAAAGCATCCTCTCCATCGCCGCCTTCGCCGCCTTTATGCTCATCGTCGGCCGCTACGTCCTCAACCGCACCTTGCCATGGATGCAGACCAGACTGTCCTGGCCGGGCGGCGTCCTCGCCTTCAGTCTCGGCCTGTGCCTGCTCTGTGCCGCCTTCACCGAATACATCCATATCCACGCCATTCTCGGCGCCTTCATCGCCGGATTGGCCATCGGCGATTCGGTGTACCTGCGCGAACAGGCGAGGGAGATCATGCACCAGTTCGTCACCAACTTCTTTGCCCCGCTGTTCTTTGTCTCGATCGGCCTGCGGGTCGATTTCATCAAGCATTTTGACCCGGCCATCGTCTTCCTGATCCTGCTCCTGGCCTTTGCCGGCAAGGTGATCGGCGCAAGCCTTGGCGCGCGCCTCGGCGGAATGCCCGGCAAAAAGGCCATGGCGGTCGGTTTTGGCCTGAACGCCAGGGGGGCGATGGAGATCATCCTCGGCACCCTGGCTCACGAAGTCGGTCTCATCAGCAACGAGGTCTTTGTCGCCCTCATCGTCATGGCCTTGGTGACAAGTATCACCAGCGCCCCGTTGATGCGTCTTTTTCTTGAAGAAAAACCGTGAAGGTATTCGCTAAAGCATTCAAGATGGCATTTGTTTTTCGTAGGATGCACTCTGTGCACCAACAAAACCAGATGGTGCACAGAGTGCACCCTACTTACGAGCCAACTTGAAAGCTCATTGCAATGAGACCTGCCGGAGAAGGCCATGACCGGCAGGGAATACGAGGGCCCGGTGGTCGGGCCCTGAGGGTGTGGGGCGAAGTGGTTCTCGCGCTGTCCGGGGCGGGGAGACAATCCCCCGGACAGCGCAGTAGTCAAACCTGAGGTTTGCTTGGAAGTTGCGTTTACTTCGCCTCGCAGCCCAATTTGGCAGGATCGGGTGATTTACTGAGACAGGCCAGGGCGGCATCCTGTACTTCCTTGCTGAGCTTGGCCTTATCGCCCATCCTCGCCACAATCGCCGGCCAATCGGCAGCCTTATCGCCTAGTTTGGCACAGATCTTCGGCAGGCCGTGGCACTTGGTGCAGTTGTTCTTAAGGGTCTGCTGACAATCCGCCGGAGCGGCAGCTCCCTGACTGAAAGACAGACTTGCAACGCAGAGGGGAGTGATGACAAGCAGGGCAGAAAGTACGAGTTTCTTCATGGTCTTCTCCTTTGGTGGTTGACGGATAAGCGACTTCGGTATTGGTAGCAGGACCTCCCTCCAACGGGGTGCAATTCCGGCCCGCAAAATACTGTAGCAGACCACGCGCCGATCGTAAAGATGAGAACATATCCCAACTGACAAAGTGTCAAAGAACGCCCACGGCCCGGAAGTTGCTCCATCGGCATATTCGGGAAGGACCTCCTCCTGCAACCGATCCAGCTGAGTTGAGCAGCTTGCCTGCTCAAACGAAATGTATGCCCTCGCGGTATCTAGGATTGCCTCCTAACACAATACCTGGTACTCTCCGGACAATTGCCGCAAGAAAGAGATGCAATTACTTCAATGAGATAGTGCTACATTGACGGATTATCCGACACCATCAAGGGAGGGAAAGATGTCCGACCGGCAGCAGTACGAACGGGTGTGTTGGTTTCATGGCCGGGTCAAGGCCGGAAAATTTCCGAATTCCGGTGACTTGACGCAAAAATTCGAAATCTCCCAGCGAACGGCCTATCGCGACATCGAATTCATGCGCGAGCGGATCAACGCCCCACTCACCTATGACCGCCCGCGCCGCGGCTTTTGCTATTCCGATACCGCCTATGAAATCCCCGGCCATTGGATCAGCGAAACCAACATCCTCGCCCTGTCGCTTGCCGTCCGTCTCGCCTCGACCATCCCCGACCCGGCCTTGAAAGATGACCTGTGCCGGATGATCAACCGGGTGACCGGCATCACCGGCAAACACGAGCAGGCCTGCCTGCAGCAGGTGGAAACGAAGATCTCGGTGAAAAACATCGAATATGCCAGGGTCGACACCGGCACCTTCCGGCAGACCATTGAGGCCCTGTTTGCAGACAAGGCCCTGCACATCACCTACCATTCCCCGCACCGGGGTGCCACCACAACGCGGACCGTCCAGCCTCTCCATCTTTTGCACTATATGGGCAGCTGGCACCTCCTCGCCTGGTGCGATACAAGCCAGGGCCTGCGTGATTTTGCCCTTGCCCGCATCCGCAAGATCGCTCCGGCGGACAGAGCAATTGCCATCCCCACCGACCTTCCCGCCCTCAAAGAACACACCCGCAAGCATTTCGGCATCATGCAGAGCGGCAATACCAGCAGCGTGAAACTCCGCTTTTCCCCCACTGTCGCCCCGTGGATTGCCGAACAGGTCTGGCATCCCGCGCAAAAGACATCCATCGCCCCGGACGGTTCCCTGCACATGGAGTTCCCCACCGCCGACTTCCACGAACTGGTACGGGTTATCCTCAGCCATGGCGCCGAGGTACGTGTCATCGAACCGGAGGAACTGCGAAACCTGGTCGGCAAAGAAATTGCGCGGATGGCTAAAAATTATTTTCTTCCCTGACACGCCACGGCAGGGTGGGTGTGGTAGGGTGGTGCAACGGACAAGACGAAAAACCAACCACGACGAGCATAATATGCATAAATCCGACAACGAAACAGCTTCCATTACCGCGATAATCAATCAATACGCCAAGACATGGACCTTCCTGCTACAATACGATGAGGACAGCCTTGCCCGCCCCAAACAACTGCAACCCGCGCGCATGGCGCTCGAATACGGGAAGGCGACACGGGCTATCGCCCTCATCAAGTCCGAGCTGACCAAACGTGGTGAAGCCGGCGACCTCTTTGGCCTGGAGCGGGAACACCTGTTAGAGGGCATCCTCGGCAATATCTGTCAGACCTTCGACGGCCAGGAGCTTTATCCAAGCGCCGAGGAAAAGGCAGCCAACCTCCTCTACTTTGTCATCAAGGATCACCCTTTTTCCGACGGCAACAAGCGGATTGGTTCTTTCTTGTTTCTGTTGTTTTTAGAGGAGAATGGATTGCTGGAGAAAACCGGGATCAATGACAAAGGGCTGGTGGCTTTGGCGCTGTTGATTGCCGAGAGTGATCCACGGCAGAAAGATTTGCTGGTGAGGTTGGTTTTGAATTTGCTTGCTTCTTAGCCCAAAAATCATTGAGAAAATAATGAATTATTTTGCCCATAGTGAAAACAACTATAAGCACAAACATCTGGCAAAAGGGCATCTTTCCAGTGTATCCGACCTTGCTGCAAAATTTGCTGCAAGCACACGATGGAAAGACGAATCATCCCTCTCCGGAAGGCTTCATGACCTGGGAAAGTATGCTGACCTTTTTCAGAAAAGGTTAAAGGGAGAAGAGAGTGGTCTTGACCATTGGTCACCGGGAATGTGGGTTGCATTGGAGTATCATGCAGTTGCCGCCGCCTTGGCGATCCAAGGCCATCACATTGGACTTCAATCCATCACCAACCTTCGAAATGCAACCCCCGCGAATCTTACAGAAAGACATCCTCTAAACTTGAGACTCAGCGATACTAACATTAATCGTCTAAAAGATAGATTTTCAGAAGATGACCTTAAGGTCAGCAAACCAGATTCTTATGCTGTCGAACCGCAAAAGGGATTTCAGAACCCTGTCGCCTCCATGTTGGATGTGCGAATGCTTTTTTCATGTTTGACCGATGCTGATTTTCTAGACACAGAAGCCCATTTTGAAGGAAATGAGCTGGGGAAGAGATATCGTGCATCCGGACCAACTTTGGATATCCCCAAAGCCATCTATGCATTAGAGCAATTTATGGTTGGCAAAGTTCGTAGCACAAGTCAATCAGATACGATAGTTCGCGACGCCAGAAATTCGCTTTGGAATATGGTTGTTTCCTCTGCGGAGCAAGAACCGGGACTTTTCACGCTCACTGCGCCAACCGGCAGCGGGAAAACACTGGCTATGCTCAAGTTTGCCTTAGATCATGCGGCTTGTAACGGTCTTAAACGATTAGTACTTGTAGTACCTTATCTGTCTATCATCGAACAGACAGCAGCGATTTATCGAGCCATTTTTCAGGAATTTCCGGAAAGCTTTGTGCTTGAGCACCACAGTATGGCTGGCCTTGGCATTGAAGAATCGAAAAATGATGCAGAAGTTATCAAGGAACGTGGCCGCCGACTTCTCTCAGAAAACTGGGACGCTCCGATTATCATTACGACAAATGTGCAATTATTGGAGTCGCTGTTTTCAAACCGACCATCAGCGTGCCGCAAACTTCACAACCTGATGGAATCGGTCATCATGTTTGACGAGGCCCAGACTTTACCTCAATCGCTCGCTGTGCCGACATTAGCAGCCTTATCTCACTTTTCCAAAGCATATCGGACAACAGTGCTCTTTGCCACAGCCACCCAACCGGCATTTGATGCTCTGGATAGTGCTGTTAGAAAATTTGTCCCTGAGGGTTGGTGTCCAATCGAGGTGGCTCCTGATCATGCCTGTCTCTACGATGCATTGCGTCGTTATGAAGTTCAGTGGCCAAAAAATGGCGAGAAGAAAGATTGGGTGACCTTAGCGGAAGAAATTCAAGGCGAAAAACAAGTGCTTTGTGTTGTAAACCTTAAAAGCCATACAGCAGCAATACTGAGGGAAATCAGAGAAACTGCCGCAGTGTTCCATCTCTCCACCAATCTCTGCGCATACCATAGGAGAGTTGTTTTAGATGAGGTCCGTGCCAGACTTAAGAACGGTGATCCCTGCCAACTCATTTCAACCCAATGTATTGAGGCCGGCGTCGATGTGGATTTTCCTGTAACCTACCGGGCGATGGCGCCACTTGATGCCATTGCCCAAGCAGCTGGCCGCTGCAATCGGGAAGGGAGGCTTATAACTGAGTCAGGAAAACGGCGAATGGGCGAAGTGCGGGTGTTTGAACCGTCAATGGAAGGAAGCTGGCGAAGTCTTTACCCGACCTTTGCCTATTATCAGGCAACTAAAGTGACGGAAACCATGCTCATCATAGCAGGTGAGACAGGAATTGACCTGAACGCTCCAGCAGTCTTTCGCGATTTCTACCATCGCCTCTATGATTTAAGTAAGCCGGAGGCCAATAACCAAGAACTTATTGAAGCCTTTTGTGCTGTTGATTTTGTCCGAGTTGCCCGAGAGTATCGTTTAATTGATAGTACAACTATCCAGGTACTTGTACCTTACATGCCGCAAATCGATTTATTTGAAGAATTGCGCCAGGAGCAGGATGTTGCCGGAATAAGTGCCAAATGGATTCGTCGAGCCCAAGGGCTGGCTGTCAGTGTCTTTCGTCCCCAACTGGACCATCCTGCCTGGGGAGTGCTGATTCCGGCAAAATTACGCTATGGAAATGGGGTGTCGGATGAATGGTTTATTCTGGAGGATCATATAGATGGATTATATGACGAAGTTTTCGGACTGTGTTTGCCGCAGTCCCATCAGATTCTAATTGGCTGATAAAAAGGAGGAAAAATGTGAACAGACGAACGCATACGCTGGAAGTCTGGGGGGATTTGGCCTGTTTTACCCGGCCGGAGATGAAAGTTGAACGGTTCAGCTATCCGGTCATTACGCCATCCGCTGCACGAGGCATATTTGATGCCATTTATTGGGAAGGCATTCGGGAAACCGACGGTATGCGTCCATATTTTCATTGGCAGGTCGAACGTATCGAGGTTCTAGAGATGCCACGTTATATTGCCCTACGGCGGAATGAGGTGAAGGACAAAGTTCCAGCAGACCGCACCATCAAAGCATGGATGGATGGCCGATCAGAACCGGAGCCCCTTTGGGCTGATGGTGGTAAAGATGATACGGGCACTGATCAGAAGGGCCGTACCCAACGGCAGACGGTAGCACTAAAAAATGTCCGCTATCGACTCACTGCTAAGATTGTTCCAAAATCCAAGTTTGCAGACCACGAGCACTCTAACAAATACGACAGCATATTCGAACGGCGCGCCAAGCAGGGAAAATGCTTTCAACAACCATACTTCGGATGTAGCGAATTCCCGGCTTTTTTTGAATATGCTAATCCTGGTGATGCGCAAAAAACTACAGCCTCTTTTGATCAGCACCTCGGCTGGATGTTATACGATGTTTTCGACCTGCGGCGAGAGGTGGTCAAGAATGACAAGCCATTTATCTCTCTTTTTGATGCTACCGTGGTCAACGGTGTGTTGGATGTTCCACCTTTTGAAAGCGAGAAGGTACGAAAACCGGAAAGTGGAGGAGTCTGATGCTGAATCAGCTTGTAACCTATGCCAGAAAAAATCTTTCTGGTTCTGAGCCAGGTTTCACTACACGGACAGTTCGGTGGCTGGTGGAAATTTCCGGAGATGGTCAACTTATAAATATCTTGCCATTGGGTGATGATAAAAAGGGTGCGCAGACTTCCAAATGTCCTGAAATGGGCAATATGAATGCCGGAGGCCGTGCCCATTTTCTCGTTGAAACACTTCAGACTGTAACCTTGCTCTGTAAACCGAATGAAGAACCAAAGAAGATTGCTGGCTCACAAGAAAAACAGTCGTTTTTCAAGGGGATGATTCGGCAGGCAGCCGTTGAAGCCTCGTCGCTGGTACCTTTGACGAAGTTTTTAGATGGTGAACAACTCGTTACGCTACGTGACCGATTTTCTCAGGAAAAGGCAAAACCTACCGATTGGCTTTGCTGGCGCATTGCCGGAGTAGACCCCTTACAGGAATCGGCTGTACTCGATTGGTGGCGCTTCTGGAGGGCGTTGGATCAAGAAAAAGGCAAGACTGAGGAAAAGCCCAAAAGAGGCAAAAAAACTGTCGAATCGTCAGCTACTACCAATTCCAAAGAAATGATCTGCTTTTTGAGTGGCGAGGTGCTCATGCCATTACCGACACAGCCGAAAATTACAGGGCTTTCTGGTGTGGGTGGTTTGAGTATGGGTGATGTCATGGCTGGATTTGACAAAGCTGCCTTTTGCTCCTTTGGATTGGAGCAGGCCAGCAATGCAGCCATGGGCGAAAAATCAGCACGCGAATTTATTGATGCTCTCAATCACTTAATCAAGAATCACTCTCGGAAATTGGCCAATACCTTGGTTGTCCATTGGTTTAAGGACACCGTCAGGGTGGAAAGTGATCCCCTGGCTTTTCTTTTCGAACCGCCCGAAATCACTGAAGCAACAGCTTACAACTCAGCCCAGCAAATCCTTGAATCCCTGCGAACTGGCCAGCGATCTGGTTTCGACAACAATCGGTATTTTGCAATAACCATTTCCGGTGCTTCGGGTAGGGTAATGATCCGCGACTGGATGGAAGGGAGTTTTGAGGAGCTGATTACAAGAATCGAGCAATGGTTTTCCGATCTGGAAATTGTTGCTAGGGATGGGAATAATCTCGCCCGTGATCCAAAATTCATGGCTGTCTGTGGAGCATTTGTTCGAGAACTTAAAGATTTATCGGCCCCAACATCAGCAATCCTCTGGCGTGTTGCTTTGACCGGGCAGCCTATTCCTCAGACCTTCGTCGCCCAAGCACTACATCGTTTTCGTTGCGACTTGATTGATGACAAACAATTCAACCACGCCCGCATGGGCTTGATAAAAGCATACTTCATTCGTAAAGGAGGAGATCACAACATGAGTGCTTATCTCAATAAGGAACATCCCGAACCCGCCTACCAATGCGGACGTCTTCTAGCAATGCTGGCTGACCTGCAACGCACGGCGCTGGGCGATGTCGGCGCTGGCGTGGTACAACGTTACTATGTGGCTGCCAGCCAAACGCCTGGGCTGACTCTCGGACGACTTATCTCCAACGCCAAGAATCACCTTAACAAACTAGATGGCGGCCTGGCCTATTGGTATGAAGGCCAGATTGCCGAAATCATGAGCCAGATTGAGGACCGCATACCGGGAACCCTTGATCTCGAAGGGCAGAGCCTTTTTGCTTTGGGCTATTATCAACAAATTGCCGCACGTCGAGCTGGGAAAACAAAAGACAACGACAAATCCACTAAAGGAGATATCCAATGAGCATACAGAACCGTTATGAATTCCTCTTCCTGTTCGATTGTGAAAACGGTAACCCCAACGGCGACCCGGATGCTGGCAATAGCCCTCGCATCGATCCTGAGGATATGCACGGCCTGGTTTCCGATGTGGCACTCAAGCGCCGAGTAAGAAATTTTGTTCAAGAAAAGTTTGGCGCTGATATCATCGCGTCGACGCCGAACGCCATCTATATACAACATGCCAGTAATCTGAACAAATATATCACCAAGGCCCATGAAGAGACGGGCGGTAAACCGGAAGGCGGAGGCAATCGTAATCAGGTAATGAGCGCACGGGACTGGATGTGCAAGACCTTTTTTGATGTCCGAACCTTCGGGGCAGTCATGAGTACCGGCGCTAATGCCGGACAGGTGCGGGGTCCCGTGCAGTTTTCCTTTGCCCGTTCAGTTGACCCAATCCTACCGTTGGATATTTCCATTACCCGTATGGCGGTGGCGGAAAAGGTCAAAGATGCAAAAACAGCTGCTGATTATGAAAGATGGGAAAATGAACAGGAAGAGGACAAACTTCGAACCATGGGTCGCAAGGCCCTTATTCCTTACGGTCTTTATGTGGCTAAAGGATTCATCAGCGCCAATCTTGCCAAGGGAACCGGATTTTCTGACACTGACTTGGCTAATTTATGGGAGGCGCTCTTGAATATGTACGACCACGACCGCTCCGCCAGCAAGGGGATGATGTCTTGTCGTGGGCTGTATGTTTTCAAGCATGTCGGCACCGACAGCGACCAAAACCAGCGGATCAAACAGGCAATGCTAGGCTGCGCACCAGCTCACAAATTACTGGACCGCAATGCTATCGTAGAAATTGTTAGAACATCATCTGGATCACCCCGTGCTTTTGCTGATTACAAAATTACGGTACATAAGGACCGTTTGCCCAGTGGCATTGAATTGCTGGCTATGTGAGGAAAAGCATGTTGGCTCGAATGAGTATGGCCTTCCAATTAAACAGGTGCTGAAGTGTATAACGAAGAAGACTTATTACCAATTTCATTGCTTCAGCATCTTCTTTTTTGTGAGCGTCGTGCCGCCCTCATACAACTCGAAGGCATTTGGGAAGACAATCTTTTCACTGTCGAGGGTTCCCACCTGCACAAGAAGGTCGATGACGATGTGCCCACAGAGTCGCGGAATGATATCCGTATATCTCGTGGGCTTTTATTACGTTCCTCTGAGTTCGGACTTTCCGGCAAAGCCGATGTGGTGGAATTTCACCGGATGAGCGATAAGGCAATTATTTCCTCAATTACAACTGAGGAAAGAGCCATTTCAATTCCGCTGGCAGGCACTGGCGGACTATGGAAACCTTATCCTGTAGATTACAAGCGCGGCAGGATGCGACATGAAGAAGGTTTTGAAGCCCAGCTTTGCGCTCAGGCGATCTGTCTTGAGGAAATGCTTGGCTGTTCCGTGCCGGAAGGGGCAATCTACTACGGCAAGCCCCACAGGCGGTTGGTGGTGCTGTTCGACGACACTCTGCGGAGCAAAACCATTAAAGCAGCCAACCGACTCCATAAATTAGTGACAAGTGGCCGTACGCCACAAGCTCGATACGAAAAGAAATGTGAAAGCTGTTCCCTGCTGTCGGCATGTATGCCAAAGGTAACGGGGTCGAAACGGAGCGCAAAGAGCTACCTGACCACAGCCCTCGATCAAGTGTCGCAACAATAATGAGGTATTGAGTTGGAAACAAAACTGGTTGTTTTTAAAAACAAAGAAATCCGCAGAATCCTACATAACAATGAATGGCATTTTGCCGTCGTTGATGTGGTCGCGGCCTTGACTGACAGCGATAAGCCCCGAGATTACTGGTATCGCATGAAAAAACGGGAGCAGGCTGCAAGCGGAATTGAGTTGTCGACATTTTGTCGACAACTCAAGTTGGAAGCAACAGACGGCAAGAAATATCAAACTGAAGTGGCTGATACCGAAGGGATTTTTAGAATTATCCAGTCGATTCCTTCTCCCAAGGCCGAGCCCTTCAAGCGTTGGCTGGCCAAGGTCGGTCATGAGCGGGTTCAGGAGATTGAGGACCCGGAGCTGGCTACCAAACGGACCAAGGCTCTCTACCGGGCCAAAGGCTATTCGGAGGCCTGGATCGAGAAACGGATGCGCGGCATTGCCGTCCGGGCCGAACTTACCGACGAATGGAAAAATCGAGGTGTCAACGAGGAACCGGAATATGCAATACTGACCACTGAGATTTCAAAAGCTGCGTTCGGCCTGACACCTTCAGAATACAAGGAGTTGAAAGGGCTGGAGCGGGAAAATCTGCGCGATCATATGACCGATCTGGAGTTAATCTTCTCCATGCTTGGCGAGGCGGCCACTACTGAGATTGCCCGAAAACAGGATGCCCAAGGCTTTGGCGAAAACAAAATTGCTTCCCACAAAGGTGGAAGAATTGCCGGCGAGGCGAGAGAGAAACTGGAGAAAGAAACAGGCGAGAGGGTGGTTAGCCGGGATAATTATCTAACTGAGCCGGAGAGCCAGAAACGTTTAACGACACAAAAGACTGCGAGCGCACTAAAGAAATAACACGAGACCAACTTATGCGACATTTGCTGAACTCTCTTTATGTTACAACCCAAGGCGCCTATCTGGCACGGGATGGCGAGACTGTCGCTGTCCGCGTTGAACATGAGACGCGACTTCGAGTGCCGATCCATACCCTTGGCGGCATTGTCTGCTTTGGCCAGGTTTCCTGCTCACCACCGCTTATGCAGTTATGTGCCGAACGGGGCGTAAGGATTGCTTTCTTAAGCGAATACGGGAAGTTTTGGGCGAGGGTTGAAGGACCGGTTTCCGGCAATGTCCTTTTACGAAGGCAACAATACCGGTGGGCCGACGATACCGACAAATCCGCCGAAATTGCTCGTGCCATAGTCATCGCCAAGGTGGCCAACCAGCGAACGGTTCTTCTGCGGGGGGTGCGTGATTATCCGGAAGCGGCTGGGAATCAGGATATGAAAAGTGCGGCCGACTACCTGGAGAAGCAGCTGGGTGTGCTCCGGCAACCGATGTCCCTTGAAAGTGTACGGGGTGTAGAAGGAGATACGGCCAAATGCTATTTTTCAGTACTCGATCATCTGATTGTCGCGGGTAAGGATGAGTTCTTTTTCAATGGACGGAACAGACGCCCGCCACTCGACAACATGAACGCCCTTCTCTCCTTTCTTTATACCCTTTTGGTGCATGATGTCCGCTCTGCGCTGGAAACGGTTGGCCTTGATCCAGCTGTCGGATTTCTCCACCGAGACCGACCGGGCAGACCGAGTCTGGCACTCGATATCATGGAAGAGTTGCGACCGGTGCTTGCCGACCGGCTCGCCCTCTCTCTCGTCAACCGGCGACAGATCAAGGGTAAAGGCTTCAAGACGACGGAAACAGGCGCGGTAGTCATGGATGACGAAACCCGCAAGGAAGTGCTGGTCGCTTACCAAAAACGAAAGCAGGAGGAATTGCAGCATCCGTTTATCAACGAAAAGATTGCTCTCGGCTTGCTGCCCCATGCCCAGTCTCTGCTATTGAGCCGCTATATACGGGGCGATCTGGATGGATATCCACCATATTTTTGGAAATAGGAGACTGAGATGCTGGTACTGGTAACCTATGATGTAAACACGGAAACATCGGAAGGACGAAGACGATTGAGGCGCGTTGCCAAGGCCTGCGTGAATTGTGGCCAACGGGTGCAGTTTTCAGTTTTTGAGTGCCTGCTTGATCCAGCTCAATGGTCCACCCTACGGGCGCGTTTGATCGATGAAATTGATGAGGAATTAGACAGTCTACGTTTTTATTTTCTCGGCAGTAACTGGAAAAATAGAGTGGAGCATGTCGGAGCGAAACCCGCTTATGATCCTGAAGGCCCTTTAATCATCTAAAAAGGAGGTGCGCGAACCCAAAGCAGACACAATTTCCCCGTTCCTTTCGCGACAAGAATAACTACTTTAATTTACGATTAAATTTATCATTCATCTCTATAAGAACGGTTGTTTAAAGCATAATAATTACCTCTTTCGCGCTAAAGGGATAATTATTAGCTGATATGATAAAGCTTTATTGAAGAACAGTCGCCCCCCGCGCGGGGGCGTGGATTGAAACAATAAAAATTGCACCTAATATAATGTTTTAATACGTCGCCCCCCGCGCGGGGGCGTGGATTGAAACTTTACCCCGCTGGTTGGTGGCGCAATCGTTGCCGGTCGCCCCCCGCGCGGGGGCGTGGATTGAAACATGTGATCCATGTCGGCATAGATATAGAGATTAAAGTCGCCCCCCGCGCGGGGGCGTGGATTGAAACTTTCATGCTTCGGCCTCCCTCTCAATTGTTAGCGCGTCGCCCCCCGCGCGGGGGCGTGGATTGAAACGTCCAATTGGTGCCCCAGTATCCCGCCACATGGGTCGCCCCCCGCGCGGGGGCGTGGATTGAAACATCACTACCATCCCAACATTTTTCCGGTGGTGGTGTCGCCCCCCGCGCGGGGGCGTGGATTGAAACTTGCCTTCCAAAACGATGGCGGTAAAATCAAACTGTCGCCCCCCGCGCGGGGGCGTGGATTGAAACCCATTTCATTTATTATTGCAACTACTCCGCTAGGAGTCGCCCCCCGCGCGGGGGCGTGGATTGAAACTAATCAGGATTTATCGGGTGGAGTATGGACACAAGTCGCCCCCCGCGCGGGGGCGTGGATTGAAACTTTAAAATCGTTGGCCGAGGTAACGGCAACAAAAGTCGCCCCCCGCGCGGGGGCGTGGATTGAAACGAGGAACATCTTCGGCACGTAGAGCGGCAGATCATGTCGCCCCCCGCGCGGGGGCGTGGATTGAAACAAATGTCTCGCCGCTTGGGGGATTTATTTCAATTGTCGCCCCCCGCGCGGGGGCGTGGATTGAAACGGATCTATGGTCTGCGCACTTTTAGATACAGAAGGTCGCCCCCCGCGCGGGGGCGTGGATTGAAACGAAAAATACCGCCTTGGTTGGAATCCAGCCCACGTCGCCCCCCGCGCGGGGGCGTGGATTGAAACGATTGCTGGCGTAATGTTGGATACGGCTACTGGCGTCGCCCCCCGCGCGGGGGCGTGGATTGAAACATGCCTTCCGGTACCCAGATCGATTCGTTTACCGTCGCCCCCCGCGCGGGGGCGTGGATTGAAACTGGATAAACGAGCAGGTTAGAAAGCAAACAGGCGTCGCCCCCCGCGCGGGGGCGTGGATTGAAACATATATTGCTACGTCTTTCGTCATCCTTCTGTAATGTCGCCCCCCGCGCGGGGGCGTGGATTGAAACGGATTCAATAGCGATAGTACGAATTTCATTAGACGTCGCCCCCCGCGCGGGGGCGTGGATTGAAACTTGTTGCTCATGCCGCCACCTCCTCAACCGCCAAGTCGCCCCCCGCGCGGGGGCGTGGATTGAAACCCAAAAAGAATCAACGGCCTCGCGAATAACCTCCGTCGCCCCCCGCGCGGGGGCGTGGATTGAAACCGGACGGCAAAGCAAATCATTATTGGGATTGCGCGTCGCCCCCCGCGCGGGGGCGTGGATTGAAACGGTAGTTTTTGGATGGTAGTGGAGTTCAGCTCGAGTCGCCCCCCGCGCGGGGGCGTGGATTGAAACCAGAGGGTTCTGGTGCCGTTGAGGGAGCCCTCCAGTCGCCCCCCGCGCGGGGGCGTGGATTGAAACGCATTTCATATCCTCGAACACCACCCCGGCGACTAGTCGCCCCCCGCGCGGGGGCGTGGATTGAAACGAGAAAATAAATATCGCCTCGATATCGGGGTTGAGTCGCCCCCCGCGCGGGGGCGTGGATTGAAACACCAACAGTCGCTATCATACCGAATACAACAAAAGGTCGCCCCCCGCGCGGGGGCGTGGATTGAAACTCTCTAAGGGCATCAAGATCGCCATGTCCCGCCAGGTCGCCCCCCGCGCGGGGGCGTGGATTGAAACATGAATAAAGAAACTATCCGGTACTTCCTCAAAGGTCGCCCCCCGCGCGGGGGCGTGGATTGAAACACGGATAGTCAGTTGTCTGCCAATGGTGGCACTGTGGTCGCCCCCCGCGCGGGGGCGTGGATTGAAACAACATTCTTTTGCCCGATTTCACTCGTCCATGTTGTCGCCCCCCGCGCGGGGGCGTGGATTGAAACTTGGCGCTTTTAACGGGTATTCTAGTCTATGGTGGTCGCCCCCCGCGCGGGGGCGTGGATTGAAACAGAACGGCCATTCCGTTCTTGTATGAATAAACTGGTCGCCCCCCGCGCGGGGGCGTGGATTGAAACAATACTGTAAGTACAAAATTTTTATGTCTGATAAGTCGCCCCCCGCGCGGGGGCGTGGATTGAAACTGATTCCGGCCTGGCCTGGAATGCCAGCACGAAGTCGCCCCCCGCGCGGGGGCGTGGATTGAAACGATATCGGGGCTGAACATAACCATCACCAATCTGTCGCCCCCCGCGCGGGGGCGTGGATTGAAACATAATCCTGCATGTATTTTTCGTCAGTTGCTGCCGTCGCCCCCCGCGCGGGGGCGTGGATTGAAACCCTTTATCATTCCGCACATCCCCTATGAGGACCAGTCGCCCCCCGCGCGGGGGCGTGGATTGAAACGGCGGAGTCGGCAACTGTGCCTATCCGGTATATGTCGCCCCCCGCGCGGGGGCGTGGATTGAAACTCTGGTATCGACACCGGCAGCACGAACCGCGGCAGTCGCCCCCCGCGCGGGGGCGTGGATTGAAACCCAACAATTTCCCCGGCGAAATCACCGCCCCCGCTGTCGCCCCCCGCGCGGGGGCGTGGATTGAAACAAACGGAAGAACGGCGTTGACGCCTCAGCCTGGGCGTCGCCCCCCGCGCGGGGGCGTGGATTGAAACCAGATCTTGAGCAGCAGATCACCGAGGTGTCAGGGTCGCCCCCCGCGCGGGGGCGTGGATTGAAACCTGTTCCGGGTGGTTCTGGCTGAACATCTACGCAGTCGCCCCCCGCGCGGGGGCGTGGATTGAAACATTCGACGTAAGTATTACGGTCTTGGCCCTGGTTGTCGCCCCCCGCGCGGGGGCGTGGATTGAAACAAACTCTCGCTCTGCTCGACCCGCTATGCTATAGAGTCGCCCCCCGCGCGGGGGCGTGGATTGAAACAAGTTCTCCTATACTCATTTCGAAAACCCGTTCTGTCGCCCCCCGCGCGGGGGCGTGGATTGAAACACTACCAACGGCGGGGCAATCACCGGGCGATGGGTCGCCCCCCGCGCGGGGGCGTGGATTGAAACCGCAATATATATTTAATGATACTGATGGTAGTTGTGTCGCCCCCCGCGCGGGGGCGTGGATTGAAACGAGTGGCAGGTGGAGCGGGCATCGGTGCTTGGTGGTCGCCCCCCGCGCGGGGGCGTGGATTGAAACAAAAGATATTTCATTCAATACACCTACATTTTGCGTCGCCCCCCGCGCGGGGGCGTGGATTGAAACAAACAAAATTGTGAGCGAAAATTTACGTGAGTATGTCGCCCCCCGCGCGGGGGCGTGGATTGAAACATTTTTTGTCATCTGTTTCACGTTTGGGCGGTGGGTCGCCCCCCGCGCGGGGGCGTGGATTGAAACAGGTTGCGGCAAGGGGGTGTGGACATTGCCATTGGTCGCCCCCCGCGCGGGGGCGTGGATTGAAACAAAAGGCAGGCCGGACGGTTGGGAAACCAAGGCCGTCGCCCCCCGCGCGGGGGCGTGGATTGAAACGGTTTGCGGTTGATCGAGATAGGGTAAGCCATGTGTCGCCCCCCGCGCGGGGGCGTGGATTGAAACTACAATGAGTTACCTGAGCCACCAAAGCAGGGCAGGTCGCCCCCCGCGCGGGGGCGTGGATTGAAACACTCCGGGAAGTCATGATTCAAGCTTGGATGGAGAGTCGCCCCCCGCGCGGGGGCGTGGATTGAAACTTACTCTTCTTCCTCTCGTTTTTCACCGGTGATAGTCGCCCCCCGCGCGGGGGCGCGGATTGAAACGGCGAGATCGAACAAGGCCTGTGCACCCTTAAAGTGTCGCCCCCCGCGCGAGGGCGACTATTTAAACAACCCGCGACAGATTGTCACGGAGTGCTGCGGGCCACCGCCACCTCCCCGTACAACCTCAACACATTCTTGCCACCAACCATTTTTTGCCTTGCACTCGACTTGAAAAAAGTCGAACATACCCTTACATGGATACATGAGGCGTGACTGTCCTCAGTATTGATGGCTTCTTTTCTCTTTGGGAAATGATTCCGGCAGAATACAGGTAGAGAGATATTTTACCGCAAGGACATACGTTCCTTGTAAGGCAGGCAAACTGCTCAACGCAGTTCCACAAGAAACCATGACAACCACTGCCGCCCGTGGCATTTTTTAAGACTGACCAATGACTGAGACACCTGCCAAGAATGTCGAACAATCCGTGCTGATCCGCAACTGCCTGATCTCCGCGGCGGCCTGGACGATTATCTGCGTTCTTGCAAGCACTTGGAATGTCATGGAAATTATGGACAAAAGCCTGGGGCTAGCAGAGAAAGAGGCCCGGACAATCATCGACAAGGACCAGGCCCTGCGTTATTGGGCCACCGATCATAACGGGGTGTACGTACCCGTCACTGAAGAAACCCCTCCGAATCCGTACCTCAGCCATCTCCCTGAACGGGATATCGTCACCCCGAGCGGCCGGCAGCTGACCCTGCTCGACCCGGCCTCTTTCTTGCGGCAGGTAAGTGAACGTTTCTCGACGCTTTATAAAGGCCAGGGCCACATCACCAGTCTGAAACTGATCAACCCGCAAAATGCCCCCGATGACTGGGAAAAGGCCATGCTCAGGGAGTTCGAAGCCGGCAAGCAAGAGGCACGGATTTTTACAAAGATTGACGGTGAAGAATATTTCCGCCTCATGATACCGCTGCCCGCCAACCAGGGCTGTTTGCAATGCCACGCCCAACAGGGGTTCAAAGAAGGCGATGTCCGCGGCGGTCTGAGCGTTACCGTCCCTCTTGCGCCGTACCGCAATATGGAGCGGCAATCGCTCCGTCACCTGCAATATACCCACCTGTTTTTCTGGGCGGCTGGGCTTCTCATCATTTGTCTCAGTTTTTACCGCAGCTTGAAGCGCCTGATATTTCGCCAGGACTCCGAAAATCTGCTACGCGAGCAGAGTGAAAAGATCGAGCTCTTCGCTTACTCGGTCGCCCACGACCTTAAAAATCCGGTTATCGCCATCCATGGTCTGGCAAGAATACTCAACAAAAGGCACCTCGAAGGCATGACGGAAAAGGGCCGGCAATACATCGTGCAGATTGAAGAATCGGCAAGACAGGTATCTGCCCTTGTCGATCAGATCAACGCCTTTATCTCTTCAAAAGAACAGCCCATTTATAAAGAAACTCTGAATCTGCTCGATATCTGCCATACGGTCCGGGCAGAAAGCAGCCAGCGGCTCAATGCACGCAATATCGCCTGGTTCGAACCTGAAGAGCCGGTGATTTTTGAGGCCGACAAGATGGTCATCCTGCGGATTCTCAGAAACCTTGTCGACAATGCCTTGAAATATGGTGGCCCGGGCCTTAGTAAAATCACCATCTCCCACGGCGAATCGACCCACTTCCATACCATCATGGTGGCCAATGACGGCAAGGCCATCTCCAAGGAGGATTGCCGCAATATCTTCCTGAAGTTCAAGAGAAACTGCATTGACCACAAGGTCGAGGGCACCGGTCTCGGCCTGGCCATAGTCAAGGAACTGGTAAGCCTGCACGGCGGCCGGATCTGGGCAAGCTCGGATGGCAAGCAGGGGGTGTCCTTCGCCTTTTCCATTGCCAAAAAGACCGACGACGAGGCGGGCCGGAAAAGCCGCTTCGCCCCGCGACAGTCTCCTTGACGGGGGCACTCACTCCCCGTACCTGCCTTTTTGATGGGTGCCGCGCCCGGCATCTTTTTTTTACCGTAAAACTGAGTTGGGCTGCAGGCCTGCGCAAACGAAACCTGCCCTTGCCGTGCAAGAAACACATCACTCTTTGCCCCATGCAAATAATGCTGGGAGAACCCCCCTGGTAGCGAGTATGATCCGCAACGCACCATCTGCCGGACCCCCGCCACAAGGTAGCTCGAAAACAGCCACGCGGGCGGCAGCAAGAACCATTTTTCCCTGTCCCAAGAGGGCGTGCGCCATATGAACAAGATAGCCTTTATCCTCCGCGAATTTCTCACCTGGCAGGCGATGCTCGATATCGCCCTCATTGCCATCGGCCTGTTTTTTCTGTACCGGACCCTGGTGCGTCTCGGCACCTGGAAGATCCTCCTGGGGATCTTCGCCGCGCTCATGGTGTTCACCCTGGCCAATATTCTCAATCTGGAGGGCATAGAGTGGATCTTCCAGAACCTCAGTCATGTTGCGGTCATCGCCATGATCGTCATCTTCCAGCCGGAACTGCGCAAGCTCCTAGAAAAGGTCGCCTCACTGCAGCAGAAAAAGACCCTCTCGGTTGACGACAGCCTGGTGCAGATGGTTGCCATGAGCCTGTGGCAGCTGGCCAAACTAAAGCGGGGGGCGATAATCGTCTATCCCGGCAAGGAACCGATGCAGGAAAAGTTGTCCGGCGGCCACAAACTGGCGGCGGAACCGAGCCTGCCGCTCATCATGAGCATTTTCGACCCCAACTCCCCCGGCCATGACGGGGCAATGATCATCGAGGAAAATCGCCTGACCACCTTCGGCGTCCGTCTGCCGATGTCGCAGACCTCCCGGCTGCCGGAGGAGTACGGAACCCGGCACCACGCCGCCATGGGGCTTGCCGAGCAGACCGACGCCCTGGTCCTGGTGGTGTCGGAGGAGCGAGGCGTCGTTTCGTCTTTTCGCAATGGCGTCATGAAGGCCCTAGGCTCGGTTGAGGAAATCGCTGAGGAAATCAAAAACCACAATATCCAGGAAAACTTTCTCGATATCGAGCGGCTTGCCCTGCTCGACCGCAATACCTTCGTCCCCATGCTGGCCAGCCTGCTGGTCGCCGCGATCTTCTGGACTTCCTTGATGATCGTCAATCGCCAGGTGGTAACAAGAACCCTGTCCCTGCCCCTTGAATACAGCCAGCCCGCCGAAAATCTTCTGCTGGTCGGCGACAAGGCCGAAGAGGTCCGGGTGCAACTGGCCGGCCCGAAGTCGGAGATCGACAGCTTTGTCCTTTCCCAGCCGACAATGAAGGTCGACCTGTCGAACATGGTTGAGGGCAAGCAGACTATCCTCCTCACCGGGGAAAACCTGCAGTTATCGCCGAAGCTGTCCTTCCTCGACAGCAGCCCGGCCCAGATCGAAGTGCATCTCGCGGTCATGGTAAAACGGTCGGTACAGGTCATCCCGCAGCTGGTGGGCACCCTCCCACCCAACCTGAAACTCAAGCAGGCAAAGGTTCTCCCCAAAGAGGTGCAGGTGATGATGCCGCCGCCGAAACGCGGCGACAAGCCATTGACCCTGTCCACCACCCCGGTCTACCTCAACGCCATAGAGGAAGACACCCGGCTCTTCTGCAAGATCATCGCCCCGCCTTCTGTCCACCCTGCCGTCAAACCGTGGCAGGAGGTTGTGGTAATCATCGAAGTAGCCGATTCGGGAAAATAACCGGCTGAGGAAGGAGAGGCGGGGCAAGTCCCGAACGGGCGATTGCCGCCCACGGTCTCGCCCTCTCTTGCCCTGCCGTGGCATTCTGGTATAATGGCGCCCATGAAAACGACCTGGAATTATCAAGACATCATTAATCTCGAATACTTCTTCCACCGGGACAAGGATGGCGAGGAGACCGATTTGCACCGCCGGGACCGGCAGATCTTCCTCGACCATCAGCAGCAGACCGCCGCCAAGGAGCGGCTTTCCCGCCGGGAGATACTCCGTCTGTGGCTGCATGCCCGTATTGCCGAGGAGTTTCCCGGCCCGGAACGGAAAAGCCCCGGCGCCCTGCTGGGCGATACCCTCCGCCTTGCCAAAGGCCTGGCGATTGTTCTGGGAATCCTGCTTGGCGCCGGTACCGGGCTGACCTTCTTCACCTACACCGGAACGACGCCGGTCAATGTCTTTCACTTTCTTCTTTTTTTTGTTCTGTCCCAGCTGCTTCTGGCCGGCCTGGTCTTTGCCACCTGCCTGCTGCGCCTCCTTGTTCCGGCGATGAGCCCGCCGTCCTTTTACTCCCTGCTGTTTAAAAGAGCGGTCGGCCGGCTGGCCGGTGTCCTGCACCGGTCCTGGCTGCAAGGCCTTGACGCCGACAAACGGACCTCGATCGTCTATGCCCTGGACACCTTTCGCACCGGCAATGCCGTCTACGGCGCGCTGTTTTACTGGCCGCTGTTCGGACTGGTGCAGCTCTTTGCCATCTTCTGCAATATTGGCCTGCTGGCGGCAACCATGCTGAAGATCGCCACCAGCGACCTGGCCTTTGGCTGGCAATCGACCCTGCAGATCAGCAGCGACATGCTGCACCGGGGAGTGCAGCTTGCCGCCCTGCCCTGGTCGTGGTTTGTCCCGAAATCTAGCAGCTACCCGTCACTTGCCGAAATTGAGGGCAGCCGGATCATCTTGAAAGACGGCCTGCACCACCTGGCAACCGGCGACCTTGTCGCCTGGTGGCCCTTTCTCGTCCTCTGTCTGGTTTTTTATGGCCTGCTGCTGCGCCTGGCCTTTGCGGTGCTCGGCAGGCTCCTTGAAGAACACGCTTTGGCCCGCCTGGACCTGGGCACCGCCTCCTGCCTCAACCCGATCCGCCGCATGCGCACCCCTCTCGTCACCACCCAAGCGGCCCCGGAGCCGGACCGGCCTGCGGCCCAGGCGACGGGTGGTGGCCGGGACCAAGCCCCGGAGCAAGGGCTCCAGCTCCTACCGCAGATCGTGCTGGTGCCGGATGACATCTTTGGCCTCTGCCCGACCGACAAGCTCACCCCGCTCCTGCAAGAACGCGGCTTTGCCATAGTCAGTGTGCAAAAATTCATGACCGGTTATGATGAGGATGAAGAGCTGAAGGACAACCTCGCCCTGCAGTGCCGCAATCCGCAGGTCGGCCTCTTCATCCTCATGGAGGGCTGGATGCCGCCGCTGGTCGCCTTTCTCACCTACCTGCGGGAGCTGCGCGAGGTCCTGCCGGAGAAGACCATGATCCACCTCGGCCTGGTGGGCCGGCCGGTGCTGCTCGGCTTTGCCCCACTTGCCCCGCAGGACCTGGCAATCTGGCGGAAAAAGCTGGCGGCGGCGCGAGACCCCTACCTGCAGATTCTTTCCCTCCTCCCCTGACCAGAGGAACCAACCATGATACCGGAATTCGCCATACTCGGACACCCCAACGAAGGCAAATCATCGGTGCTCTCCACCCTGGCCGAAGACGACTCGGTGCGCATCAGCCCCATCCCCGGCGAGACCACCGAATGCCGGTCTTTCCCAGTAGTTATCGATGGCCGCGAGGTGCTGCGTTTCACCGATACCCCTGGTTTTCAGAACCCGGGCCGGGTCCTGGTCGAGCTGAAGAAGCGGGTTAAAGGAGGAGACGACAACCCCTTGCGGCAGTTTCGTGAATATGCCGAGGGGGTCCCGGAACTGCACGACGACCGGGAACTCCTCGGCCCGGTCGAACGCGGGGCGGGGATCATCTACGTGGTCGATGGCTCGCGGCCGGTGCGCAATGTTGACAAGGCGGAGATGGAGATCCTCCGGCTCACTGGCAAGCCGCGGATGGCGGTCATCAACTGCAAGGACCAAAGCGACGAATTCCTGGAGGATTGGAAAACCGAATTCCGCAAGAATTTCAACAGCAACCGGGTATTCAACGCCCACCGGGCCACCTACGCCGAACGCCTCCTCCTTCTGGAGGCACTGAAGTCAATCGATCAGGACTGGCACCGCCCGCTGTCGCTGGTGGTGGACGCCTTTCGCAAGGATTGGGCGGCGCGCAACGACACGGCGGTCGAGATTATTACCGGCCTTCTGACCGACAGCCTCGGCCTGCAGCTCAGCGAGAATATCGGCGCAGGCAGTGATGCCCAGTCCTGCCGGGACCGGTTGTTCACCATCTACAGCGACACCCTGGTGCAGAAGGAAAAAATCGCCCACCAGCGGATTCGCAGCCTCTTTAAACACAATATCTTCCAGTATGAGCTGCCGCCGCACTCGGTGCTGCATGCCGACCTTTTCGACGAGCGGACCTGGCAGCTCCTCGGCCTCACCAAGAAGCAGGTGGTGATCGCCGGCGGCCTGAGCGGCGCTGCCATCGGCGCCGGCCTGGAAATGGCGACCCTTGGCCACAGTCTGGGCATCTTCACGGTGGCCGGCACCGTCGCCGGGGCCCTTGGCGCCCTGTTCGGCGGCGAGACCTTCTCCGGCCGCGCCGAGTTCATGGGCATTCCGCTTGGCGGCGAGGTGGTACAGGTCGGCCCGGCCAGGTCCATCGACCTGCTCTTTGTCCTCCTCAACCGGTCGCTGCTCTATTACCGCCACACCATCAATTGGGCGCACGGCCGCAGGGACTATGCCAAGGCCCTGCAACCGGTCCTCCAGACGACGCCCCGACAGGCCTTCACCGACCGCTGGCCTACCGGCAACATTAAGATATGCCAAGAATTTTTCAAATCAATCAGCAAAAAAGACGACGACAGCGCAGCCAGGCGATTTAGAGATTTGCTGCGCTCCACCTTGCAGGAGATATCCGAGGAGTAAGATACTTTTTCTTGGTGGGGATCGAGGCGGCGTAGAGCCGAAAGGCTTGGTTACTGAAGGCAAGCTGCTCCCTTGCCGGAATCAGTGATGGAAACCCTCGATAGCCGACTTCAGTCCCTCGATTGAGAACGGCTTATTCAGTACGCCCTTAAAACCGTAGTCCCGGTAATTGAGTACCACCGGATCCTGCGAGTTGCCGCTGGAAACCAGGATACAGGCGGCGGGATCCATGGCGAAGATCTCCTTGGCCATCTCACAGCCCCCCTTCCCCTTGGTCACCTGCAGATCGGTGATAACCAGCCAATAGGGTGTTTTTTCCTGCAAGGCCTTGCTATAGAGCTTCACGCCTTCTTCACCATTGCCTGCAAAATCAGCTTCATAGCCAAGATATTCAAATAAACCGACAAAAATATCCCTGATTAACGCCTCGTCGTCCATCACGAGGATTTTACCTTTCATCGTTGTCTCTCCACCGTCACGTTGCCAAGCCGCAGGTGTTTGTTCCGTCGGCCCGGCATCCGCGGTTCTTTCCTGCTCATCGACGAGCAGGGCAGTCAATCCAGCCCGCAATGCCGCCAGTTGTTCAGCGAGGTTGCCGGGGGCCTCGCCGCCCGCCTGTTCACAGATCTCCTGCGCCAATTCCGCCCAACCCGAAAGACCGCATTGCAGCAAGGTCCCTTTCAGGTTGTGCACCAGTTTTTCCAACTCCTGGTATCTTTTTTCTCGCAAGGCGAGTTCGCATTTTGCTAGCGATATCGTGATATTCCTGCGGGAGGACGCCAACAGCTGCTCGGCCTGTTCCCTGGTGAGGTGCACCATACGCAGAAGACCTTCCAACACCTCGCTGTCCGTTGCCGGACTTCTTGAGGTCGAAGCAGGAGCAGGTGATGCGGCCGGCAGCGGATTGTTCTTTAGATGCCGCGAGGGCTTATATTTCTCTTGAGCAGACAAACGGCTCAACTCAGCTATATGCGGCCCTTTGATATCGCCAGCGTCGAGGAGGCTGAACAAAATGCTGATCAGTTGTTCGGGCTGAAAAGGTTTTGTTAAATAATCATCCATACCGGCCGCGAGACACATCTCCTGATCGCCGCCCATGGCATGGGCGGTCATGGCAATTACCGGGATATGTTGTCCAAACAGCTTTCCAGCGAGACGCCGTACCAGGCCATCGTCCAGGGCAAAAGGGAGTGCCTCGCCGTTTTCAATGGCGCGAATGATTCTCGTGGCCGACAAGCCATCCATTCCCGGCATCTGTACGTCCATGACGATAACATCAAAATCCCCTTGCCCCGCCAAAACTTCAAGGACCTCCAGCCCGTTCCCGGCGATGGTAACCCGGTGGTCGACCTCCAGCACCATCCTGGCGAGATCACGGTTCACTTCATTGTCATCGACCACGAGTATGGAGAGGCCGTCGAGCTGCTGCAATCCCGAATCGTATACTCTCTTGACCGGCGGGATCATGTCTTCCGTCCCCTCCGCCAGCTGAACGGTGAAATGAAAGGTACTGCCAAGCCCCGGAGAACTCTCGACCCAGATCCTCCCCCCCATCATCTCGGTCAGCTGTCTGCTGATGGTCAAACCCAAACCGGTGCCGCCATATTTGCGAACGTAGGAGTTGTCCGCCTGCTCAAAGACGTTGAAGATCCGCTCCTGCTGCTCCGGGGTTATTCCGATCCCGCTGTCTCGAACGCTGCAATTGAGCAGGCAACACCCTTCCCCAGGGAGGTTGTCCCGCAGCCGTTCGACCTTTACGGTGACCGCGCCGCTCGTGGTGAACTTGATGGCGTTGCCGATCAGATTGAAAAAGATCTGCCGCAAGCGAAGATCATCGCCGACGAAAACCGACTTGTTATCGAAATCATGCACCAGCTCAAGGCACAAGCCCTTCTCGTTCGCTGGTACTGTCATGGTTGAGATGATCGTTTCGAGGAACTGCTTCATCAGAAAGGGTTTATGGCTCAATTGCAGCTGCCCGGCCTCAATCTTTGAAAAATCAAGGATATCGTTGAGAATGCCGAGCAAGCTGTCGGAGGAAGTTTTAACCGTCTGCAGCAGCTTCTGTTGTTTGGGGTCCTGCTGATTTTCAAGAGCCAGCTGCGTCATGCCGATGATCGCATTCATCGGCGTGCGGATCTCATGGCTCATGTTGGCAAGAAAGGAACTTTTGGCCTGGTTGGCGGCCTCAGCCGACTCTTTTGCCTCAAGAAGGTCGCGGGTACGTTTTCTCACCTCATCTTCGAGGGAGGCATCGCGCTGCTCTATCTGGGCAAGCATATCGTTGAATCCAGCCGCTAACAAGCCCAACTCATCCTTACTGTCGACATGACAACGCAGGTCATATTTCTTTTCCTTAGAGATACGATTCATAATCGCCGACAATTTGTCGATGGGGTGAATAATCACCTCCAGCATTTTCCTGGAAAAAAACAAGGTGCTGGTAATGCCGAGAATCAGCATGACGACCATAAACGATCCGAGCAGCATGAGGTTGCGATTGATTTCCGTGAGACTGACCGTGAGGAACAGGAAACCGATGGTTTCGTTATTCAAAATTACGGGTTGCAGCACCTCGACGTGCTGACCATGAAACTGGTACCCTTTTTCCTTCAGACCCTCCGGCAGCGTTTCATGGACATCCGATGAACCATTCCCCTGATATTTGGCATATAGTTGCCCCTGGGCGTTGTAAATCATCCCGGAAACGACATTCGGCTTAGCTGCCAAGGACTTGAGGATCGTTGACAGGGCCGGCCTATCCTCAAAGGCAATACCGGCGCTGCAGCTTTCGGCGATGACCATGGCCAGGGTGCGTACCTCGTCGGCAAGCTGCTTGCGAACGAGAAACCACTGGCTGCAAAACGAGGCAAACATCACTAAAGTCAAGGCAACCGTACAGGAAAGCAGGACAATGGCGTGCAGTTTGTAGCGAATGGGTAAATGGCGAAACCAATTTCTCATGACCAATTACAGTACCTCAATGGCAAGCTTAAGAAGCGATGAATTGATATGAATGCCACTCTGCCTGGCCTTGCTGTTGTTAATGATAAAGGAGAGATGGTCATCTTTTCTTTTAAATTCAAAAATGCCGCCGGCAGCAGCAAATCCCTCAATATCGCTAACAGTGACAATTGGCTTACCTTCAGTAAAACTGAGAATCCCCCGTAAGTTGTCTTTTTCCGATTTGCTGACAAAAACAAGCTGGCAATTTTCTAGATCGGCAGATGGGGTGCCGGCATACTGCAAGCGGATGGATTTCCCGTAGATCTGTTTCTGATCTACACCCTTGAGGGCCAAACCAAAGGGATCGTCACCGATGATTGCCAGAATAAAATCCGAGCGGTCAGCAGGCCAGAATACTTCCGGCCAGGCAGTGAATTTGGCAAAGTTCAGTAAAAAAGCTACCTTAACCTTCTGCTCCAGATCTTCGTCCGCTGCTCGCACCACCAATGGCCTGCCCAAAAAGCAGATAATCAACAAGGAAAGAAAAATGTGGAAGAAGATAGGCATGATCAACCGCTGCATTTTCAAGTGGCTAAAAACGCCAGGTCAGCTTGCAATAGACACCGCGCTCGATCTCGGTTGCCGGTGTTGAATACTCGGAGATATATTGAAAGCTTTGACCCTTTGTCAGATTCTGACCGGCGAGCATGACCTCAAGATCCTTGCGCGGTGTCCAGATAAGGTTGAGATCAGTTATCAGGTACGCATCTATTTCAGCCGGCCCTGCAGATGCCTGATCGGCCCTGTTGAGGCCCTGTATGCTGTCGACATAGCGAAGCCAAAGGTTCACCTGCCAATTCTCGGCAAGGGACAGTGAGGAACGCATTGAGCCCTGGTGCCGTGGACTCGAATCGTTTAACAGGTAGCTGCCGGCCTCGCGCGGAATGCTGGCGTCTTCAGTCAAGTCCAGTTCGAGATAGGAATAGGTAAGCACGAAAGATAACCGCGATGTTGCCTTCCAATCGACCGCCACCTCAATCCCCTGCCCGGTACCACTGACCGCATTGACGAATACATAATCGTAGCCGGTCGGCGACGGCTGCGGCATAGCAGTATATATTTCTTCGTAATCATTATAGAAAACCGCCACATCAAAGGACAGGTTGTCGCGCGCCTGCCAGCGGTAACCAGCCTCATAGGCATAGAGGATTTCCGATTCGAAATCCGGGTTGCCGGTGAAGGTGACTGTGCCAATGCCCATGGCTGTCGGGAAAACCCCCATGGTGACCCGTCCGTATCGCTCAACGATGGACGGCGTCCGTACTGCCCGGGCAACCGAGGTCCACAGGGAGTGCTGCTCCGCCGGCTTCAACAGCAGCCTGGCGCTAGGCTGCCATTCACTGCCGGTGTAGCCGTTATGTTCGTATTTACTGCCAAGAGTCAACCACAGGGTATTGGCCAGCAGGTTGATTTCATCCTGGAGAAAGGCGCTGTACAGATGATCGGTTCGGTCGGGGAGAGACACCTGAAAGCTCTGATCGAAATCACCTTGAACAACACGATAGCCCGTCCCCATCATCAAATTCTGCCGTTGCCCCCATTTGGTTTCATACTGCAGATCGATATCAAAGGTATTGAAGGCGAGCTTGAATACAGCGTCATCGCGCTCATTGTTATCGTAATAAACCTTCAAGGCAACAGCACTCTCCGAGTCGATTTCCTGACGATACCGGCCTAGCAGATTTCCGCCTTTATTGTTGACCTCATCGTAGAGGGTCGTCATAAAAGGCGGCTGGCTGATCCAGAAAGGCGAGAAGGTCTGGTCGCCGGTGTTTTTGTAGAGATCACCCTGGAGGGTCCATTCCTTGCCGTCGTTTGGCTTGCCGTCCATGCGAAATCCCCCCTGAGCGGACTGCCATTGGTCCCCTGCGTCGGTATCACTGCTCTTCAGGACATTTTCGCCATGATCATTGTAGGTCAAATAGGCACGCCCGTACGCCGTGTCGCTGATTTTGCCGCCGTAACGGGATCCGAACATAAAGGGTTCCTGATTGCCCGCGCCGAGCCTGGCCAGACCACCCTGGGTCTGATCAGCCTTTTTGGTGATGATATTTATGACACCATTCACCGCATTAGCACCCCAGAGGGTGCCGCCCGGGCCACGGATAACCTCGATCCGGTCAATATCCTCCAGCAGGGTATTCTGTGCGTCCCAGAAGGTGCCGCTATACGCCGGTGAGTAGACCGAGCGGCCATCGATCAAAACCAGCAGCTTATTCGAGGTATACCCGGCAAAGCCGCGCGAGGAAACCGACCACTTCGAGGCGCTGATCTTGGCAACCTGCAATCCCGGGGCCATGGCCAAGGCATCGGGAATGGTAGTCACCCCTGACCGGCGGATATCCTCCTGGGTGATGACGAAAACGGCAGCGGCAGCATCGGCCAGCGACTGCTCCTTTTTCGCCACCGAAGTCACTTTGATGTTCATCAACTGAGTAATATCCAGATCCAGATATTCATTGCTTTCGCCGCTTGCGGCATAAATGTTACCCAAACAGCCAAGCCCCAGAACCACGGGCATCATCGCCATAACGATCCTCAATCCACTTTGACTCATAAATGCTCTCTTCAATAAAAAGGGAAACAACCTTCCTGTCCAGGTTTCAGTAACCACCCTCAACCATCTTATACCGCAAGGGCATAAGTTTCGTAAGAGCAGGCAAGCTGCTCTACTCAGCTTTAGAACGCCCTAGATATGGGATACAGCACTCCGTTCCACCAGGACAAGGCACACCCTGCTGAACGTATCAAATCACCCATCCTCTTAATCTATTTATATCAAAAATCTTTCCAGTAAAGCAAATGACCAGACTAGAGACCAGTGGTCATTGCAGGGTTGCGGTAGTCGTTGGCACTGTCAATAGATATAGTGTCCCCCTATTTAAACGGGAAATTTTACCTGCCCACCTTTATTTCCGGAAAGGAGTTGGTATTGTTTTGTCAGGTTTAGGCGGCACCAGCCAAGACATCGCAACTGCAATGTAAAAACGGAAAAAGGAGAAATTATGGCACAGGTGATCAATGGGCTCTTCCCAAAGACCTCTGCAAAGGAAGCTAAAAAAGACGAAAAACCGGTTGCCAGCTACGTCCTCCATATCTCCATCGCCTTTTCCGATCCGCTGATCTGGCGGCGCATCCAGGTGCCCGGTGAATTTACCCTGGCGCAGCTGCACGAGGTCATCCAGAAAAGCATGGGCTGGAGCGGCGACCATGTGCACCAGTTTCTGGTCGGCAAGATCTGCTATGAACCAACTCTGAATCCTGCTGCCTTGCGTGAGGCAAAGCGTTTTGATGAGCACCGGTATAAACTCCACACCCTGGAGGACGACATGGGCTTTCTGTTTACCTACCTTTACAGTGCCGGTGAGGGCTGGGAGCACCTGATCGACCTGGAAGAGGTCGTGCCGCCGACCAGGGAACTGAAATACCCGGTTATCATGGCCGGGGAAGGCGCCTGCCCGCCGGAAAACGTCGCTGATATCCACGAATACCAAGCCCTCCTCGCCACCCGGACAAATCCCGGTAGCAAAAACCATGACAAGCTGTACCAGCTGACCGGCCGTCCCGATTTCGACCCGGACTTTTTTGACTTGGAAGCGGCCAAGAAACGGCTTTGTCCACCCTCCCGGGCCAACGGCCGCAGGTAAAATTGCACTTCGACAGTTTTTTGCCGGAAGCAGCGCATGATTTATCGCCAGGCGCTGCCGGGAAAGATTGGCAGGGAACAGTTCCCCTCAGGATAGCCTTAAAGCTTCGCGAGGCTTCTGCCGATACCCATGATAAAGAACCTCCGAAGATGGCTCTCTAAAAAAAGTACTGGCGGTGTGAATCATGGAATACCAGATACGACGCAGCGACACCATTGCCTACGTCAACAAAATGATGGACAACAACTGGCGTGCCGGCAAGAAGGACAACACGCAGGCGGCCGGCCGTATAGCCGTTACCGGCAACAGGTCAGGCAAGAAGGACAGCCAAGTCACCGGCCGGCAAAGGCCATCATTTGCCGACACCCTGCAAACCACGGAAAACAAGACGGTGGCCAAAAGGAAGGAAGCCTCTGCCGCCACCCGGCAAGAAACGCCGGCCGCCCAGGAGCGGACCCACACCCTCAAGGCGGGGGAAACCGTCTGGGGTCTGGCGGTCAAGGTCTACAAGGTCAATCCGCAGGAGATTCTCAAGCTGAATAATATCACCGACCCCCGGTCACTGCAGATCGGCCAGACCCTGCGCATTCCCGAAGCGAGAAAGCCTGCCGGTAAAGAAGAGGTGGTGGCAAGCTGGTACGGCAGCCAATACCACGGCAAAACCATGGCCAACGGCGACCGCTTCAACATGCACGCCGCGACCATCGCCCACAAGGAACTCCCCTTCGGCACCAAGGTCCTTCTTGAGAATCCCGACACCGGCCAGAAGGTCACGGCAACGGTTACCGACCGTGGTCCCTTCATCGAAGGCCGGGATGTCGACCTGAGCTACAAACTCGCCCAGGCCCTGTCCCTTGATAAACGAGGGGTGGGCAACCTCACCATGGAAGTCCTGTAAGACTGCCGGTCAACACCCTTCGCGGGGTGTTATCCCCTCCCACAGCAGAGGGGACTCTTTTTCGTGCCCCCTTGAGGGGGTGTAAGTACCTTCACGAAATTCATCCTCTGGACAACAAGGATTGAATTTCTAAGGTACTAAAACTTCCAGGCAAGACCGCCGGACAACAGATGGCCGGTTTCCTCATCGGCCAGGGCGGCGGAATAATCCAAATAGAGTTGCAGGTTTACGCCATACTCCACCGCAAGCCCCAAGCCGACCAGGGCGGAATTTTCAACAGGGTCGAGTCCGGTGGCGGTAAAACTCGCCGCCGGATAATCAACGAAACTAGCGCTCATGTCCACCGCATCGTCCTTGAATTGATGGAGGAAATGCAGCCCACCATGCGGTAGAAAGCGCCACTGGCCACTGCCATAGGAACCCAGCAGGCGGGCACCGATTGCCGCGGTCAGCGACTCGGCATCAACACCGCCGACACGCAGGCTGAAATCTCCGGCACCGTTCTCGGTAAAGCCATCTTGATCGAGATATTGATAACTTATAGTGGCGATCGGGCCAAGGCGTGTCCCGGCAAAGGCAAAGTCGTAGCCGCCGGTCAGGGAACCGTTCAGCACGGAGGAATCAAAGCTTCCAGCCGCAGAGGCGGTGAAGGCCGAGCTATCGATGTACCGCCTGCCGCTGTTTTCCAGGCTGGTGAAACCCGCCGAGCCGTCGAGATAGGCGCCATCTTTGCGGATATCGCCATAAACGCCGATATGCCTGCCAGTCACCGTGCCGCTGTGGCCGGGATCATCCCAGGACAGGTCGCTGTCGCTGTAGCCGAGGAGCATTCCGGCCCGGGCAAGGGAACCGATGCGGCGGTCCATGCCGAAGACGACGCCGCCGCTCTCCTGGGTATAGCCGGAGACACCGTTTGCACCGTCGCGGTCCAGCCAGTCCGCAAGGACCCTGCTCCAGACGTTCCAATGCCGCCCGCCTTCGTCATCGGCAAGGATGGTGCGCAGGCCGATTTCCTGCTGCCGCAGCGCCACCACCTCGCCAAAAATCCCCGCCGCCGCAAGCCCCGCCGCCGGGAAAGAGGTGTACATCTCCGGGCTGAGCTCCCTGAGGGTGGCGGCGATCTGCCGCCTGTCCATGGCAAAATCCATATTGATCAGCAATCCGGCCATGTCCCCTTCGGCCACGGGCAGTATGCTATCGAGGGCCGCGCCGACGGCCGTGCCGTTTTCCGTGTCGCCGAAGGTGACGTAGGGAGTGCGTGACAGGATCAGGTCCATTTTACCGCCGTAGACCTGCTGCCGGAAGGACAGGGTCTCGGAGGTGAAGGTGGTATCGATAGAGGAAAACCTGCCATGAATTCCATCCCTTGCCTCAAGGATCCGCCAGCGGTCGCCGGTTGCATATAAAGCCCGCCTGAGAGAGACTAGCAGCCGGGCATCGTCGATCGTCACCTCGCCATTAACCCGCAGCAGGTCGCTGATCCCCCCCGGAGCAAGCTCAACCGCATAGGTGCTGCCGGGCATGAAGTCCACTGAGCCGTTGACCGTCAGGGTGCCGATGGAATGGCCCGGCGAGATCGTGCCGTAGACGATTACATCGCCATAGATATCGCCATTGCCGCCCAGCAGCCCGCCGCGGTTGACGGTAAGCGTGGTGGTCTGCAGGCTGCCGTCGACATAGAGGTTGCCGCGGTAGATTGTCGTCGTACCGGGGGAGACAACCCAGTCGCCGGTAAAGGTCGTGCTGCCGCCATAAATCCCAATATTTTCAAAGTTGATATAATTGCTGCCAAGAAAACTGGCATGTACCGTTCCCATATTGTTAAAACCGAGAGTATCGCTACCGGGCCCGCCATCGGCAATACCGCTGAACGACGAGCCGCCTACCCGGATAAAGGTGTCGCTGCCGTCTCCCAATGCCACCACGTCACTATTCAGCGTACCGGCCAGATTGACCAGATCGTTTTCAGGGCTGAGGATAATAAGGCCAGTAACCGTCGCTCCACGATCGATATTGACTGTAGTCGGAGACATGAAGGCTGCAATGGCCATAGCTCCGGGCGACCCGGAAAAGTTTTGCACCTGCCCTTTGATGTTTATGGTCGATGGCGCGCCGTAGAGGCCGTAGGCAACAATGCCGGCCGCTCCACCACTGACCATCCCAGAGGTGGTTATGGTGAGCGGACCGCTGCCTTGGTTTATGGCTTGTATACCGAACTGGCCTCCCGATACATTGGCGGCGGTAATGGTGAAAGTGGTGCCCGAATTTATTCCAATGATACCACCGTATGCTCCGGTGACCGTACCGTTGGCGGTGATTTCCAATGCCCCGCTGCCGAAGTTGGCCCCACCTATCCCAAGTGCCCCTCCCGATACGTTGCCGGCGGTAATGGTAAGGCTGGTCGCCATAATATTATTCTGTGCGAAAATGCCGTTGCCTGCACCGGTAGTAACCGGGCCGCCAGCGGTGATTGTCGTGGCCCCGCTACCGAGGTTCATTGCTTCTATACCACCGGTTCCGCCAGAGACGCTTGCCGTTGAGATAGTCAGATTGGTCCCGGTGGTAATCGCTATGATTCCTGGGTCACTGATACCCGTCACAGCTCCACTGGTGGTAATCGATAGCCCGCCGCTGCCTACTGCCTGGGCTACAATGCCCGCTTCGGCACCGGTAATATTCGAGTGGTTGCGATCGATGAAATTCAGATTGCCGGTGCTTTGCAAAAACATGGCGTCACCGCCAGTTATGCTGGTATCGATACCGAATCCCGGCAGTGTTTTTACCGTCAAAGACGTGAGTAGGGTGCGAGTGATGGTAAGATCATCCCCTGGTTGCGCCGTCCCGCCGCAGAGATAGCTGCCTCCGGCACCGGTGCAACTCCCCGCCAGGGCGCGACCATAGCCTGAGGATAAACTGACCAGAAGGACGCCGGCCTTAAGACATACATCTAGCGATTTCTTTGGTGTTTTCAGCATGTAAAACCTCTCTTTCTCGTTGACAGCAACTGCTATTTGTTACTCCGGATTGCCGGCGACAGATACCAACAAATCATCTTCAGCATCATGGGTGACCAGGGCGGCGGCATCCGGCGAACTCGGGCTGACCGCCATAGGACAGCGGCAGCCGGGGATGACGGCGACGTCGAACAACTCTCCCACCGCCCCGTCGATGCGCAGCCAGTCGACGCAACAACGTTTTTGCAGGTCGATGACCTGCACCCCGCACCACGGTTCGGAATCGGCGGCCTTCAGGCGCCGGTCGAGGTCAAGCCCCTCGAAGCGTTTGTACCTCGGCTTCGACAGACCGACAAAGGCGAAGTTGTCATGAAAGGCCAGGCCACGGAGAAAACCGGGGCAAAACACCCGGGGTTCAAACCGCCCCATGCCGGTGCCTCCGGCGCTCGGCTGAACCACCCCCAGCTCCCCGGTCCCGGCATTAACAATCCACAGCTCGCCACCATGCAGTCTCGGTGAGTGCGGCATGGACAGGCCCTCGCAGATGATCCGGTTCGATCGCACATCGATGACGACGCCACCGTCACCACGGCGGTCACGCCAGCCATCAATGGTGTCGGAGCGGCTCACTGCGGTGACATATGCGGCACTGCCGCCTTCCATGGCAAGGCCATTGAGATGACAGCGGTCTTCACCCACCAGGCTGGAGATAAAGGCGGGCTTCCACACCATCTTGAAACTATGTTTTGCTGACAATGTGGCCAGGCAGTTGTAGCGGGTATTGACAAAGACGATCCGTCCGTCCGCTTCGACGCCGACGTCATGGGCATCAAGCTCACCGGTGATATGGATGGTCCTTGGCATATAACAGGCGTCGAAGCTCTGATTGACCAGTTCATGGGGTTGCAGGACATTCGACAATTCGATTATCTGAAAACCAGCCGCCAATACCAGCCCGCCCCTGCCGTTCCGGGCCAGACCCATCGGTTTGATTATGGCGCTCTGGTGGAGATGGGCGCCGCCGCCGGGCAGGACTCCCAGCATGTACAGAAGATTGGATTGGTATGAGGTAAAGGCGAGGGAAAGGTTCAGCTGTGCCAGGCGCGCCGCCATCCCGGCCGAAAGGGAGTATTCGACGGCCGGCGCCTCTGTGGTTGGTGGGGTCGATTCGGGTGGCTGGTTTGCCGGTACGTTCTTCATGGTATGCAAGAGATCATCGTCGGCCGCCGCCCTTTGGCACCCGGAAAAGGTTATGAAAATACCACATTGCCACCCTCTTATAATTTGAAAACAATATTTTCACTCATACAAAAATCTGTCCGTATTATCAAGGAGTTTTCCACGTCAACCGGTAAGCTCCCGGACTGGTTTCTGGTGGAATTCATACTACACTGCAATCGAACCGAAGGGTGTCCAGACACCCGATTGCTACCGCCGCTGCATCTCATGGATAAATTCCCCTTGCTGCATTTAAACAAATGTTTTAGTCTTCTGTTTTAATCAACCCCAGCAAAAGGAAGACTATGAGCGACAACACTGCCACGACCAAGGAACGGATTCTCCTTGCCGCCAGCGACATCTTCGGTGCCAAGGGCTTCAAGAATGCCACCATCCGCACCATCGCCCAGGCCGCCGAAGCGAACATTGCCGCCATCAACTACCACTTCCGGGACAAGGAAGGCCTTTACGGCGCCGTTCTGGAAGAGGTCTTCCATCAGGGCTTTACCCGCTTTCCGGCAACCATGAATCTTGGCCCGGAGGCCAGCCCGGAAGAGCGCCTGCGGGCCTTTATCCGCTCAATGTTCTACCGCCTGCAAAGTAAAGAGGGCTGGGGTGGCATCGCCGGAAGGGGTAAGCTGATCGCCCGCGAACTCCTCGATCCGAGCCCGGCCTTCGAGGCGATTCTTGACCGCTATATCAAGCCGCACCGCAACCTGCTGGTCAGCATCATCATCGGCATCATCGGCGGCAACCCCGGCCCGGAAAAGCTCCTGCCCTGCGCCATCTCCATCATCGGCCAGTGCATTTACTACGCCATGGCCTCGCCGGTCATCCGCATAATCAGCGTCGACAACGCCCCCACCGAGGACAACCTTGACCGGCTGGCCGACTTCGTCTGGCACTTCTCTTTGGGTGGCATCGCCGCCATCAGCCTTCCAACTCCTGCCGCGACCAAGGAGGCAGTATGAAAAAGCGTCTACGGATCATCATCCCCCTGATTTTGTTGGTTATCATCGGGTTCAATATCTACAACTACCTGAAAGACCGTAAAGACGCGACCACCCTGCGCTTCTCCGGCAATATCGAGGTGACCGAGGCGCAGATGAGTTTCCGCATCCCCGGGCGCCTGGCCGAACGGACGGTAAACGAGGGCGACACGGTGCACCAGGGACAGGTGCTCGCCCGGCTCGACAAAAACGACCAGACCATCACCCTGGCCCAGGCCGAGGCCAACCTGGCCTACGCCGATGCAGTACTCGCCGAACTGGTCGCCGGCAGCCGCAGTGAAGACCTCGACCGGGCGGCCGCCCGGGTCAATCAGGCCAAAGAGAGCCTGACCGAACTGCAGCGCGGTAACCGCAGCGAAGATATTGAGCGGGGCAAGGCTGAGCTGGCCAGCGCCAGGGCCGCCGAACAGTCGGCCATCGTCCAGGTCAAGCAGGCCAGGACCGACTTTGACCGCTACGACAAGCTCTTCAAGGAGGGCAGCGTCAGCAAGACCGTCTTCGAAACCTATCAGAACGGATTGGAAACCGCGGAAAACCGCATGAAGGAAGCGGCAGCCAGAACCAGGGCGGCAAGCGAACAGCTCAGTCTTCTCAAGACCGGGCCGCGCGTCGAGCAGATCGACCGGGCGGCGGCGGCCCTCAGGCAGGCCGAGGCGGAATACGCCCTGATCAAGGCCGGAGCGCGCCAGGAGAGCATCGACCAGGCGCGGGCCAAGGCCAAGGCAGCTCAAGAAGGCGTTAATCTGGCCCGGCAGCAGCTCAGTTACACCGAACTCCTCGCCCCCATGGACGGCGTCGTTCTCAGCACGGCGACCGAGGCCGGCGAATATCTCAATCCCGCCTCGCCGGTGGTGACCCTTGGCGCCACAGGCAATCCGTGGCTGCGTGCCTATATCCACGAAAAGGATCTGGGACGGATCAAGCTCGGCATGGATGTAGCGGTGCATACCGACTCCTTCCCCGACAAGACCTATCCGGGCAAGGTGACCTACATCGCCGGCCAGGCGGAATTTACCCCGAAGACCGTGCAGACCTTTGAGGAACGGGTAAAGCTCATGTACCGCATCAAGGTGGCCCTTGCCAATCCGGATGGCGAGCTGAAGCCCGGCATGCCGGGCGACGGACGCATTGACATGTCCGGTCGCTAACGCGGCATCGCTGCGCCCATAACGAGACCTGCCATGATGCCAGAATCCGACCACAATCAGGCCATCCCGGCCATTATCGCCGACACGCTCACCAAGAGCTTTGCCACCAATGTCGCAGTCCACGACCTGTCACTGACCGTCCACCCCGGCGAGATCTTCGGTCTGGTCGGCCCGGACGGTGCGGGCAAATCGACGAGCCTCCGGATGCTGGCAACGATCATGAATCCGGACTCAGGAACCGCCAGGGTGGCGGGTTTTGACATCACCACCGAGGCGGCGCAGGTCAAGGATCACCTCGCCTATATGAGCCAGAAATTCGGTCTGTACCAGGACCTCACCGTCGGCGAGAACATCGATTTTTATGCCGACCTCTACGGCATGAGCCGCAAGGGCAGGCAGCAGCGAACCATGGAACTCCTTGATTTCAGCCATATGCGGCCCTTTATCGACCGCCGCGCCGGCGACCTGTCGGGCGGCATGAAGCAGAAGTTGCAATTGGTCTGCGCCCTCATTCACACCCCGAAGGTGCTGCTGCTTGACGAGCCGACCAACGGCGTCGACCCGGTCAGCCGCCGCGATTTCTGGCGCATCCTCCATCGCCTGCGCAAAGATGGGGTGGCGATCCTGCTGTCCACCGCCTACCTCGACGAGGCGGAACGCTGCGACCGGGTCGGCCTCATCGACCACGGCCGCCTACTGGCCACCGGCACGCCGCTTGAGATCAAAAAACTCATGGAAGGGCGAATTCTTGCGATCAAGAGCAGCAAGGCCCGCCCCGTCGTCGACGCCCTGCGCGGCCTGCCCTTTACCAGAAGTGTCAACCTCTTCGGCGACACCGTCCACCTGGTCTGCAGGAACGTGGAGGATTGTCAGGAGGAGATTACCACCCTGCTTCACCAGACCGGCGCAAAGTACCAGCAAATCCGCGAGATTGAGCCGTCGCTTGAAGACATCTTCGTCAGCCTCCTCGACAGCGATGGCGAAGAGGAACAGGGCACGGCCAGGGAACAGTTGATCATCGGTACCGGCGCGGTAAAGGACGACCAACCGGCAGTGCGAGTCGAACACCTCACCCGCCGCTTCGGCAGCTTTACCGCCGTTGACGACATCAGCTTCACCGTCCAAAAAGGCGAGATCTTCGGTTTCTTAGGCCCCAACGGCGCCGGCAAGAGCACCACCATCCGCATGCTCTGCGGCCTGCTCGGCCCGACCTCCGGCAACGGCACGGTCGGCGGCTGCGACATCCGCCGGGAGGCGGAACAAATCAAGCAGAACATCGGCTATATGAGCCAGAAATTCTCCCTCTACGAGGACCTGAAAGTCAGCGAGAATATCGACTTTTACGGCGGCATCTACGGCCTTACCGGCAAGAAACTCGCCGAGCGCCGTGATTGGGCCCTGGCCATGGCCGGCCTGGTCGAACACCGGACGACCATTACCGCCATTCTCAGCGGCGGCTGGAAACAGCGACTGGCCCTTGCCTGCGCAATCCTCCACGAGCCGCCGATCATCTTTCTTGACGAGCCGACCAGCGGCGTCGACCCTCTGAGCCGCCGGCGTTTCTGGGACCTCATCTACGCCATGGCCGAACAGGGCATCACCGTCTTCGTCACCACCCACTATATGGAAGAGGCGGAATACTGCGACCGCATCGCCCTGATCTACGGCGGCAAGATGATCGCATCCGGTTCGCCCCTGGACCTGAAGACCAGGGCAATGCACGACAAGATCATCGACCTGCGCTGCGCCGACCCGGAGGGGCTGATCGGCCCCCTGAAGGCCCTGCCGGAGATCCGCGACGCCTCGCTGTTTGGCGCGGGCCTGCACCTCGTCACTCCGGACGCCCCTGCCGCCGAGGCTGCGGTACGGGCACTTCTTGCCGAACGCGGCATAGGCAACGCGGTTATCGAGACCATCATGCCGAGCATGGAGGATGTCTTCATCTCACTCATCGAAGAGGTCGACCGGCAAAATGCCGAAGACCCGGCCGGAGGGTCCAGGTCATGAAATTCACCCGCCTGACCGCCGTCGCCCGCAAGGAAACCCTGCACCTCATCCGCGACTGGCGCAGTTTAACCCTTGCCCTGGCAATCCCGTTACTCCTCATCCTCCTCTACGGCTACGCCTTGACCCTTGATCTGCGCAATGTCCCAACCGCCGTTTGGGACCAGTCACGCAGCCCGGAAAGTCGCGAGTTGCTCAGTCTCTTCACCAGTTCGCCCTATTTTTCCCTGAAGACCAGCCGCGACAACTACCAGGAACTGCAGAAGGACCTCGACAGCGGCCGGGTCATGGTCGCCGTCGTCATCCCCGGCGACTTCGCCGCCAAGGTCCAGGCGGCAAAGCCGGTGCAGATCCAGATCATCGGCGACGGCAGCGACGCCAACACCTCGCGCCTAGCCATGAATTACGCCAGTAACATCGGGGCAATCTACGCCCGCACCGTCGCCGCCGAGCAGATGCTTCTCAAGGGGCGCGGCAAGCTGAAGCAGCCGGTCGATCTCGAACAGCGCTCCTGGTATAACCCAGGCCTCCGCAGCCAGAACGTCCTCATCCCCGGCATCATCGCCCTCGTTATGATCGTCGTCGCAGCACTCCTCACCAGCACCACCGTCGCCAAGGAATGGGAAACCGGCACCATGGAGCAGCTCATCTCGACGCCCCTGCGCGGGCCGGAACTGATCTTCGGCAAGGTCGTCCCCTATTTCGCCATCGGCATGATCGACGTTGCCATGGCCGTCGTTATGGGCAAGTGGGTCTTCAACGTGCCGATCGTCGGCAACGCCGCCCTGCTCTTTGCAATGTCGTCGCTGTTTCTGACCGGCGCCCTGTTTTTCGGGCTCTTGTTGAGCATTAAACTAAAATCCCAGGTCCTCGCCAATCAGCTGGCGATCATCACCGGCTTTCTGCCGACCCTGCTGCTCAGCGGCTTCGTCTTCGCCATCGAGAACATGCCGATCCCCCTGCAAGGCCTGACTTATATCTTTCCGGCGCGCTATTTCATCGCCATCCTCCGCGGCATCTACCTCAAAGGCATCGGCCTTGAGATCCTCTGGCTGAACGCCCTGTTTCTGGTGATTTACGCGCTGATCATGATGGTCGTCGCCAACCGCAAATTTTCCTTCAAGCTGGAGTAGCGACCATGGAAGCGATGTGGCGACGCCTGTTGTGCATGCTGGTCAAGGAATTCCTGCAGATGCTCCGCGATCCGCGGATGCGGGTGGTGATCTTCGGCACGCCGGTTATCCAGATGACCGTCATGGCCTTTGCCCTGACCACCGACGTCAACAATATCCGCATGGCGGTCCTCGATATGGACAAGACGCCGGCCTCGCGGGAGTTCATCAGCGCCTTTACCGCCGGCAAATATTTCCGCATCTCAGCGACCTTGACCGGTCAGGACGAGATCACCCCCATCCTCGATCGCGCCGAGGCACGGGCGGTGCTGCACATCCCGGCGAGGTTCAGCAAGGATCTGTACAACGGCCAGACAGCAAAGGTCCAGCTCCTCACCGACGGCACCGACAGTAACAGCACCGCTATCGTCCAGGGCTATGCAGGCTATATCCTTACCGACTACAACGACCGGATCCAGAAAAAGCGTCTGGCCAGGAAGGGCATCGACCCGCCGGTACAGATCGACACGGTTAGCCGCGCCTGGTACAACCCCAACCAGGAAAGCCATTACTATTACGTGCCGTCGCTGATCGCCACCATGCTCTTTATCTTCAGCCTGCTGCTGACCAGCATCGGCATCGTCCGGGAAAAGGAGATCGGCACCATCGAGCAGGTCATGGTGACGCCGATCCGCCGCACCGAGTTCATCCTCGGCAAGACCATCCCCTATATGATCACCGGCTATATCTCCATGACCTTTATGCTGATCGTCGCCTATCTGGTCTTCGGCGTCCATGTCCGCGGCAGCCTGCTGCTGCTCTACGGACTCACCGGCGTCTACCTCGCCGGCAATATGGGCATCGCCCTGATCATCAGCGGCAGCGCCCATACCCAGCAGCAAGCCCTGCTCACCAGCTTCCTCGTGCTCATGCCCTCGGTCATGCTCAGCGGCTTTCTCTTTCCGGTCACCAATATGCCCGAGTCGATCCGCATCGCTACCTTCGGCAATCCGATGCGCTGGTACCTGGAGATCCTCCGCGGCATCGTTATGAAGGATGTCGGGGTGACCGCCCTCTGGCCGGCGATCCTCATCCAGGCCGGTTTGACCGTGACTTTTCTAACGGTTGCAGTGGGGAGGTTTAAGAAGACGTTGAAGTAGCGAAGTGATAGAAATACTGTTCCCAGAACCAGTGGATTTCTCCTTGCAGAGAAGATAAACGGCCCCCAGAATACGAAGGTGAAAAAATGTTAAATTCAATGGAAAATTGGCATGGCAAGGGGGTTAGAATTTGGTTGATGTCTTTGTGTTTTCTATTTTTAACTTTTCTCACTCAGGATGCTGTGTCTGACAATGCTTCTGGGTTTGAATTTAATGCAGTTACGGCAGAAAAATATGCGCAGGGAGCTTTGATAGAATGCTTTAAAAACCCACCAAGACCTACAGAAGTTGATGCAGCTATAAAAACAAAGCCTATTATCCTTAGTGGAATTAATAAAGAAGGGAGAAAACTGGTCTTAGTTCTATACCGAAAAAATAGTGGTGCCTTTGCTGTCGGATTATTTATTAATAAAGATGGATTTCTGGAGATTGACTCCCGAGCTGAAACAAAACAATCTATCGAGGAACTAAAGGATCAATTTAACATAGAACCTTTCACATGGGGAGGAATGGAAGGCGATGAATAAATTGAGTTCTTCAGTCCCGCTGTCCGGAGATCCGGGAGTTCCGAAGAGTTCCGGGGACCACAGAGTTCCGCAAGTTCCGGGGACAGTCCCAAGTTCCGGGGACAGTCCCAAGTTCCGGGGACAGTCCCAAGTTCCGGGGACAGTATACTTATCATTGACAATAATTGCCTCATTTTGATATACCCTAAACATGGCAAGAATAGCGCGTGCAGTAGCCCCTGGCTATCCACATCATATCACCCAGCGTGGCAACCGTCGTCAGCAGACTTTTTTCTGCGACGACGATTACCTGGCGTATATCGAACTGATGACACAATGGTGCAGCGTGTATCATGTCGAGATCTGGGCCTGGTGCCTGATGCCGAATCACGTTCACCTTATCGCCGTACCGCAAAATGAGGACGGCCTGGCACGTGCTATCGAGGAAGCCCATCGCCGCTACACCCGGCTGATCAATTTTCGTGAGAAATGGCGAGGACATCTGTGGCAAGAACGATTTTCCTCGTATCCCATGGATGAATCGTATCTCTTGGCAACAGCCCGATATATTGAAATGAACCCGGTTGCTGCAAAACTTGTGCAAAACCCCGAGGATTACCGATGGAGCAGTGCTCGCACCCATCTCGCTGGAGAGGACGATCAACTGGTAAAAGCCATGCCTCTGCTCGAGTTGGTTCCCGATTGGCGCAATTTTTTAATGCTTACACCGCAAAATGAAGTCGATGGGATTCACCGTCATGAGCGGACAGGTCGACCGTTGGGAAGGGAGGGTTTTATGGAACAAATGGAAATTGCCCTCAAAAGAATTTTAAGTCCGCAAAAACCTGGGCCTAAGAAAAACACCATGCCACCGCCCCTTACCAAGGGTTAGATATACTGTCCCCCGAATACACAGGTTTTGTTTTGCGCAGATTGTCACATGGACAAACCTGTTTCTCAAGTTTATGGAACTTACAGACCTTGATACATTCTTCATAAGAATTCATGGAGCTAACGTTGAATCCAACCCAGCCGTCTTTTCCATTAGAAATCATTTCCGGGCAACTCACAATTGAGCTCTTATATGTCTTTTTTACAGGCACTGGCTCCCGTCGAATAGTCTGATATTCTGGTTGTTGTAAAATTCGATTCAATTTTTTAACCATCTCAGCAGGCACCAGTCCTTGCTTGACCAGCACCTCCTCTTCACCTTTTGTTTCAATTGTTACATTGATATCTTTAAGCTCGGCTGGGAACTCTTCCAGCGGAATCCTTTGCCATACTGACCCATCGTATTTGAAAAACACATAAGGCGGGTTTGGCCGGCCCCATTTGTTATAAGAAAGGCAAAGGTTTGGAACGGTTACGACATAGGGCGTATCATATAAAACATGTAAAGCCAGCAATTTAAAATTGGCTCGCCCAACATCCTGGCTGTATTCACTCTTCCAAGTAACGACCCTAACTGAACCCGGCAGAGTAAATGAAATTACATGCTCATTAATTGGTGAAGATTGACCAATCTCGTGCCTTCCCCCATAGCTTTGGGAACGCTCAATAATAATTTTGCTGCCATCGTTTTGTAAGACCTCTTCCTTCCAACTCGCCGAATTTCCAAGGCCGAGTAACGCGCAACCGTTCAAAACGGTAATCGTAAAAAGGAAAAACGAAACGCTCAATAAGTGGTTTTTCATCTTGTAATTCATGTAGAAATCTCCGCTAATTAAGGCCTCGTTCTCACAGAAGTCGCGCCCACCGCTGAGAAAGGCCAAGCTGTTGTTGACCAACAGCAGAATGCTAACAAAACAACAGAGCCATGGATAACAGACAACAACCAGCTAGTATCAAAAGAGACAGGCAAATGCTTGCTCCGAACGCCATAGCATTTTTAAATGCTCCTATATGCGGAATTCTGCGAATGTCTAACAAATTCCAACTACTTTCTCAATAGGTATAAATACCTATCTTGCCTCCTGTACCGCCCTGGCCATCCCGCTGCTCCTCATCCTCCTCTACGGCTACGCTCTGACCCTTGATCTGCGCAATGTACCCACCGCCGTCTGGGACCAGTCACGGTTCCGAGTTCCGGGGACAGTATACTTATCATTGACAATAATTGCCTCATTTTGATATACCCTAAACATGGCAAGAATAGCGCGTGCAGTAGCCCCTGGCTATCCACATCATATCACCCAGCGTGGCAACCGTCGTCAGCAGACATTTTTCTGCGACGACGACTACCAGGCGTATATCGAACTGATGACACAGTGGTGCAGCGTGTATCATGTCGAGATCTGGGCCTGGTGCCTGATGCCGAACCATATTCACCTTATCGCCGTACCGCAAAATGAGGACGGCCTGGCACGTGCTATCGGGGAAGCCCATCGCCGCTACACCCGGCTGATCAATTTTCGTGAGAAATGGCGAGGACATCTGTGGCAGGAACGATTTGCCTCGTATCCCATGGATGAATCGTATCTCTTGGCAACGGCCCGATACATTGAAATGAACCCGGTTGCTGCAAAACTTGTGCAAAACCCCGAGGATTACCGATGGAGCAGTGCTCGCGCCCATCTCGCTGGAGAGGACGATCAACTGGTAAAAGTCATGCCTCTGCTTGAGTTGGTTCCCGATTGGCGCAATTTTTTAATGCTTACACCGCAAAATGAAGTCGATGTGATTCACCGTCATGAGCGAACAGGTCGACCTTTGGGAAGGGAGGGGTTTATGGAACAAATGGAAATTGCCCTCAAAAGAATTTTAAGTCCGCAAAAACCTGGGCCTAAGAAAAACACCATGCCACCACCCCTTACTAAGGGTTAAATATACTGTCCCCGGAATAACGTGGTTCACTCAAAAACACCGCCCATTTTTCATGTTTACCAAAAGTTGCCGATTTCTTAGCACAGCCAAGCAATTTTGAGAATCACTCTTAATTAAAATGAACCATTCACCGATATAAAGCTACATACAAGCAAGAGGAGAACATCGCCCCACCGAAGGTTCTTCCCGATCGCAACATGAGCAACCAAGTCAAAAAGACAAAATACGAGGGATATCATGACAACTCAAAAAAGCTTCCCCGTGCTCTCTGATGCCATGTACAATTACCGCTTCGTCACCATTACCCTGACCAACAGTCAGTCGGCCAGAGGCTGGATCACACACATTTCCGATACCGGTTTCGTCATCGGAACACCCCCAACAAAACGGAACCGAATCAATTTCGACCGTGTCGAATCGGTGAAGATCTACTAACCTTCCTGCACTGCCCTCGCTTTTACCTAACAAATACAGCCGCCCATGACAAGAATAAACTGCGTGGATGGGTGGTATGCTTTTCATTGTCATTTTTCGCACATTTCTGATTTGCCATTGGCAACTTGGGCATCTTCCATGGCATCGTCATGAAAGACGTCGGCGTCACCGCAATCTGACCGACGCTCATGGCCCAGACCCGCCTGTCTGTGATTTTCTGACGATAGTAGTGGATAGTTTTAAGGAGACGCCGAAATGACACGGGTAATTGGGTACTTGCGACCTCGGTGTTTGCGAGCAGACCTTTTGACTCTTGACAAGATCGTATATGAATGCATAAAATGCAATCATAACGAAGGCATTTATTGCACACAAGGAGACGGACATGGGATCACTATCTATCCGCGGAGTTGACGAGAATCTATCAGCATTACTAAAGGAAGCGGCTTCTTTGGAACATAAAAGCATCAATCAGTTTGTTCTCGATATCATCAAGAAGCAGGTGGGGATGCATAAGGAAAAACGCTTCACCCAAGAATGGCATGATTTGGACAAGCTGTTTGGTAAATGGTCGGAGGAGGATTTTCACCGTATCCAGGGCAAGATCGCCAACGAGCGGCACATAGACGAAGAGCTGTGGAAATGAACAAAATTCTTATAGATACCAACATTTACTCCTATGCCATGCGGGGTGATTCGAGGGCAGTTGAGGTGCTGCGCAAAGCTGTCCATATCGGGATCAGCGTTATTTCCATCGGTGAACTCTTCTCCGGTTTTAAGGGTGGCAGCAAAGAAAAGGAAAACCGTAATGAGCTCGGGATTTTTCTCGACTCACCACGGGTGTCTCTTTACGCCGTCGATGAATACACCGCGGAGTATTATTGCGCCATTCTCAACCAGTTGAGACTCTCCGGCACCCCCATCCCTACCAATGATATCTGGATCGCAGCGGTGGCATTTCAGCATGGGCTGCCACTCTACACACTGGATAAACATTTTTCCAATGTCGAGGGCTTGCTGCTGCGCTATTGCCACGACGAAACTGAAAACCCCTGACTGGTGGGCAACAACCAACATTACATGAAAAGGCCGGAATGGATACAAACACACTGGAGAAGTTTCTAGAAAGCTTTAAAGCCGCGGAACGAAGTTTCCCTTTCGGGCCGGAGGCACTGGTTTTCAAGGTAATGGGCAAGATGTTCGCCCTGGAGTCGCAGGGCGAGGAGACGCCGCGGGTGACGCTGAAATGCGATCCGGTCGATGCGGCCAATCTGGTTGACCAGTTTGCCTCTATCGTCCCGGGCTACTATATGAACAAGAAGCACTGGGTCACTATCTCGCTGACCGGCGAGGTGCCGGAGGAAATGATTCTTGACCTGGCGGGTGAATCCTATCGGCTGGTGGTGGGAACGCTCAGTAAAAAACACCGGCAAGAGCTCATTTGAGTTTTCATCCGGTCACGGGGTGTTGCCTTGGCGGGACACTTGCTAAGACGCACAGTGTGAAATCCCGGTTGCCGACTACCGAACTGTTCTTATTGTACCGCAAGGGCATAAGTTTCGTTTGAGCAGGTAAAACTGCTCAACTCAGCTATATACCGCAAGGGCATAAGTTTCGTTTGAGCAGGTAACGCTGCTCAACTCAGCTATATACCGCAAGGGCATACGTTTCGTTTGAGAAGACAAGCTGCTCAATTCAGCTTTATCATCTGAGTAGCGCTCGCTACCGTGCAGTATTAATACAATCAATTCAACAGGAGGGGAAACGATGGCAACAAAGAAGATTTTAATGTTGGTAGGTGATTTTGTTGAAGATTACGAGGCAATGGTACCGTTCCAGATGCTCCTTATGGTCGGCCACAAAGTCGATAGCGTCTGCCCGGATAAAAAACCGGGTGATACGGTGAAAACTGCTATTCACGATTTTGAAGGTGATCAGACCTATTCCGAGAAGCCTGGTCACAATTTCATGATAACCGCCGATTTCGCTGCTGTTTCCGCTGCCGACTTTGACGCCCTGGTGATCCCCGGCGGCCGCGCCCCCGAATATCTGCGCCTCAATCCGAAGGTTATTGAACTGGTCCAGGGTTTCCACAAGGCCAAAAAACCGATTGCGGCCATCTGCCACGGCCCGCAGATCCTGGTGGCAGCGGGAGTGCTTGCCGGCAAGCAATGTGCTGCCTATCCCGCCTGCGGCCCGGATGTGGCGGTCGCCGGCGGCACCTGGGTCGCCAATAACGACACCTTCTCCAATGCCCATGTGGACGGCAACCTGGTCACCGCCCCCGCCTGGCCTGCCCATCCGGAATGGATCGCCAAATTCCTCAAGGTGCTGGGCACTGAGATAAAGCCTTAAGGCCTATTCTCTAAAACCCGTCTCACCTGCGCATTCACCAAACAGGATTGCAGTTCGGATCTGTCCGGTGAATGCGCAGGATAATGAGGGTCAGAACAAAGTCATTCTACCAATATAAAGGCTCCGCCGACTTACTCGTAGGTCGCTACCGGTTGTCCTTTTTCAAAGGCAAGGGTTACGGTTGAGATCTCGGTAAGCTTCAAACGCGGCCATTCGAGCGAGTCGCCGGCTTGATCAACCACCTTGATGTCCCAATAGGCAGCTTTTTCCTTGCGGCCAAACTGGATCTCCACCTCTTCACCATCAGGCAGGGTATCCACCGTCAGCACATCCTCCCCCCAATCGTCCATCTTCGCAGGACTGACATACAACTCATGGATTTCCACGCCGGTATGATTGACCAGGGTGAAATCCTGATCACCGGCAAAGGCCGAACCTGCCAGCAGTACGGTGAACAACAGGGCCAAAAGAATCTTCTTCATGGATACAAACTCTCCTTGTAAATGGGGAAAAAGATATATGTTCTCAAGGGCTTCAACCAAGAAGTCGCCGGAACTTTTCTGTCTGGGCACTGCATATCAAGGCTCGGGGATTTTTACAAGGCATCAATTTGTAAAGGTTAGCTGAGATAGTTGCCGTGCACAACGCAGAAAGCATTGCCATCCGCCTGTTCGGCGGGCGCCTGACCGCTCTCAGGCATATTTGACAAATTTCTTTTTACGCTTATACGATCTCTTAGCAGAATCTGAAATACGGCCCTTGACAAGCAGTTATTAACGGATAATTATTCTCCATAGAGAAACAATCTTGGTGGTGCGATGGATAGAAAGCGGGAAGAATGGGCGGAACAGCGGATGGCAGCCATGGTGCAGCGTCTCAAGGAAACTGAGTGTCGCATTACTCCACAGCGGCTGGCCATTCTTGAGGTGCTGGTACAAAGCGATGGCCATCCTTCGGCGGAGGATATCTACCGGCAGCTGGTAAAAAGCTATCCGACCATGAGCCCGGCAACAGTCTACAAGACCCTGTCCCTCCTGAAAATTAAAGGGGAGGTGCTAGAGCTTGAGTTCAGCGATCTGGCCAATCGCTATGACGGCAAAAAGCCCTATCCGCATCCGCATGTCATCTGCACCGCGTGCGGACTTATCGTCGACCAGACCCATGACGGCCTCGAAGAGATCATTGGCCGGGTCATGGCCGAGACCGGTTTTACCATATCCACGCATCGGTTGGATTTTTTCGGCATCTGCCCAAACTGCCGGGGCAAATGACCCACAGCAACATCCGGTGCCCACTGTACATCAGGCAGTTGTTCGTAGGATGCATTCCATGCACCTTCATCTCTATGTGCTCATTGGAAATCAACAACCATTAACTTACAGAGGAGACCGACGATGAGTGAAGTCAGTAAATGCCCGGTAACCGGCAAGACCGGCAAAACCACCTCCAGTAAAGGCACCTCCAACCGCGACTGGTGGCCGAACCAGTTGAACCTGAACATCCTCCATCAACACGCCCCGGCCTCAAATCCGCTGGGCGAGGATTTTGATTATGCCAAGGAATTTCAAACCCTTGATCTGGCTGCTGTAAAAAAAGACCTCTACGCCCTGATGACCGACTCGCAGGAGTGGTGGCCGGCCGACTGGGGCCACTACGGCGGCCTGTTCATCCGCATGGCCTGGCACAGCGCCGGCACCTACCGCACCTCCGATGGACGGGGCGGTGGCGGTACCGGCAACCAGCGCTTCGCCCCGGTCAACAGCTGGCCAGACAACGTCAACCTCGACAAGGCGCGGCGCCTGCTCTGGCCGATCAAGAAAAAATACGGCAACAAGATCTCCTGGGCCGACCTCTTTATCCTCACCGGCAACTGCGCCCTGGAGTCGATGGGCTTTAAGACCTTTGGTTTTGGCGGCGGACGAGTCGACATCTGGCAGCCGGAGGAGGATATCTACTGGGGAGCCGAGGCTGAATGGCTCGGCGACAAACGCTATAGCGGCGACCGTGATCTGGAAAACCCCCTGGCCGCCGTGCAGATGGGGCTGATCTATGTCAACCCGGAGGGCCCGAACGGCATGCCCGACGTCCTCGCCTCAGGCCGCGATATCCGCGAAACCTTTGGCCGCATGGGCATGAATGACGAGGAAACCGTGGCGCTTGTAGCCGGCGGCCATACCTTCGGCAAGTGCCATGGCGCCGGTGACCCGAAACTGGTTGGTCCGGAACCTGAGGCCGCCCCCATTGAGGCCATGGGCTTCGGCTGGAAGAATGCTCTCGGCAGCGGCAAGGGCGACGACACGACCAGCAGCGGCATCGAAGGTGCCTGGACGGCGAACCCGACCAAATGGGATAATGGCTATTTCGACCTGCTCTTTGGCTACGACTGGAACCTGGTGAAGAGTCCGGCCGGCGCCTTCCAATGGGTACCGGTAAACCCGGATGCAAAAGACCTTGCCCCGGCAGCCCACGATGCATCGAAGAAAGTGACCACCATCATGACCACCGCCGATCTGGCGATGCGCATGGATCCTGTCTACGGGCCGATCTCCCGCCGATTTCACAAGGACCCCCAGGCCTTCGCCGACGCCTTTGCCCGCGCCTGGTTCAAGCTGACCCACCGCGACATGGGCCCGAAGGCCTGCTATCTCGGTCCCGAGGTTCCGGCTGAGGACCTTATCTGGCAGGACCCGGTTCCCGCCGTCGATCATCCCCTGGTCGACGACGGAGATATCAAGGGTCTGAAAGCCAAGATCCTCGCATCCGGCCTGTCAGTAGCTCAGCTCGTTACCACCGCCTGGGCCTCGGCCGCAACCTTCCGCGGCTCGGACAAACGCGGCGGCGCCAACGGTGCCCGTCTGCGCCTTGCACCGCAAAAGGACTGGCAGGTCAACCAGCCGGAACAGTTGGCCAAGGTGCTCGGCGTACTGACCGGCATCCAACAGGCCTTTAACACGGCGGCAAGCGGCGGCAAGAAGATATCCCTTGCCGACCTTATTGTCCTTGCCGGTTCGGCGGCGGTCGAGGCGGCGGCAAAAGCGGCCGGGCAGACCATCACCGTCCCCTTCACGCCCGGCCGCACCGATGCCAGCCAGGAGCAGACCGATGTCAGGTCCTTTGCCGTGATTGAGCCCGAGGCCGATGGCTTCCGCAATTTCCGGAAGAAGGCCTACTCCGTTTCCCCCGAGGAAATGCTCATTGACCGTGCCCAGCTCTTGACGCTGAGTGCCCCGGAGATGACGGTGCTGCTCGGCGGCCTGCGCGTCCTTGGCGCGGGTTTTGGCGGATCACCCCATGGGGTATTTACCAAGAAGGTGGGAGCGCTCACCAATGACTTTTTCGTCAACCTGCTCGATATGGGCACCGTCTGGCAGGCCGCTGACGAGAAAGGGGATGTCTTTGAGGGGCGGGACCGCAAAAGCGGCGAAGTGAAATGGACGGGAACCCGGGTCGACCTGATCTTCGGCTCCAACTCCCAGCTGCGGGCTCTCGCCGAGGCCTATGCCCAGGATGATGCCAAGGAAAAATTCGCAGGGGAATTCGCCTGCGCCTGGACGAAGGTCATGAATCTTGATCGCTTTGACCTGAAGTAAGCAGTTGAAGGTGCACGGAGTGCACCCTACGTTTAACCCAGAATATCGGTGGCACGTAGGGTGCATTGATAGGTGCTCTGCTGCAGGTGTTTGGACAGCTTTACGGGGTTTGTCTTGCAGGTCCCGTGCACTGTCCCTTCCACTCATCAGCGGAAGATGCTTGTTGGTAATTTTTGGTGCTTCTTGACAATAACGTATATCATGATAATATACAAAGATGATTGATTGGTCACAAATTCTCGGCTTTAACTGGGATGAAGGTAATTCTCGGAAGAATGTCGAAAAACATAGTGTCGGGCAATCTGAGGCCGAGCAAGTTTTCTTTAATCAGCCACTCTTGGTGTTGATGGACGAAAAACACAGCCAACAGGAGCTGCGTTACCACGTCCTTGGTGTAACTGACGATGCCCGGTTGTTGCACATTACCTTTACCTTGCGAGCAGCAGGGACATTGATCCGAGTGATTTCCGCTCGTGATATGCACCGTAAGGAGAAAACATTTTATGAGCAAAGTCAAAAAGGTACCTGACTTTAAAACAGAAGACGAAGAACGTGTTTTTTGGGAAAGTCACGATTCGAGTGACTATGTGGATTGGAATCAGGCACAGCCGGCCTCTTTCTCGAATTTGAAGCCGTCCACCCAAACCATATCGCTTCGCCTGCCAAAAACCTTGCTTGATCGCATCAAGATTGAGGCGAACAAGCGCGATATGCCGTATCAGTCACTCATAAAGGTCTGGCTCGCTGAAGATGTGAAAGGCAGCCGGATGCCTTGATGATCATGCCGGGCATCCCAAGGCTGCCCGGCGGCACTTCTCAATGCTTCTTGTCAACCGACCAGTCGTTGTCCATAAACTGGCTGTGATCGGGCTTTGGCGGCTTCGCCTCGGCAAGGCGCTGGTTCAGCCATTTTTCCACCTTATCGATCTCTGCCTTCATTTCGGCCAAGGCCTTGCCGCGGTGACTGACCCGGTGCTTCTCTTCTGACGACAATTCGGCAAAGGTCTTGCCGAGCTCGGGGAAATAAAACAGCGGGTCGTAGCCGAAGCCGTTATTGCCGCGCTTCTCGTCGATGATCACCCCGTCGCAGCGCCCCTCGTAGGTCAGCGCCGGACCGGAGGGCACGGCAATCGACAAAACGCACTGGAAATGTGCCCGCCGGTCGGTCTTACCGGCCAGTTCCTGTAGTAATTTGGCGCAGTTCTTGTCATCGGTGGCATCCTCGCCAGCGTAGCGGGCGGAATAAACGCCCGGCGCCCCGCCGAGGGCATCGACGACCAGGCCGGAGTCGTCGGCAATCGCCGGCAATCCCAGGATCTTCGCGGTATGCAGGGCCTTCTTGTAGGCGTTGTCGTCAAAGGTCGCACCGTCTTCGATAGCCTCGGGGATCGGGCCGAAGTCATCGAGCGAGCGAACCTCAAGCGTCGTGCCTGCGAGGATCTCCCGGAACTCCCGCAATTTGTTCTTATTTCTCGTCGCCACTACCAGCATTGAAAACATATCATTCATCCTTCTTGTTGTGCTTGCGTAAATATTTGTCGTAACGTTCCTGTTCGTGAGAGATGCAGACGCAGGAGGCCACCGCAATAAGTCGATCCCCACCGCCCCATGCCCCCGTTGTCCAAGTCAATCCTCAATGATTATCAATATTTATACTACAAGGGCATACGTTTCGTTTGAGTAGGCAAGCTACTCAACTCAGCTTTACCTGAAAATTCCCCCAAAAATCCCCCCAAAGATTCCAGCTGTAATGGCACCCGCGATTCCGAGTATGATCATCGCAGGTATGGAAGCTATTGCCCATTTAATCATGAACACAACCATTGACATGAAAGGCATGTTTATATCCGTCACTCTGACACTTGTATCGTCGTCCATAATCTCCCCTTAATCCCAAATTGTTATCGTCTAATCATCAGCCAAAAAACATGCCAGCCCATATCTCGGGTCAGGGCTGTGACTCGCGGCTGAATATTTCACAGGCCATTTCCCAACCAGCCATCACTGATTTCTGATACGTATTTAGTATTTCGTAAAATTGTACTTAGTTGCAATTACAGCCTTTTCTTCTGTTGCAAGTGATGTGAAATACTTCTTCCAACCCGGACAAAAGTTGATATGCCAACGCCAAAATCTCCCCAAAATAGATTTCGGATTATTGTCATATTTTTTCCGGAAACTGCAGTTAAAACAATGAGTTCCAGCCATAACGTTACTCCGCAGCCTGAAGTTTACCCAAATTTAATTAATTCCTGGCCGAAGGGCTTCAATCCCCAAGTGGTGAATCACCAGCGTGGCCAGTGTAATTTTTTTGAAATTACAAAGGTTTCCCAGATATTTCAAGTGCCCCATTAGCCTTATCGAAGTGCATCTCATAAAAAACTGCCCGACGCGCGCTATAAGGTCACGAAGATCGCAGTGCCCGGTTTGATCAATCGGAGAGATCAAGTATCGAGGGCAAGAGCAGGTCGTCCGGTTCCTCGGCAATGGAGCACAACAGGGTAATTGTCAGGTTTTTGCCGCTGAGCGGCTCTCCTCTAAGTGATGGGGGTGACCCGGTAGGTCAGTGTGTAACTGGCATCCCCGACAATACCTGCATCAGCATCAAAGCGATGTTCGAGATCACGCCCAAGATCATCATCGCCCAACGCGTTGGGATGAAGCCAAAAGACTCCCAGATGATCAGAGTTATAGCGATCAGCCTCCCATAGGTCGATCTTCACTGGTTCGCCGACTTCGATGGTTCTGCCCACAAGGACGATGAAAACTGTATCTCCTGTACCCATCCGCATCGACGAAGTAACCACCCGATCATCGACGGTGATATAGACCCCGTCGGTTCGTTCCTGGGCGTCGTTACAGTGAATACGGACAAGATTCAGAGTCCAGCGACGCGGCGCCACATGGTCATCCTGCACATCATAGGTAATACTGTAGCATGTAGCATCACGTCCACCAATCTCCGAAGGGAGATAGGCCGTGAAGGTGCCCCTCGGACTTGCGGCATCTACGCCAAAGCCCCCCAAGTCGTCATCGCGACCGATTCGATCTGCCTCTCGAAGGCGAATATCAACACGGCCACTTGAATAAACAAACGAACGATTGATGGCGGCCGTATCACCGTCACGCATGTGGCCGGCGCTCCATCGACCCAAGGGAGTGCTGCCTTGGGAAAAAAGCAGGTACGGCTCGTCAGTGAGTTCAGCTGTCGTGTTGATACAGGTCATCGCTTTAACTATAAGTCTCATACGCAGTAGCCTCCTTAACCATGGATGTTGTCCTGAGAACATAGGACTTGATTATTCTGGATTTGCATAAAGCTGCAATGCAGACTCTCTTCAACATCAGAAGGAAAAAGATAAAACTCCGTCGTTCCAAATGTTTCGGAAATAAGGAGCAGACTAACAATGAGCCACGAAAAAACCACAATATGCAATTTCCTGTGATCTTCATCACCGATCCATAAATATATATATTTTGGCATATGTCTCAGCATGTGCCCAGCTGACCGATTTGTCAAGACACAGCACCAGCAAACCTATTTCCCGTTCTGCTTCGCCCAGGGGTTAATCGTTTCGAGAAGCTTAAAGGGTGAGGTAATGGTCCGTTTGGCCAGATCGTAGAGACTTGAACCGACCGCGGAGACAGACATAATCGTCACCTGAGGATCATCAAGCGTTCCGGTGATGCTGATCGGGATGGCGATCAGGCTGCCACCCAGGAGATAGTTGACTCCTGGGAGGTATTTAATGATGGTATCGACGGTCTTGAACGGCGCAGCTAACAGTTGAATCTCAAGGGTCTTTTCCGCCAGATCGATTTCGCCCTTGCCTATCAGGTTAAGGGTCTCACCGTCCATAAAATATTTCTGGACCTGAAGTTTGCCGTTTTTGAACTCGCCCTGCAAGGTCATGGTTCTGTAAGCAAAACCAGTGGTACTGAGGTCCGGCAGTCTGCCCTTGACGATCTCGGTGACATTGAGCACCTCGAGTATTCTCGCCACAAATTTATCCTGCTCAATCACGCCATTACGGAGAGTTATCTGCAATGGACCCTTCAGGTTCTTGACCAGCTCAGCCCTTTTCCCCTTGGCGGTGACCCGGCTGGAAAAATCAAGGCGGCCGGTTGCCTTGACCCGGCCCTCGGTCAGGCAGGCGTAACTGGTGGCAACGTCGAGGTCTTTACCGGTCAGGGTCTGGTCGAGTGAGTACTCATCTCCGGCAAAGGAGAACTGGCCCAGTGAATTGATGCCGCACATCTTGGCTTCGTTTATCCCGATATCAACTCTATCGTGCTGGAAGGAGACCGTACCGTTCACGGGCTCCCAGATCAGGTTCTTCCAGGTCAGTCTGCTGATGTCGACCTTGACCTGTGATCCGTCGGCGTTCAGGCTCATCTCTTCAAGGTACGCGAAATCACGCGATGGCAGAATGATCGGCAGCCTTTCGCCGATCAGTTGTCCCTTGGTGGTGGCCTTGGAATCTCCACTCTGCGGGACAGTGACGGCAAAATCCCCCGCCAGTCGGCCACTGCCAGACTGTGGATCGACGAACAGGGTTTGCAGGGTTTCGTGCTGCAGATTGCCGATAAACCGGTAGTCGTGTTGCGCCTCATTGACGGCAAAGACCAGCGTGGCATCCGAATACTGGTCTTTGATATGCAGCCGGTTAACCTGCAGTTGTCCCGGCTGATACTCAACATCGGCATCGATCGCTGGGCCTTTATCTATGGAGATCAGACCTCTAAAGGAGGTCGTGGCATTCGCTTGCCAAGCAAGCTGGGCCTTGTTGATGCTCAGTGGGGCATGGATCGCGTAGGCTTTCGGCACTTTGAGTGTATCCGAAAGCCATTCGACCGACTGCGGCCCCATGCTGCCGTCGAGCGAAAGGTCGATGCGGCCGAGCCGTTGCGGAAAACCATGGATGCTGCCGGAGAGGGTGAGGGCCGCATCTCCGCTCAAAGTTTTGATCTTTTCGAGTGTCAACTTCTGCCTATCGATTGCAAAACCGCCGCTTGCCAAGGTGGTGCTGTTCGGCAGGAGGGTCGTGTCGACCAGGAGGTCTTTGACCATACCGGTCGCGGCGTACTGCCAGCCGGAGGGCCTGGCGACCTCGCCTTGAAAATCTATGGCTGATATTGCCACCAGGCCGGTCACCTGGGTGACTTTCTGCAGTTTATCACGCAGTCCTTCCTGGGAGGCCAGCCAGGGAAAGAACTCCGCCATGGCCAGATCGAAGCGTCCGGAATCGATATTGAGGAAAAGGTCCTTTTCCCAGAGGAACCGACAGGAGAGATCGGCAAACTGCGACTGTCCCAGGGAGCCGCTGAGATTATCAAGACCAAGCATCTGTTTCTCAAAAGTAATCCGCCCCCCGGCAATGGTGATCGGCAACGGCACCCTCTGGTAGTCGGCGGACAGGGTAACCTCGCTGACCTCAACTTTCGCGCCGATGGCGTGCAGGCTGTCGCCGAGGGTCAGTTTTCCGTGGGCGGTGCCCTGCAGCTTGGTAATCTTTACCAATTCGGCGGTGAAGGCCGGGGCACGGACCAGTCGTTGCAGGATCCCTTGAGTCTGCGCCAGATCGGCGCGGACCATCAACTGCAATTGGAACAGATCGTTGTCCCTGGTCAGACCTATCTGCAGTGAACCATCCCGGCCGGTCGATTGATCGAGACGGGCTGAGAGTCCTGTGCCTTGCAGTATGCCCTGACTGATGACTACCTCGCCAAAGACCTCGGTCAGATGAAGATCGATCCGTGGGATCGAAATCTTGCCCTCCTGCAATTGCCCCTTGATCACGATATTGTTCAGCTTGCCCAGATCAGACGGGCTCTTGCCGTGGGAGGTGAAGCTGATTCGTGATACCTTGCCGCCGCGCAGGTAGTCGAAGATCTGTTTGATGGGGGTGGTGTCGCCGGCCAGGGCCAGAGCGGTTTTGCGGATCGCATCGACATCCAGATTGCTGCCGGAGAGATTCAGGGTGATTGCCGGGGTGGCCGGTGGCGCCATGGCCAGATCTCCGGTCAATTCCAGGGCCGGTTCGGTCAGGGCCAGTCGGTCAAGTTGAACCTTGGCCCTGGTGTCGCCGGCAATTTCGACGCTGCCGTTCACAGTGAGGCCTTTTACCGTTTCCTGGCGGTCGTTGACAAAGATGCTCAGTTCGTCAAGGTTCAGCTGCAGGCTGGCCCTGGCAGAGTCGAGAGCGGTCATCGACAGACCGGATCGCAGGTTGAGACCCTTGATGTCGATGAGCTTTTGCTCGCTCCGGGCAATCCCCAGCTGGGCGTTATTGACCTGCAGCTCCAGGCCGGCGATGGCCCGGACCAGGGGGGCAATCGCCAATGACAAGGACTTTCCCGGCTTGGCGGAAGCGTCAGGTTGAGCAGGGGTATCTTCTGGTTTTTTCCCAGGAAGTTGAAGGTTTATCTGCGGCGAATCCAGCTCAAGCCTGGCCAGCTGCAAATCGCCTGTCAGCAAGGAGGCAAGTTTCGGTGCGATACGCAGGGCGGCAACCATGCCCTCCGCCATGCCTGGAATGCTCAGGCTGGCCTGACGCAGTTCGATGGCCGGCCGCGGAAAAAAGGCAAAACCAAGCCCCTGATAGTCCACCTGGCCGCCGGTCTGTTCGGTCACCGCCGCTTGAATTTTCCGTTTGACCGAACCGGAATCAATGAACCGCGGCACGATCAGCGTTGCCACCGCCGGCAGGAGCACGAGTGTTACGATGCCGCCCACCAGCCAACGGCGGATACGGGTGGGCGCAGGTCGCTGCTTTTTCTGTTGATCTGCTTCTGTCATTGGCTGTTTGGGTACGAGGGAGTGGCGAAGGTCGTAGTCAGTTACAGCCGGGGCAAAGCCATTTATGATTCTGCCCCGGCAAAAAAAGGTTCTGGAGGGGGCAGAGGTATCTGCCGCCTGCCCCATTCCAAGCGGTCGATGGCCTTCTACTCTTCGGATATCATGGCAAGTTCCATATCGATCATCTCTTGGGCCCTTTCTTTGGCGCGTTGTTCGTTATCGCCACCCATAGCGATATGTTGCGAGCGACCGGTGGGGTCGGTGATGTCAAAGCTGAAATTTGCACACATATTCTTTTCTGCTTTTACTGAGAGGGTCCAGCCTTTGTAGGTATCGGTGTTTTCGTGTCTCATGATGATATCTCCATTACAGCTCCAATATGTATCTATAAAATCAGCCACATCCCTGCTGGATCGCCTTTTCCATCTCCTCTGGACTGACGTCGCGAATGTGACTGGCAACGGACCAGCGATGGCCAAAGGGATCTTCAAGGATGCCATAACGATCGCCCCAGAACATGTCGGCAACCGGCATGGTAATCGTTGCTCCCGCCTCAACGGCTCTATTGACGAAGCTGTCGACATCTTCGACATACAGATGGAGGGTGACCGGCGTCCCCTTGAGGGTTTTTGGCCCGAATGATCCCCATTCGGGGAATTCGTCGACCAGCATGACTACCGAATCGCCGATGCGGATCATCGCATGCATAAGTTTACCCTGCGGGCCGGCAAGCCGCCCCATATCCACTGCGTTAAAGGCTTTTTTATAAAACTCGATCGCTTCGGTCGCACCGGCACAGACCAAATGCGGTGTTACCGTGTACATCCCATCCGGGATAGGTTTGATTGGTTGGGAGTCCATTTTCATTACTCCTTTTATTGATATTTTTTGAGAAAATTCTTTGCTTGACTACTTTTCTGTACCGGCCCCGATCTTTCTGAAGCGTTCTACCCCTTCGCTTTCGCCGAAATCCTCCAGTTCGAACAACTGTCGGACCTCTATCTCACCGGCTTTGCCATCCCCGGCGGGGTTGGGAAAACGCCTGGTCCATTCGATTGCTTCATCCCGGGACTGCACCTCAATGATCGTATAGCCGGCGATGAGTTCCTTGGCTTCGATGAAGGGGCCATCGACAAAGGTTCGTTCTTTCCCGGAGTATTTGATACGCCAGCCTTTGCCGCTTGACTGCAGTCCTGAAGCGTCGCGCAGTATGCCGGCCTTGGCCAGTTCCTCGTGGTAGGCGGCCATTTCAACAAACAACGCTTCTTCCGGCATGACCCCTGCTTCCGAATCCTTGGTAGCTTTAACGATAATCATAAATCGCATGGTGTGACTCCTTTTGGTATTTATTTCAAGCAGGCTGATGTCTGCTTTGTATTTCAGTCGATCGCGGAAGGGCAATTTCGACATTATAAGTGCTTTTTTTGGCAATGCCGGACCCAGAAGGCCGGCAGGCTGAAGAGGAGGGCAATCCCGGCAAAGAAATCCTCCGTCGCATTCCATCTCCCCGGGATGATGTTTATGTTTCTTTGATGGAAAATAACACCAAAGAAATATTGGCATCGCCAACGGTTGAAGGTCCCACCAACCACCTGCGTGGCCGGGTGGATGAGATCTACCGGGGCCAATCGCGCCGTGTCTTTGCCACCCTCGTCCGCCGTCTCGGAGACTTCGACCTGGCCGAGGAGGCCTTGCATGAGGCCTTCAAGGCTGCCCTTGAGCAGTGGCCACGCGACGGCGAGCCGGCCAATCCCAGGGCCTGGCTGATATCGGTCGGCCGTTTCAAGGCCATCGACCGCATCCGCCGCCGCGCCCGCTTCGAACCGCTGGACGATGATGCCGGGCCGGTTGGCGGTGCTTCCGAGAAGGACTGCGAGGACCTCGAAGACGACCTCCTGCGGCTGATCTTCACCTGCTGCCATCCGGCCTTAGCCCCGGATGCCCGAGTGGCCCTCACCCTGCGCGAAGTGTGCGGCCTTACTACCGAGGAGATCGCCCGGGCGTTTCTCATTCCCCTGCCAACGCTGGCCCAGCGCATTGTCCGCGCCAAGGCGAAAATCCGCGATGCCGGCATTCCCTATCAGGTCCCCGCCCTCTCCGACCTGCCGGAACGCCTCGACGCCGTGCTGCGGGTCATCTATCTTGTCTTCAACGAGGGCTATGCCGCCTCATCGGGCGCAACGCTTACACGACCGGACCTGTCGGGCGAGGCGATTCGTCTCGGGCGGCAGGTCGCCCAGTTGCTGCCCGAACCCGAGACGATCGGATTGCTGGCACTGATGCTGCTGCAGGAGTCGCGGCGTGCCGCCCGCACCTCGCCCACCGGCGATCTAATTTTACTGGAAGACCAGGACCGCTCGCTGTGGAACCGGGAACAGATTGCCGAAGGCCTGGCGCTGGTTGACCAGGCGCTGGCATCGCGGCGGTTCGGCTCCTACACCCTCCAGGCGGCGATTGCCGCGGTGCATGCCGAGGTATCGAGCGTCGCTGTGACCGACTGGGCGAGGATCGTCGGATTATTCGACCTGCTGCTGCAGATCGAACCGTCCCCCGTGGTCGAATTGAACCGGGCGGTGGCGGTGGCCATGCGGGATGGGCCGGAAGCCGGCCTGCTCCTGATCGATGCCATCCTGGCCGGTGGCGAGCTGGCGGACTACCATCTGGCGCACGCGGCGCGGGCCGATCTCTGCCGACGGCTCGGGCGATCATCGCAGGCCCGGGATGCCTATCAGCGCGCCCTCAGCCTGACGCAACAGCCGTCGGAGCGCCGCTTTCTTCTGCGGCGGTTTGAGGAAGTGTCGTCCTGAAGATTTTTTTAAAAACCTCTTGTCGAATTCGGTGGTTTCCGAACGACTACTGAGCAAGTCGACAGGATTTTGGTGGCATCTAAGGCATCGGGCCTTAGCATGAAAGTCACCGAGTGGAGACGCCACCACCTGCAGCTCATTACGAGCGCCTGAAGCACATAATGGGAGGTTTGCCATGGCAAGATATGTAGACGGTTTCGTTATTCCGTTACCAAAAGATAAAGTGGACGAATACCAACGCATCGCAGAAAAAGCAGGGGCCCTCTGGAAAGAGCACGGAGCCTTGGATTTCTGGGAGTGCATAGGCGACGATCTCGATATTAAGGATATGGTTTCGTTCAGAAAAGCGGCCGATGCCGGCGAAGATGATACCGTGGTCTTTTCCTGGATCGTCTTCGAATCGCGCGAACATCGCGACAAAGTCAATGCCGCGGTAATGGCCGATCCGCGAACCAACGAAATATGCACGCTGGATTCCATGCCCTTTGATTGCCGGCGCATGGTTTACGGGGGCTTTAGAAATATCGTCCACAAATGAGGAGGAAGCCATGAAATACATATGTCTCGGTTACATTGAGGAAGGCTGGTGGGAAGGACTGTCGGAAAGCGAACGGGAAGCCCTCATGGACGAGTGCTTTACCTACGATGATGTCCTGCGCCAGGGCGGTCACTTTGCGGGCGGAGAAGCGCTGCAGAGTGCCGGAAACGCCGTTACCCTGCGCTGGCAAAATGGCAAGGTATCGACGACCGATGGCCCCTATGCCGAAGCCAAGGAACAGTTGGGGGGAATCCTCATTCTCGAAGCGAGAGATCTCAATCACGCCATTCAGTTGATGTCGAAACACCCGGGAGTGAAGGCAGGGCCCTTCGAGATCCGGCCGGCCGAGGATTTGTCGGCCATGATAGCGCAGAGTGCGAGGCGACGATCGGCAATCTTAAAGTAAGCAGCTACTTAGCCGTCTCGACAGCCTTCAAATCATCAAGATTGACGGAGGGAAACACCGCCATATAATACCTTTTGTTGTGCTGTTTTGATGAAAAACTGTGTTTTTTCCTTGAATGGGGGCGTTTGTTCTTTGACAAGGGGCCTTTTAATGGGTGACACCGATTGCCGATTGCGTCGACTGTGCCATCGACAAACGCTAGCTCCATCTTATAGTTCTGTCATCAAACTGCCCCTGCGATACAATATTGCCCCCCAACTGACTCATAAAGCTGAGTTGAGTTGTTGTCTGCTCAAACGAAACATATGCCCTTGTGGTATAAACGGGATGGAGGCACGATTGGCAAGCCAACCACAACCCAGAATTGAGGGAGAACGCAATGACAAAATCACTCTTTGAAACAGTACATATAGGCGATCTGGAACTAAAGAACCGCATAGCCATGGCCCCGATGACCCGCGGCCGGGCTGGAGACACACGGGTACCGAACGATATTATGGCCGAGCACTATTTTCAACGGGCCTCAGCCGGCCTCCTCATCACCGAAGCAACCGTCATCAACCAGCAAGGCATTGGCTGGATCGGATCGCCCGGCATCTACACAAGCGAGATGGTTGCCGGCTGGCGCAAGGTAACCGACAAAGTAAGACCCACCGGCACCCAGATTTTCCTGCAGCTTTGGCATTGCGGCCGGGCGTCGCACAGCGATTTCCATGGCGGTGAGCTGCCTGTTTCGGCCTCGGATGTAAAGATTGAAGGAGACGGTATCCATACTCCGTTTGGAAAAAAAGATTATGAAGCACCACGACCTATGACCGTCGCCGAAATCAAGGCCACGGTGGAGGATTATCGTCAGGCAGCTGCCAATGCCAGGGAAGCAGGATTTTCTGGCATTGAAGTGCACGGCGCCAATGGCTATTTACTCAACCAGTTCCTCGATTCTAAGACCAATTTGCGCAGTGACGCTTACGGTGGCAGCCTTCCAAACAAATACCGCTTTCTTGGCGAAGTGCTGGCAGCGGTACTCACGGTCTGGCCAGCCAGTCGTGTCGGGGTTCGCCTCTCACCAAATGGCGTCTTCAACGACATGGGCAGCGCCGATTTCCGCGAGACCTATCTTTATACCATCAAAGAGCTGAGCAAATTGCAGCTGGCTTATGTGCACATCATGGACGGGTTGGCCTTTGGTTTTCACAGCAAAGGAGAACCAATGACCTTAGAAGAGTTCCGAGCCCATTACAGCGGAATTATCATCGGCAACTGTGGCTATAGCAAAGAAGACGCCGAGAAACGGCTTGCCGCCGGAGTCCTTGACATTGCCGCCTTTGGTCGACCCTTCATCACCAACCCCGACCTTGTGGCAAGGCTGCGACACGGCTGGCCGCTGGCACCCAGCAACGACATGTCGAAATGGTATACCCCAGGTCCGGATGGATATATAGATTACCCGGTATATGGTGGCTGACAGGATACCAAGCGGCAGTCTGGCAACAATAAATCATACTGCATTGCCCCTGGGGTATATGGCAATAATCAAAGAGAAGATATGGATTTCTCAGATATTGCCGAAACAAGACGGGGCAATCAGTTTTTTTGATGCGGAGAAAAATTACTCAGAAGAGCTCCTAGGGTAAAGCTGAGTTAAGCAGCTTGTCTGCTCAAACGAAACGTATGCCCTTGCGTTATAAATAATCGAAACCACCTCACATGGTGGATGGTTTTCTTAACTACCGTCCACTGGAACTGTTTCTTCTGAACCTATTGTAAGTCTGGTTTATTGGACAGCCTGTAAGATGGCTAATATTGTAGAGTTGCTCCATCTGCCTCGCCATCATTCGGATTTTTCAGACTGATATCCCCCCAACACCTGGACAGTTGTCTGGTATTTCGTACACACCCCCTGATACCCCTTAGAAAATTGAAGACAGGTCATGTATCCACCTGATCATGCAACGGAAATTATTATCTCTGCGAATGGCATATCATTTGCTTTTCTTCCCGCGAAAAGGCCTGCAGGGCATAGTCCTTGGGCCAAAGAGGCCGTTCATGCCGGAAGATTCAGCCGGAAGGACAAAACTAATTTTCATCAACTCCGTTGAGATGGGTATGCATATGATTGTCAACTTCTGGAATAACCTCTCTTTTTCAGTCAAGACCATTGGATTAGTTGTGGTGCTGGCTTCTTTCACGGCAATAACCGGAGTCAGATACCATCTCCTGGTGCAGAAAATCACTGATTCCAGCGTTGATCAAAGCACGGATATCATGCTCACCGGATACAAAAGCGAACTCAAAGATGTAGTGGATATGATGGCGGTGACACTTGCTTCGGCGGTTAAAGGCATCGACGATGAAAAACAGATATACCAGAAATTCAAGACGCTCGTGCAAGACGCCCGCTTTTTCCCGGACAAATCCGGCTATATTTTTATTTATAAAAAAGGGGGCACGGTTTTCGTACTTCCCCCACAACCTGAAAAGGAAGGGAAAAATCTCATCGATTTTAAAGACCCGAACGGCAAACTGTTGATCAAGGAGCTTGATACGGTGGCGCAGGCTGGCGGAGGTTTTGTCGATTATATGTGGGAAAAACCAAAGAAGGGGCTGCAACCAAAACTTTCCTACGCCCGTATGATGCCTGGCAATCAATTCTGGATAGGCACTGGAGTCTACATCGATGACATTCAGGAGCAGAAGGAAAAAATCTTGACCACAACCAAGCAGTTAACTTCAGACTTTCTTGAGACACTCTACCTTGTACTTGGCACTGCGGTGCTTTTTCTTCTCATGCCCATGACCTGGTTGCTGATCCGAAGCATTGTCAAACCGGTCCGCGACCTGACCGACTTTGCCGATCAATTCAGCAGGGGCAAAATTGACATAGTCATTCCCTACACCACCCGGAAGGACGAGATCGGCAAACTTGCCAATGCCCTGAATCGTCTTGGCATGAGCATCAAAGTCGCCATTACACGCTTAAAAAAATAGCATTATACCACAAGGGCATACGTTTCGTTTGAGCAGACAAGCTGCTCAACTCAGCTTTATCCGTCAGCAGATAGGAACATTTTTTCTGTCGGGCCCAGCCATAGACGAGGACATATTGCGCGAGCGGAAAAACGCTCGCGCAAAAGTCTTTTCAGCCCCCCGCAATCCAGGTGCACTGGATCGATACTGATATCCTCTGAAAGAGAAACTAATTGGGGTCGAACTAATTGGGGTCGGAGTGAATTTAGATTTCACCCCTTTTTGCCAGGACAACGCGTCATTCACCTTACTCTATTTGGAATTTACAACTACCTGTTGTAGGTCAGGTGAAACAGCCTCCAACATGATTCCGTAACCATCTTTTAGACCGGTATTGTATCTAAGCCACTTTGGCTTACTATTCGGGTAAACTGCAAAGGCAATACCACCTGTGGCGGACCTACCTTGATGAATATTTCCTCGCATGTAGTCGCGGGTCTGCTCATTTGAAAATATTTCCCCTTTGTCTGACTCTAAATTAAATTGATATTGGTTTAGTGATAGTTCTCCATTGAACTTGTTATTAGTAATTCTGACTTCAAAGTAAATTAATTCTTTGCCTTGTTCGTGAAATCCAGATAGCTGATGTGCATGCATCTTGGCTTTGGCAACAATTTGGTTTCCAGTAAGTATTTTTAGAATCTCGACTGTTATAGCTCCACGCTGGTCGGAATAAGCCACACCTGTTGGTGTTGAGGAACTCCCCGCTTCTCTTTGTCGCTCTCTTTCTTTGTATTGCTTAAGTTCTGCAGCTTGTTCAGAAACCGTTGCCTTTAACTCTGAAAGTTTTGCAGCTTGTGCTGAAACCGTAGACTCTAACTCTGTTATGCGGGTTTTTAATGGTGCACTATTGTCACATCCTTGGCAATTAATGAGGACAATCAGGAACTAAATGGGGTCGGAGTGAATTTAGATTTCGAAAGTAAATAGATTTTAATTTGACTCTGAACCTTTTTGGGCTTCTGACCCTTTTTGGGCTCCAAATTTTAATTCGTCTCTTACCCCATTAAATTCACGGTGGCTGGCCCTCCTTCCGGGACGGGTTTCCCGCCCGCTTGACTACACGACCTTGCCCGGCCGCACTTTGACTCTGACCCTCTTTTGCCGGTATATACAGTTCCACCCCCAATCTGCATCCAGGTTACAATCAAGCGTCGGCTCAGATTTTAAACATCTTGACCAACTTATCCAGTTGTTCAGATAGTGCCGAGAGGTTCTTGGCGCTTTTTTGTACCTGTCCGGAGCCTTCACCGACATGTTGCGATTGGTTGCTGATGTCGTTCACATTTCTAGCTATATCTGCGACAACAGCAGTACTCTGTGCCACATTCTCATTGACCTCGGCGACCCCCTGTGAAGCCTGGGAAATGTTGCCGGCAATCTCTTTGGTTGCCGCCGACTGTTCTTCCACCGAGCTGGCAATAGTGTTAATAACGGCGCTTATTTCATTGATAACCGAAGATATTTCTTTAATTTCATCGACAGTACTGGATGTCGTCGCCTGGATATCCCCGATTTGATTTTTTATATTGATGGTGGCGGCAGCCGTCTGTCTGGCAAGTTCCTTGATCTCGTTGGCAACAACTGCAAATCCTTTGCCTGCCTCACCGGCGCGCGCCGCTTCGATGGTGGCGTTCAGTGCCAGGAGATTGGTTTGTTCGGAGATTTCGGTAATAGTCTCGGTAACTTTCCCTATTTTATTGGCCGACTCTCCCAGTTCAGTCATCTTCGTCGAGGTGGCCTGAGATTGTCTAACCGCTTTTTCGGCAATCACTCTTGCCTTCTCCGCACCTTCGGCGATTTCCCCGACTGTTGCGGTCATCTCTTCGGTGGAAGAAGCGATGGTGTTGATATTGCTGCTCGATTGCTCCATGGCTGCGGAAACCGATTGGAAGTTTGCGTCCATTTCCTCGGCCGCAGCCGCGACCGACGTCGATTTATCGGCCGTATCCCTGGCGGCCGAGGAGAGTTTCTCGGAAACGCTTACAAGCTCGGCCGAAGATGCAGTGAGGGTATCGACATTTCCGGCAATGCTTTTCATCATCTCTTGGATTTTTCCGACAAATTGATTGAAATAGCCCGACATCTCACCCACTTCATCGGAGCTTGCAACGGTAAGACGGGTGGTGAGATCACCTTCACCTTGCGCGATATCTTTAATCATAACGATCATTTTATGAAGGGGCTGGGTGATGCCGCGAATGATAAAAAACGAAACGCCGATCACTATCAAAGCAAGACCTACCGTGACGGTGAGGATGGCTATGGCGACCTTTTGTTTGGCCGATTCGATCACCTCAAGTGGTTTACCAATGAAGTACATGCCGGAAATTTTGCCATTGGGATCCTTTATCGGCCAATAGGCGGTCTGAAAAGATTTGCCGAGAATGACATTGGTGGATAAAAATATCTCGCCCTTATTCAAAACCTTCTCAATAACTTTTGGATTGTCCATTTTGGTGCCTATTGCCCGTTTGCCTTCCTTGACAATAGTTGTTGAAATTCGCGTCTCTTTTTCAAAAATTGTGTTTTCAAGGTCGGTGAACGCTTTGATTTTATCGACAAAATCCATGTCGGACAAAGAAATCCCCAAGGTGACGACGCCGACAATCTTGCCGTCGACACGGACCGGGCACCCGGCGCGAAGGGAAAATTTCACCACAGTCCCCGGTTCCACACCGACGTTGGTTTCGCCGGCGAGAGCTTTTACGACATTTGCCTGATCAGTCACGCTGTCGCCAACCTTGTCAGAATGCGAACGGGCAATAACCACTCCTTTTTCATCAGACACGGTAATGAAATGCGAGCCGCTGATCTTCATGGCATCGACAATAATAGGTTTCAGTGAAGAGCTATTTTTTGCGGCAACAGCATCAACCACATTTTTATTGGCTGCTACCAGGGCGGCCTCCTGCAGATATTTGTCTTTCAGTCCCTCGATATAGTTGCTGACTACTTTTTGCGCTGAAAAAATGGCAAGATTTGCTTCATTGTCAAATGCCGCATTCGTGTAGTGTCGGGCGGTCAGATAGATGCCGACACTCGTTAAAATCACGGAAAACACAGACATGGCTAAAATCTTTCCAGTTATTTTTAGTTTCATAGCAGCTCCACAGAAAATATATTAAGGGACAAAAAAGTGTCGTTTAGAAAGAGCAAAACAATATGCCACAATCGTTACGCCGGATAGCCTTGGCAAAACACCACTCGGTTTTTACGCGATTTTTGGCACGCATGGCTTTCGGCTGTGATCTCCTCGCTTTCAATATTTGCACGTTCACTAATTTTTATAGTATCAACGGGACCTTGCAGATGTCAAATTGCTGACGCGAAAAAAATGAGGCAATGGAGGATGTATCTGTATTGCAGGAAGGTATAATAACGGAGATTTTTGCAAAAGGATGTTGATTTCTATACTGATCCAATACGCAAAGCACGACTCAGTGTACATATGTGGGGTCAGGCTCACTTTGTGGGCATCTCCCTCCTCTTACCTGGCCCCACATATAAGTCCCAATTCCAAAACTTGCCAATCTCATAATTTCTTAAGGTTTGTCGTAAGTTTCCACATAGGTATCGATAAGCCTGCGGATCATGCGCTGATATTGAGTATGGTGTTTGGTTGCCTCAGCTTTAAAGAACTCAACACTCCTTTTGCTGAGAGCAATGGTAACTTTCACCCCTTCTTCTTTGAAAGCAAGTTCTTCAGGCCGAGGGAGAAAGTCTCGAATGACCTTGGCATCAACAGGTTCATTAGTGTATTTGATTTTCGCGCTCATAAATTGCCTTGCCCTTTCGCCAGTAACCGGCGCCAATGATTCGAATAACACTGCCGCGATAGGTAAACCGGACAGTGAGAACGCCACCCTCGACCTCGCCGAAACAAAAGTAGCGGTTTTCAGTTTCACTATGAGCGAGGTCTTCGGCTATGACACGGCTGGGATCGGCGAAGGCATACTGTGCCAAAGAAAACCGTATTCCATGTTTCTTCTGGTTTTCAGCATCCTTATTTTCGTCCCACTCAAACCGTATTTTCTTCATAAATTGAATTTAGCACAATAAGGTGTATTTTACCATATAATTGTATGGCTTTTTATACACTTTCAGACCAATCACCTGCCTCTTTGTTTGTCCAATTCCCACAGACGGATAACCGCCAGCTCCTTGGCCTTCGCCTCGATATCAACGGGTGAATTCAGATTCAAACCTTATATCTCTAGGACAATGCGTCATTCACCTTACTCTATTTGGAATTTACAACTATTTGTTGTAGGTCAGGTGAAACAGCCTCCAACATGATTCCGTAACCATCTTTTAGACCGGTATTGTATCTAAGCCACTTTGGCTTACTATTCGGGTAAACTGCAAAGGCAATACCACCTGTGGCGGACCTACCTTGATGAATATTTCCTCGCATGTAGTCGCGGGTCTGCTCATTTGAAAATATTTCCCCTTTGTCTGACTCTAAATTAAATTGATATTGGTTTAGTGATAGTTCTCCATTGAACTTGTTATTAGTAATTCTGACTTCAAAGTAAATTAATTCTTTGCCTTGTTCGTGAAATCCAGATAGCTGATGTGCATGCATCTTGGCTTTGGCAACAATTTGGTTTCCAGTAAGTATTTTTAGAATCTCGACTGTTATAGCTCCACGCTGGTCGGAATAAGCCACACCTGTTGGTGTTGAGGAACTCCCCGCTTCTCTTTGTCGCTCTCTTTCTTTGTATTGCTTAAGTTCTGCAGCTTGTTCAGAAACCGTTGCCTTTAACTCTGAAAGTTTTGCAGCTTGTGCTGAAACCGTAGACTCTAACTCTGTTATGCGGGTTTTTAATGGTGCACTATTGTCACATCCTTGGCAATTAATGAGGACAATCAGTGCCATAGTCATAATCACTCTTCTCATGTTTCTTCCTCGATGGTGCAAAAGTGGAGTCTTCCTGCTCAATCTCAATCTTCATGTCATTCTAATTAGATAAGCTCATAAATACCCCCTTTGGTAGTACCCTTGTTGGCATCGTGATACCCGCCAGGGCTAACAAGTGAATATTCAAACCGCCTATCCACACTGCCAACCAAGGCAGTCGGCGTTGTCCAGTCAGTTTTCTTCCCTCCCAATGTTCTTCCAGCTCCAGTGTTTCCTGTCAAGATTTATTTCTCAACACATTAGATTTCCACAAAATTATCACTTCAAGTGATTATCTCATCCCTACACCAATAGATGCCGTATAGAGTTTCAATTGTAAGGACATCCGCCCTAAGGAAGCATCATGATTACACTTCTTGACCGCTCTATTGGTTGAGCTTGCAAGATACCATTAAAGCCTTTGGGATTGTCGGCCTGCTACATTCCACATACCTTAATGGATTTCTTTCTATCGGAATTTTTGCATAAAGTACCAGGAATATCCTTAGTAAGGATATGGCTTTACGGGATTCTATGCCAGGTTCAAAGGGAAACCACAGAACGTAGTACAGACTGAGGCAAAATTAGCGAGGGCTGGGCCTGTTGACCCACCAAGCTCTTCAACTAAGATACAATTCGCGCCCTGCCCGCCTCAGTCAGCCCCTATCTGGCGGCGGACTCGGCAAACTGGCGACGAACTTCCTCCATCCGGCTGCGGTTTTTGCCCAGGTCGGAATAGCCGAGACGAGAGGCGGAGCGGACATGAATCTGCCGCTGCTCCGGATCCACGAAGAATTCACCATCATCGACAAAAAGAGTGGTGCGGAACTCAACGCGCAGATAGCCCGGGTCTTCGGCAATTATGGTGGTATCGGGCCGCCCGGCAAGGGTTTTGCGCAGGCGAGCAAGGGCCTGTTCTGCCGTATCAGTGAAGAGGAGGGGCGTGATGCGGTGCGCCTCGTCCGCCGCCTGGCTCGACACACAGTTTGGCGAGCCGGGACATTCCTTGAATTGGCCGTTTCGTACCCCCAGATCGCCGGGCCTTTCTCCGGCACAGGCCGTTAGGATGCTGCTTAATATGCCCATAACAATGATCCTCCGCAGGTTTTGTCGCATCAATGACTCCCTTGCCCGGCCATTTGCAGCAGACGGATAACCGCCAGCTCCTTGGCCTTCGCCTCGATATCAACAGTCATTTGCCGCCCCTCCCAGCATGACGGGATATCCACCGGATCGATATAATCGGCGTGCGGCTTGGGGTCGCCGCCGCCCCAACCGGCACGCGGCGATGACAGATGGCAATATTGCTCCCGCCCCAACACCTGCCAGGTCGCCCCGGCCAGCCTGGTTGCCTCCTCGATCGTCAATCCGTCAGGATTGCAGCGGTGGTGGTGAACGTCGTACACCAGGGGAATGGCCAGCTGCTGACATACCGGCAGCAGGTCGGCCGGGGTATAGCTGCCGTCGTCGTTTTCGAGAGTCAGTCGGCTGCGGACGCTTTCCGGCAACTCAGCAAATATTCGGCAAAACCGGACAAGGGCTGCCGGTTTGTCGCCGTAGACACCACCGGCATGGAGGTTGATGACATCGGCCCCCACCGCCTCCGCCAGCCAACCCTGATACTCCAGTTCGCGGACGGAATTGCCAACCACCGCCGGATGTGGTGATGACAGGACGACAAACTGATCGGGATGAAAACTCAGGCGAATGTCATGGGTACGGGCAAAATCACGGGTTTCCCGGAGCAGACCACCAATGACCTCGCCACCTGGGAGATCGCCCAGCCCATAGCCGACCTCGGGATGGGTCATCCGCGGAAAGAGCGGTGACATAATGCGAAAGGCGCCGATTCCCAGGCGATGGACAGTCTGCACCGCCAGCAACAGGCTCCGGGCATTGTCGCAGCAGATGGCTGACAGCTTGTCCAGCTGGGCGTCGCGCGGCATCGCCGAAAGAACCTTGGCGGTGGTGGTCCGAAAGGCTATCTTTTCCTCTTTAAACAGGCAGCACAAACCAAAACGCATGGAACCTCTCCTCTTTCTCTCTTTGCACAAGGTACAGCCTTTTTCACAGCGGATTGTGCCTTGACCCTGCTCCAACTTCCCCGCCCAGCCAACGAGCGACAATCTGTGTCCATCTAAAATCTAATCAATTAACACTGTGCCCTAATTCTGTTCATGGTATTGTGTCTGTTGTTTTCTCGGGAAACGGCTACAATCCCATCAATACTTTAACAATAGGCCAAAGCCATGGAAAAAACACCCCTCTACCGCGAAGTTGCCAACAGGATAACCACCCTCGTCGCCGGTGGAACCTTTAAAATCGGTGACCGCCTGCCGTCGATCCGCGAGATGAGCAGGCAGGCCCAGGTCAGTATCAACACGGTCAAGGTGGCCTACAGCTACCTGGAAGACCGGTGCCTGATCGAGGCCCGGCCACAATCGGGCTACTATATTTGCCCAAGGCCCCTGGAGCTGCCCAGGGAACCGACCATCACCCCCGAAGGCATCGAGCCCCAGGAGATCAACTCCGGCACCCTGGTGGCGCGGCTGCTGCAGGATATGGTCGACAGCCGGAAGGTGCAATTCGGCGCGGCGATACCCGATCCGCAGCTCATTCCGGCGCAGAAGCTCGGGCGGATTTTGTCGGTGGCCTGCCGCAATCATCCGGGGGAAAGCGCCGGGTACGCCACCTCACCCGGCCACAAACGGTTGCGCAACCAGATCGCGCGCTGGATGCTCAAGGCGGGTTGCACCCTCAATCCCGACGAGCTGATTATCACCAACGGCGCGGCCGAGGCGGTTTTTTTAGCCCTGCAGGTTCTGTGCAAACCGGGCGATACCGTGGCCATCGGTTCGCCGATCTATTTCAATTTTGTCCAGATGCTCCAGCTCCTGGGTCTCCGGGTCATTGAGATCCCCAACTCGCCCACCGAGGGCCTGCATCTCGAATCCCTGCGCCAGGCCCTGCGCACCAATACCATTGCCTGCTGCATGGTCATCTCCAATTTCGACAACCCCTTGGGAAGCAGCCTGAGCGACGACAAAAAACGGCAGCTGGCGATGATGCTGGCCGAGGCGAGGGTGCCACTGATCGAAGACGATATCAACGGCGATCTCTCTTTCAACGATGAGCGGCCAAGCGTCGCCAAGGCCTGGGACCGGGACGGCAATATCCTCCTCTGCTCATCCTTTTCCAAGACCCTGGCCCCCGGCTACCGGGTTGGCTGGATTGCCCCGGGCAGGTATCTGGAGGCGATCCATCGGCTGAAACTTGTTATCAATATCGCCTGTGTCAGCCCTACCCAACTGGCCATCGCCGACTTTCTGGCCGATGGCGGCTATGCCCACCATCTGCGCCGCATCCGCAAGGCCTATGCCACCAAGCTGGCGCGGATGGCCGACGCCATCGGCAGGTATTTCCCCGCCGGCACCAGAGTCACCAGGCCGGCCGGGGGCTTTGTGCTGTGGCTCGAACTGCCGGGGGAGGTCGATACCGTCGCCCTCTACAGCCGGGCCGAGGCCGAAAAGATCGTTATCGCCCCTGGCCGGATCTTTTCGACAAGGGATAAATACCGCAACTGCCTGCGCCTCAATGGCGCCTTCTGGTCGGAGGAAAACCGCTGGGCGGTCGAGTCGCTGGGGCGGATTGCCGGAGATCTCTGCCGGGAATCGTCCTGAAACAATGCTGTCACATGTATAACCAACCTCATTTAAAAGGAAATATCATGTCTCTTATCGCCTCACAACGTCATCTCTTTGATATCCCCGAGGATATCGCCTATTTCAACAGCGCCTATAACTCGCCGCAACTGAACGAATCCAGGGACCGGCTGATTCTTGGCGTTCGCGGCAAGGGCCATCCCTGGCAACGGACGGTCGCCAGCTTTTTCGAAGATGCCGAGACCATCCGCCGCCTGTCGGCAAGTCTCTTCGGCGGCGATGCCGCAGGCTATGCGATGGTGCCGGCGGCAAGCTATGGCCTCAGCACCGCGGCGCGGGCCATTGAGCCGCATCTCCGGGCGGGTGAGGCGATTCTGGTGGTCGCCGAGGAATTTCCCAGCAACGTCCTGCCCTGGCAAAGGACCGCCGCCGAGACCGGGGCGACGGTTCAGACCGTTCCGACACCCCAACAGGGCGGCTGGACCCAGGCGATCCTCGACCGGATGGTGAAAGGGATACGGGTCGTGGCGGTATCCCCCTGCCACTGGACCAACGGCGCCTTCATTGACCTTTCGGCTATTGGCAGGGCCTGCCGCGAGATAGGGGCAATTTTGGTGGTCGATGCCACCCAGAGTCTCGGGGCGATGCCGCTATCGATGGACGAGGTACGGCCCGACTTCCTGGTGGCAGCGGGCTACAAATGGCTGCTTGGCCCTTACAGTTTCGGCATCCTCTATGTTGACGAAAAGTGGCGGAATGCCCGGCCCCTGGAAGAGTGCTGGCTGGCCCGGGATAATGCCGAGGATTTCACCGCCCTGGTGAACTATTCATCAACCTATATGGCGGGGGCACGCCGCTTTGATATGGGAGAAAAGTGCAACCCGGCCCTGCTGCCGGGGGCCATTGCCGCCCTGGAGCAGATCGGGACATGGGGCGTCGGCAATATTGCCCAGTCCCTTGCCGCAATCAACGCCCGCATTGCCGGGCACCTCGTCGAACTGGGCTTTATCCTGCCGGAGGAATCGGAGCGGTGCCCGCATATGTTCGGCGCCCAGCTTCCCCCTGGCTATAGCGGCAATCTGGTGGGCGAATTGAAACAACGCAATATCTTTATCAGCCAGAGGGGCAGTGCCCTGCGCTTTGCCCCGCATCTCCATATCACCGAGCACGACGAGCAGCGCCTGTACCAGGCCTTGGCTGAGATTATAGGGTGACGGTTGACGGGAATGCAGGCAAGGCATACCGTCTTGGACAGCAGTCCCTCCCTTTTCACCATCGTCCGGCCAATATAGCTGAGTTGAGCAGCTTGTCTGCTCGTACGAAACTTATGCCCTTGCGGTATATAGCTGAGTTGAGCAGCTTGTCTGCTCGCATGAAACTTATGCCCTTGGGGTATAAAAAGCCTTGCGATGGCCGCCGGGGGCAAGGTAGGATTCTACTTCCGGAAAAAACTATGAAGGGACCGCACAACTTGGGGTTTCCTTCGCTTTGCTAACAGCGGTATGCTCTGCAACACGCCAGGCGGTAGAGTTTTACGGTGAATTTGGCCCAGGCACTTCCAACCAATGACCAACCAGAAAACACGCGTTCAGGGCCTGTACGATTCCATCCTTTTCAAGGATGTCGAAACTGCCGAGGTGGAACGGATTATCGCCCTCGGTACAATGCAAACCGTCGAACAAGGTCAATTCGTTTACCGGCAGTGGGACAACCATGGGCATTTCCACCTCATCGCCGATGGCACCTTGGAACTGACGATGAACGTCGTCGGCGGCGGCCGGCATATTATCAGCCACATCGGGCCGGGCGGCCATTTCGGCGAGACCTCGCTGCTTACCGGCAGCCCCAACAGCCTTAACGCCCGTGCCCTGACTCGCCTCAGCCTCCTGAGTTTTGATGCCGAAACCTTCAACTCGGTGCTACTGGCCAACCCGGTCATCCACAAGCTGCTGAGCATCGCCCTTGCCAAGCGGCTGCGGGTTTCCTTCCAGGATCACGCCGATTCCCTGACCAAACTGAGCGCCAGCCCCCCCGGCCTCAGCCGAAACCTCGACTCCGGATTCATCTCGGAAGTGCAGTCCCTGGCGGAGACCGGCAAGCGTCCCGAGTCCGACCGGGAAATCCGCTTTGCCGAATCAACCATCGCCCGGCAGATCAACAAGGCCGTCCGGCGCTTCAGCGACAACCTGGAACCGGTGCTCCTGTCCGGCGAGTCCGGTACCGGGCGGCGGATGATCGCCTCGGAGATCCACCGGGCCAGCGCCAATAAAAACGGCCCCTATGTCGAAATCGACGTTCGCAATATCGATCCGGTACAGCTGGAGGTCGAGCTGTTCGGCTACGAACGGGACACTTCGACAGCATTTTCGCAGATTGCCGAGACCGGTGTCCTTGACCGGATGCAGGGCGGCACGGTCGTCCTTTATAAGGCCGAATATATGGAGCCGGACTGCCAGCGCCAGCTTGCCAGGAAGTTGAAACGGGCCGCCGCCGCTAGGATGGCCGAAGGCGGCGATCCCTCGGTGCGGGCCAGAGTCATCCTAATCTGCAGCGACGAAGCGCAGCTGAAGGATGGCCATAACCGGCTGCTGCCTGAGCTCTTTATCCACTTTGCCAAGCAACATTTCCGGGCGGCACCTCTCAGGGAACACCGGCGGGATATTCCCCGCCTCCTGCAATATTACCTGAAGCGCTACAGCCTGCAATACGGCAAGACCATTTCCGATGTCGACGACCAGACCCTCGGCCGGTTCATGAATTATGACTGGCCGGGCAATCTGACCGAGATGGCCAGCGTCCTGCAACGGGCTGTGCTCGTTGGCAAAAACAACGAGCCGCTCAGCAACCAGATCATCCTCGGGGTGCCGAAATCGGAAGGCAAGTGGGAGTTCAACCTGCTGCGCCTGCAGGGAGTCCGGGCCTTTGTTGCCAGCCGGATCTTCCCGGTACTGCCGAGGATCCTGGTCGGCGCCTTTTTTATCCTGGTCATGATCGCCCTGTTCTTCGGGCCGACGACCGCCGAACATAATATCGGCAACACCCTCAGCTGGGTGGTCGGCTGGCCGCTGCTGCTGTTCTCGTTCTTTTTTCTCGCCCGGACCTGGTGCAGCATCTGCGGCCTGTCGGTGCCCGGCTGGCTCGCCCAATTGGTCCTCAAACCTGAGCGGCCGACGCCACAATTCATCAGGCGCTATTCCGGCTGGCTCATGTCGTTTTTCTGCATCCTCCTGTTTTGGATCGAGACCGCCTGGAATGCCTATCAGTCGCCGCGGATCACCGCTTGGATCGTCTTCTCCATCACCTGCTGCGCATTGTTTTTCAGCATGTTTTTCAAGCGCCGGGTGTGGTGTCGATATCTTTGCCCGCTGGGGGCGATCAACGCCATTTTTTCCATGCCGGCGCTTCTCGAACTGCGCGCCAATACCCATATGTGCATGAACCGCTGCCTCGACCATGTCTGCTTCAACGGCGACGGCAAGGAGGCCGGTTGTCCGATGTTTCGTCATCCCTTTCTGGTGGACAACAACCGCGACTGCATCCTCTGCGGCCAATGCGTCAAGAACTGCAAACTCAACTCGGTGCACCTCAATCTGCGCCTGGCGCCCCAGGAACTGTGGAGCCTCCAGTCGCCGCGCCTGGAAGACAGCTTTTTGGTGGTCAGCCTCGCAGCGATATTTTTTCCGTTTGCCATCAACCAGAAGGACCCCACCGCAATCCCGGGCTGGACGGCACTGGTCCACGCCATCGGCCTGCCCGACAGCCAGCCGCTGGCGACGGCGATACTCTTTTGTATCTGTATCCTCGCCTGTCTGACCGGCTATGCCCTGTATTCCCTGCTCACCGCCCGGCTTACCGGCACAACCATCAAGGAAACGTCGGCGACCCTCGGGTACGGCATGATTCCCCTGGTACTCGGTGCATTCATGTCGGTCCATCTGGAGATCCTGGTGAGCGGTCTGTGGCTGCTGCCGGCCAATATCATGGAAATGGCCGGTATGGAGGTGACCTACAACGCCCAACGGGCCATGAGCCATGACACCACCTTTGTCCTGCAATTCATCACCATTTTCGGTGGGCTGGCGGCGGCACTTTATGCCACCAACCGCATCGTTAAACGGCTGATGAACGGCCGTCGCTACTCGCCCAGGATGATACTGCCCGCAACGATGCTGCTCTGTCTTTCCGCCATCGCCTATCTCGCCCTACTGTGACCATATGATCACGACAATTACCACCGAGAAAAAGCCGATCAAGCTGTGGCTGCCGGCGCTTGACCCCGACACCCTGGAGCAGGCGAAAAACCTCGCCAACCTGCCCTTTACCTTCCATCACGTGGCAATCATGGCCGACGCCCATGTCGGCTATGGCATGCCCATCGGCGGGGTTGCCGCCACCGAAAGTGTTATTATCCCCAACGCCGTTGGCGTCGATATCGGCTGCGGCGTCTGTGCCCTGCAGACCTCCCTGCCCGCCCTGGAAACATCCAGGTTGAAGAAGGTTCTGCAGGCGATACGGCAATCCATTCCGCTGGGCTTTGCCCATCACAAAAGGCCGCAGCCCGGCGGCAAGATGCCGGATTTCTGCAGGGGCAGGACCACTGGGGACCTGCCGGTGGTCGCCCGGGAATACGACAGCGGCGTGCTGCAGCTCGGCACCCTGGGCGGCGGCAACCACTTCATCGAACTGCAGGCAGGCGATGATGGCCGGCTGTGGGTGATGATCCACTCCGGCAGCCGCAATATCGGCTACCAGGTGGCCAAGCACTACAACCAGCTGGCCGCGGCACATAACCAGAAGCACGGAGGGCTCATCCCCGGCAAATGGCAGCTCGATTGCCTGCCGCTTGATTCGGAACAGGGCCAGAGGTATCTGGCGGAGATGGGGTACTGTGTGGCCTTCGCCGCGGCCAACCGGCGGGCGATGATGGACCGGCTGCGGGAGATCTTAGGGGAGATGGAACCGGCGGTGACCTTTGCGACGGCAATCGACGTGGCCCACAACTACGCTGCCCGGGAGACTCATTTCGGCCGCGAGGTCTTCGTCCACCGCAAGGGGGCGACCAGAGCAGGAATTGGCGAGCTTGGCATCATCCCCGGCTCGCAGGGCAGCACCAGCTATCTGGTGCGCGGCCTCGGCAACCCGGAGAGTTTTTCTTCCTGCTCACACGGCGCTGGGAGAAAACTCGGCAGAAAGCAGGCCCAGCGGGAGCTTGACCTGCACACCGAGGTGAAAAACCTCGAACGCCTGGGCATCCTCCACTCCCTCCGTCATAAAAGGGATCTGGAGGAAGCAGCCGGGGCCTATAAGGATATCACCCAGGTTATTGGTAACCAACGCGATCTGGTTGAGGTGGTCACCACCCTGCGGCCGCTGGCGGTGGTCAAAGGGTGACCGGGGACGCCAAGGTCAGGGAGCGAGACGACTGATATTCCACGCGCCGGGGGCTTCGGCCTTGGTATAGAGAAAACGGTCGTGCAGGCGATTCTTGCCCCCCTGCCAAAACTCGATTTCCACCGGTTCGACCCGATAGCCACCCCAAAACGACGGCAGCGGCACCTTGCCCTCGCCGATCTTCGCCTTCATCTCCTGAAATTTTTGCATGAGAATCTGCTTGGAGGTCAGAGGATGACTCTGGCTCGACACCCATGCGGCCATCTGGCTTTCCTTCGGCCGGCTCATGAAATACTTGGCCGATTCGGCCACGGAGATCTTTCTTGCCGTCCCGTTGATCATCACCTGCCGCTCCAGCTCAAGCCAGACGAAGAGGAGGCTGACCTGGGCATTCCCGGCTATTTCCACGGCCTTGCGGCTCTCGAAGTTGGTAAAGAAGACGAAACCCTTTTCATCAAAGTACTTGAGGAGGACGGTGCGCTGGCTCGGCCTGCCGCCACTGCCGACAGTTGCCAGAACCATCGCCGTCGGGTCGGCTATCTCCGTTTCCCTGGCCTGTTCGAACCAGGTTGAAAACTGCAGTACCGGATCGGCATTGAGCTCTTTCCGTGACAGCCCGGCCTTCAAATACTCCCGGCGAAATTGACTTAAATCCACGATGCACTCCTCAGAGCCTTTTGTTACAAAGGCTCCTTATAAAAAAATACCGCCGGCATAAGGAAGGCATACCCTTACGCCGGCGGTAACAGGTAAATAATTAGCTTACTTTAATGCCTTCGAGCTTCCAGTTCTGGGTACCGGTCGGTCTCGCCCAGGTCCATTCCTCTTGGAATTTTACCGGATTGGTCATGCTGCCAGAGATAAGCTCGCCATTCTTGTCATCGACCGTATAGTCGAGAAGATTGGCGGTGAACTGGACGGTGACGAAGTCTTCGCGGCCGTCGCTGCCGGCCTGAACAATCTCTACCCCGCGAACGGCGATGGACTCCAGCTTATTGATATGGCCCTTGCTGCGCATCTCGGCAAACTGCACCTCGTATTCCTGTGCCAATTGATCGCCCAGAAGATGGCGGTAGGAATCGAGATCACGGCGCATCCACCCGGCCTGCACCTGGAAGAAGACATCGGAGGCAACTTCGGTGAAATAGGCGGGATCAAAACCCTTATCGGTTTGACGAATCTGCTCCAGCCCATCTTCCAGGAGATTGCCGCCGATCACCGGCGGTGGTGGCGGTGGCGGCTGGACGGCCGAACCTGCCCCACCGCCAAAAAAATTCGTCGCCTGCCGGGCATAATCAGTGGGTGCCGAAACAGCTCCTCCCTGTCGGTTAGCGGCAAACTTGCGGTACAGGAAATAGGCAATGCCGCCAAGAATCAGAATGGGCAGAATCCCCATGCCGGAGCCGCCGGCCCCGAACATCGAGCCGAACAGCATGCCGCCGATGGCGCCGCCGAGAAGACCGCCCATCAGGCCACGGCTAAAGGAGCTGCCGGTCTTTGGGGCCGGAGCCGCCGAGGGGGCGCTTGCCGGGGCCTTGCTCGGGCTTGAGCTGAAGGATTTCCCCCCCGCCTTGGAACGGGCGTCGGCGTAATCGGTCAACAGCCCCCCTTCAACAAGAGAGAAGGCGATAAGCATCAAAAAAACCGGTGCAAATCTTTTCCATAACGTGTTCATAGTCTTTTCCATTTCCTTATTTGTATATTGATCTTCCCTCGACGAGGACGACATTCAGTTACCCTGCTAAATATAGTACACCTTCATGAAGATGCCAGAAGTAAAAACCATATCCCGGGACAAATTAACCGCATGCTGATCATCCATCCACCGCTCACCAAGGGCTGCGAACCACCGGCCGCCCTCGCTTACCTGTCCGCCGCCCTGACTGCGCATGGCGAACCGTGCACACTCTGCGACATGAATATCGAGGGCCTGGAGTATCTGCTGCACAGCGCCCAGCCGGCCGCCGACACCTGGTCGGCGCGCGCCTTCAATCACCTGGATAGCAACCTTGCCACCCTGCGGAGCCTGCAAGGCTACAGCAACGTTGACCGGTACCGGCGGGCGATTGCCGATATCAACCGGGTCATGGCGATTGCCGGCAACTCTCAAAACCTCCAGCTGTCTCTTGGCAATTATCAGGACAACGGCAGGTCGCCGCTTAGTAGCGCCGACCTTCGCCTGGCGGCGGCGGAATACCGGAAAAACATCTTCTTCCCCTATTTCAGCACAAGAATCGACGAGCTGTGCGACCAGGAAAACCCTAGCCACATCGGTTTTTCCCTCAGCTATCTCAGCCAGGCCCTGTGCACCTTCGCGATGATCGGCTATCTTCGGGCAAGACACCCGCACCGCCGGATCGTCGTCGGTGGCGGCCTGGTCACCACCTGGCTCAGCAATCCCGACTGGTGCAACCCCTTCGCCGATCTGGTTGATTCGTTTTTTGCAGGCCCTGGAGAAGCGCCACTGCTGCAGCTGCTCGGCCTTGCGCAGAAAGCGGAGCACGTCCGGCCGGACTACCGGCAGCTGCACCGCTATCCCTATCTTGCCCCCGGCTTCATCCTGCCCTACACCACCTCTTCCGGCTGCTTCTGGAAAAAATGCAATTTCTGCCCGGAAACCAGCGAAAACAATCGCTATCATCAGGTGCCGGCGGAGTCGGTAGTGGCCGATCTGCAGGGTCTTGTCCGGGAGACCTCGCCGGTGCTCATCCACCTCCTCGACAACGCCATCAGCCCGGGCACCCTCCGCGCCCTCACTGAGCATCCGCCGGGGGCGCCGTGGTACGGTTTTGTCCGCATCGAGGACGTCCTTGCCGACCGCGATTTTTGCCACCGTCTGCGAGCGGCGGGCTGCGTCATGCTGAAACTGGGCCTTGAGTCGGGCGACCAGGATGTCCTTGACAGCATGAACAAAGGCATAGATCTCAACCGGGCGGCAATTGTCCTGGAAAACCTTCGGGCAGCAGGCATCGCCAGCTATGTCTATCTGCTCTTTGGCACCCCGACGGAGACCCTCCCGGCAGCGGAACGGACCCGGCAATTCATTGAGGAGCATCACCAGGCGATAGGCTACCTCAATCTGGCGATCTTCAACCTGCCGATAGGCAGCGAGGCCACGACAAGGCTTGCGATCACCGATTTTTACAGCGGCGATCTGTCCATCTACCGCAGTTTCACACACCCCTTGGGCTGGAACAGGGCGGAGGTGCGGCGCTATCTCGACGCGGTGTTCAAGAGGTCGCCGACGATTGCCGAAATTCTCCGCCGCGATCCGCCATTTTTCACCTCCAACCACGCGCCGTTTATGCAATTAGTGTCGAAGGACGAAGGACAATTCTGAAAAGAAGTGCAAAGACTGCAGGGGAACGTTACTCTGCCTGCTTACCGGTCCGCCACGCTGGATGGGAAAGCTAAGTTGACCAGGCAGGCTGGTCAACTGATTTATATACCACAAGGGCATACGTTTCGTATGAGCAGGCAAGCTGCTCAACTCAGCTGTATCACTGGAAGAAACAATGAATATTGCTGCAATACTGTCCGCCATTCTCGCCGCCCTATTTATGGGGACGATCGGCGTTTTTTCGCGCAAGACCGGACTGGACGCCGAGGTCATCACCTTTTTCCGGCTGTTGTTCGGCGCCGGCTTTTTAGTCATCCTGCTGCTGGTTACCCGGCGGCTGCGCCTGCTGCTGGTCTGGCCGACCTGGCCGGTGCTCATCAACGGCCTGATGCTCGCCGGATTTATCATCTTTTACATCCAGGCAATGAACCTGACGACCATGGCCAACTCGATCATGGTCCTCTACCTCGCCCCGCTCGTGGCGACGATCTTTGCCCATTTCTTCCTCGGCGAAAGGCTGAACGGCACGAGTATTCTGCTCATTTCTACGGCCCTGTTCGGTTTTGCGATGATGATGGAGTTCCGGATAGATTTCTCATCCGGCACTAACCACCTCCTCGGCCTCGGCTTCGCCGGCCTCGGCATGGCCTGCTACGCCACCTTTATCCTCATCAACCGCACCATCGACAGCGCCATCCACAGCTACACCCGGACCTTTTACCAGCTGCTGGTTGGCGCCCTGTGCATGGTGCCGCTACTCATGCGCGGCCTGCCGGTCATCACCGAGAGCCATTGGCTGTGGCTGGCCGGAGTCGGCTTCTTTCCCGGCTTTCTCGGCATCCTCCTGGCCGTCGTCGCCCTGGAACGGCTGCCGGCTGCGACCTACGGCACCCTCTCCTACCTCGAGCCGATCTTCGTGGTCTTCCTCGGCTGGATACTCTTCGCCGAACATCTCAACCCCCTGCAGCTGGCCGGCTGTGCGCTCATCCTCGCAAGCGGCGCGGTCATGGGCTACCTCACCGCCCGCGGGAGCGGTGCAGGAAGCCGCGTTCATACAGTGCCGCTGGATGCTGAGCACTGATCGAAGACCCGCAATTTTTACTCTAGCACTACCTCTCCCTGCCGTGTCTGAAACCTTTTAATACCGGCAGTTATTTTCTATCCGCCGAGATTGCCCTTTGGCCGATGACCCGTCTCGAGCCGTTTTCAATTTCCGGCCAGGGATAAAGACATCTGCCGTAAAAAATTCCTACCACATTCGTCCGCATTTGACCTATACTTGAAACAATAATTTTTCTTACTTGTTTCCGTCCAGCCATCCACCAACAGAAAGCCTTCGGTTCAGTCCTTTCTGTTGGCAGTATCGTGAGAACGCCTTACAGATTATTTTCACTCTTGAAAACAGGGCCAATAATCTGCAAAAGGTACATATCCCCTTGTGCGGGGATAGCACATCAACCCATTTTCAAGGAGGTATTCCAATGAAGTATGCGTTGCGAATGGTGCCATTGTTTCTCATTGCCATGGGCCTGCCGCTCCTGACAGGCGGACAAGCGGCTGCAGCCGGCGGGACTGTCAGCGGCATTGTCAAGGATGTCTCCAAGCAGGCGGTGGCCAAGGCCGAGGTGTACCTGATACCCGCCGCCGATGTGGCCAAGATGGGGAAGACCGCGTTGGAGATCAAGAAAAACGCCACCACCGACGAACCCCTTGAAGACAATCTGGCCGCAAATAAAGACAAATACCCAAAGGCTACCTCCGACGCCCAGGGGAATTTCAGTATTGCCGGTGTCACCGACGGTAGTTATTTCGTCTACGCCGTCCCCGCCGACACAACCTATCTGCCTGGCGGCAACAAGGCCAACAAGGCCCTTTCCGTCAAAGAACTTACCGAAAAAAAGGTTGAGGTTCTCCTTTCCGGCAATGTCCCGGCCGATGCCACCTTCGTCGGCACCTCCAAATGCCTGGAGTGCCATAAAGATTACGCAACAGAGAAGATGACCCTGCACAAACTGGGCATCAGGGTGGCGGGAAAAGACAGCAAACTCCAGGATTCTTCACGCTTTGTCGAAATCGACAACGGCCTGAACATCCTCAAGGCCGGGACCACCTTCTATTTTACCGACTTCGATAAGGAGCGGGGCTTCGACAAATACAAGATTACCAGGCAGATGCCGAAAGATCCGGCAACGGCCAGCCTCAGCGCCACCTTCTCCGCGGACGACAAAGGCAATGTCAAGGTGAAGATGCAAAACCTGAAAGACCCGTCCGATCCGCCGCGGGAATACTCGGTGGAGATGACCTACGGCGGCGGCCTATACAAACAGCGCTATCTCCTGCGCATCGGCAAGAACCTGTTCCCCTTCCTGCAGTACAACGAACACGGCAATGACAGCTATGCCAACAGGACCAGGAAACAGTTCAGGGATTACCATGCCGACTGGTTTTATGACGAGGCCACTAGCAAGCTGAAAAACCCGCCGATTGCCAAATCCTTTGAAAAGGAATGCGCCTCCTGCCATTACACCGGTTATACGCTTACCAAGCTCGAATCCGGGGAATACATCGCCGGTGCGGTCAACGATCCAAACGGTGAATTCGACATTGATGGCGACGGCGTCCCCAATGAGTTAAATATCGGCTGCGAGGCCTGCCATGGTGCCGGCTCGGCCCATGCCAAGGCCACCGACGCCAAAAAGGCCGCGACCATCGTCAGCCCCGGCAAGCTTGCATCGGAGAGGGCCTCGGTGATCTGCGGCCAATGCCATTCCAGGCCGCAGGGCTTCTTGAACAACGACCAGCCGGTCAACAAGGACAACAAGATGTTGACCCCGGGCATCAGCCGCAACGACTACCTGGTCAATCATACCACCCGTGAAGATGCGGCCCCCGGCGACGTCTGGGAATCCCATTCCAAATCGCACCATCAGCAGTATCTGGACTTCATCCGTTCGACCAAGTACCGCAACGGCAGCCAGATTCTCAGCTGTACCACCTGCCATGATCCGCATGGTACCGGAACCTTCAAACATCAGATGCGCCAAGACGCGGTGACACCGGGCAGTACCTTCTGTCAATCCTGCCACGCCGATCAGAAGGATATCGCCAAGCACACCGAAGCAGTCGTCGGCCAGGCGCATGGCCCCGACACCAAGATCACCTGCGTGAACTGCCACCAGTTCAAAACAGCGCAAACCGGCGCCGGTTTCGGCAAAGGTCTGGCGACGGAAGACGGGAAGAATTACTGGGAGAACGATATTACCTCCCATCTGCTCATCGTCCCCCGCAAGGACAGTAAGCATGTCAAAGGGGTGGATCCCGACAAGGCCATGCCAATCCCGTACACCAATTCCTGCGGGATCTCCTGTCACGATCCGAAAAGCCTGAAATAGTATTGCCGCAAAATGATGGAGGGACTCGAAAGAGCCCCTCCATCATTCCCCGCTTCCTGCCGTATCCAACGCCGCTACACCCCGCACCGGCCCTCGCATCACGAGGTCTTTTTCGTTGCCTGGTTGCTCTGCTCCTCCGGCCGGGTGGCGATAAGGACAATAATCTTCTCCGCTGCCACCTTGTTTTGTCTGGCGATCTCCTCAAGGGAAGCATCGACGCTTGCAACGGTGAGACCATTGTCCTCCAGCTTTTTCACCAGCCTATCGGTCCTCTGCCCGTAGAGACCGGCAAGGGTTGAAAGAGGCGCCTTCTTTACCTGGGTAATAACCGATTTTATCGGACTGCCACCTGTATCCGAGGGCGTGGCCACCAAGGAATAGGTCACGGCGGACACCAGCATGAAAGCTATTACCGCTGCCTTCATGCCACCGAGGTATCGCTTCATAAGCCTCCAGTTGGCAACGGCATGCAATATGCCGCAGACAACGAAGATGATCCCCAGCCATTCATGAAGCATCTTGACGTTACCCCCTCCGACATGAAACAGGAGGAGAATTCCGGTCACGGAAATAATCAGAAAAAGGCCAATTGTCGGGGTTGTGGAGAAATTTTTGACAGTCATGGTATCCTCGTTGCGTAATAGTTCTAAGAAAAAATAGCCAATCGCTTATGAGGACCTTCGCAAATACCTTGCCAACCCATGGTGGCCGACTGCATTATTAAAAATTATCTAGTAAATTCTGAATCATATAAATAAAGCATCGGATTTTCTTCAGATGAAGAGAATGGCCCGGCTGGATACTTTCTACCCAGCCCTTGCTCCGGGGATGCGAACAATCGACCCAGTGGGACAGAAGGAAGGAAATGCCGGGATTCGGCCCGAGGAGGGCTTGTGGAGGGCAGCCCCGGAATGCCCTCAGATCTTGGTATTGACGAGGGAATCCGCCCCCGCCATGCTTCTTTTCAGCACCGCGGTCAGGGGATCTTCGCTACTTTGGCTGAAACTGACGCCACGCACGGTGGTGCCGGTCAGAGCGGCCTCCAATTCCTCTTTAAAACCGGCGAGGAAATCGGATACCTCCTTTGACTGGCAGTAAAAACGGATATAGGTATTTTCGCCGCTGGAGAGAAAATCGATCTTCAGGTTGCCGAGAGGCGCCAGTTTCAGGAGCAGAGAAAAGTGCGACGGCATCTCCCTTGCCTGGCCGTCCCCAGCCGATTGATCTTTGTAGTCCTCAACGACCAGATAGCCCTGGTCAAGAAAAGGCAGCGGGATCGGCACCACCAGAGCGTCCTGGCGAATCGTCTGCAGTTGTGCCAACTGGAAAAATTCCAGGCTGCTCAAGGCCTGCTTGCCGCTCTCGGCCAACTCGCCGCGCCCGGTAAAGTTTTGCACCAGCTCCATCAGGGCAAACTTGACGGTCTTCACCGCCTCCTCCTTATTTCCCGCGGCCAGCAGAGTCTCCAGATTCAAGCCGAGCTTGCCCACCAGCTGCTGCAGCTTCTCGCCGCCGCTGGTGGGCAGACCAACCCCTCCACCCTGTGGGAAAAGAATCGCCTCCGCCTGGGCCCGGGTCAGCAGACCACTCTGCAGATCATTGGTAGAAAAAAGCTGCAGCAGGCCTTCCGGCGCCTTGAAAAATGCAGAAAGTTCAGCCAAGCCTGTCTTGAGCGTGGTCAAGGCATTGGCCGCGTCATCGGCAGTGAGCAGACTGCCGGACTGCAGCTGAAATTGCTGAAACAGCTGGTTCAATGCGGCGTCCTTTGCTCCCTGTCCTGCTGTGCTGTTTTGCTGCAGGAAGGAGAAGATCTCAAACAGCTGCCTGGCCGGGGCGCTGAGCTGGTCGAGCTGCGCCGAGGCCGTTGGCGAAAGCTGTCCCTGCCCTTGAAAAAGGAGAGAGAGATCCTGCAGGGCGGTCTTTATCGAGGTAAGAGACGACTGGCCCTGGCCGGCGGCGAACAGGCCCTCCAGCTCAACCCCCAGCTGGGCAAAAATCTGTTGCAGCAGCTTTGGCCCGGAATCGGCTGCCGGTGCTCGGCCGGTCATGGCCGGCTGCCCAGCGGCCGCTTCCGCCCCCGGGACGTTTTGCTGCTGCAAAAGGGCAAATTGCTGCAGGGCATTCAGACTTGAGCTGCTGAGATTCGGCAACTGCGCGGATCCAGTCTGCTGCAACAGGTTGAAGAACTGCGAAAGATCCTGGCTGCCGCCGGTTGACGCCAAAGAACGGCTTAAAAACCGGCCGGTGGCATCGGCGGTTATCTGCAGTTCTATTGTCGGCTCGGTGGACAGCACCTGCAGATTGAGGGATTGTCCGGGGGACAGAGGATTTTTCGATTGCACGACAAAACGGCTGCCTCCGGCCTCCAGGGTAAACTGATTTGCGGCATTCTCGGCAACGACCATGGCCCGAAGCATCTGCCCCGGCGAAAAGGATGGCAACTCGGAACCAGCGGTCACCGGGCTTGGAGCAGGCCCACCTTGTGCTCCACTTACCGGGACAGGGCGGTTAATAATGGTCAATGGCGAAATTGTTTTCATCGTTTGCGGCCCTTACTGGTTGTGCCCCTGCAGTTCACCCTTGACGATATCGACCGCCTGACGCGGCAGGTAGACCTTGTCCAGCTTTTCCGCAAGGGCCACAATCCCCTCCAGTTCAATGGTCTTGCCGTTCACCTGCACTATATTCTTGGAGAGCGGCAGCCGCGCTCGTGCCTGGCCCTCACATACCACCAGCAACGGATTGGCGGGATCGGTTTTGTCGATGGTGGCCGAGAAACCGGCGTCCCGGAAGGCAGCGGAGGCCTCAACAAAGAGGCGCGTATTGATCTCTGGAAAGGTAAAGCCTAAGCTTTCGGCCATAAATCTGCCGATATCGACATTTTCCCAAAGGCCGCTGATCCGCCCGGGGCCGTACGAAAACAAGAAGGGGTCGCCGCCGGTGTGGCCGCCGGTGGTCCAGCCGATCCTGGCCCGTTTCGAGAGCATGCCTGCCAGAACTTTCTGTACGGCCCGGCCCGCTGGCGCAGCGCTCAGGGCGGCGATTTCCTTCTCATCCGCATCGGATATCCCCCAACGGGTGGCAAGGGCCTCCCGGATACTGGCCTCCGACTTGTCCTGGTCAATGACTTTACCCAGAGCCTCGCTGGTGAAACCGGCCCTGCGCATCGGCACCACGACAAAATCATCATCGGTGGTGGAGTACTTGGCATCCTCCCGGACACCGATGGACAGTCCGCCGGTGGCATGATCGGCAACGCTGATAACCAGGGTATTGCCGTCGGCCTTGGCAAAATCAAGGGCAACCTTGACCGCCCTGTCGTAGGCGAGCAGGTCGCTCACCACACCGGCCGGGTCGTTGGCATGGGCGGCCCAGTCGACCTTGGAGCCTTCGACGAAGAGGAAGAAGCCGCGGTCCTTGCCCTTGCTGCCGGAGGATAACACCTCCAGGGCCTTGCCAGTCATCTCGGCAAGGGTCGGTTCGCTTGGCGCAAAGGTCTGGCGGTCGATATCGTAGGCCATGGCCTCCTGGGCGAAGGATCCGAAGATCTTCTGCCCAGTAGCGGCCAGCATCTGTTCGCGGCTGGTCACATAGCTATAGCCCTTCGACTTGAGCACCTCCACCAGGTTTTCCCCGTCGGTGCGGGCCCCGGCGCCGATACCCTTGGGCAGCAGATACTTCTCGCCGCCGCCAAAAACCACGTCGATATTCTGGTAGACCTGTTGTTCACCGATTTCATTGTAATTTTCGCGGTCATGGGTATGAGCGGTAAAATCGGCGGGGGTGGCATGCTGGACATTGGAGCTGGCCACGATGCCGGTGGCGCGGCCCGTCAACCGGGCCCCTTCCAGCACCGTCGCCAGGGGCACAAATTGCTTGGAGGGATCAAAATCGACACCGGCAATGGTCACATTCCAGGGATACACCGAGATGCCCTTGTCGGTCCCCTTCTGGCCGGTGGCATAGCTGGTGGCGCCGGGCGCCGAGTCGGTGATGATCGAGTCGGCGCCGTAGGTTCGTATGGCGCCGCTGAGGATATCGTCGGAGGCAAGGCGTTGGCCTTTGACCCAGCGGGCCAGCGGCCAGGCCTCGTTGGCAGTTCCGTCGCTCAGCATGAAAATGATGTTTTTCACCCGGCCGGCCCTTGCTTCATCAGCCATATTGGCAGGCGGGGAGGATGCGCAGCCATTCAGTGCGGCAGCTGCCAAAATCAAAAGAACTATGCGTTTTTTCATGGATATCACGTTGTCGTCGATGGTCAGTGTTACCCGAAAGAACCACTCTCTCAGGGTTAATCCTTGCCGCGACGGCGAAAACCACCCGGACGGCGGAGGTTGCACCGTGCATCGATGGCCTGCCTGACGGCATTTGCCAGTTCAAATGTCGAAACCGGCTTCATGAGTATGGCATCAATCCCCAGGGAGGACATCTTTTGCGATACTATCCCCGTGGCAAAGCCGGTGCATAGAATTATCGGGATATTTGGGCGAATCTTTCTGATCTCGGTTACCAGTTGCTCGCCATCCATCTGCGGCATGGCGAAGTCGGTAATGATCAAATCGTATTCGCCCGAATGGTAACGAAATACCTCAAGCGCGTCACGGGCATTCTTTTTTGTAGTCACCCTGTAGCCGAGGCTTGTCAGGACTTCCTTGCCGATATCGACGATGAATTGTTCGTCATCGATCAAGAGTATCCGCTCGCTTCCCTCCGGCAACACATGGATCCTTTCTCCGACCGGTGACAAAACATCAGCCGCGACTGGAAACAGGACCTGAAAGGTTGTGCCGGTTCCCAATTCGCTATAGACTTTTATCGAGCCCCCATGGTCTTTGACGATGCCATGGACCGTTGCCAAGCCCATCCCGGTCCCTTCACCAAGGTCCTTGGTTGTGAAATAGGGTTCGAAAATCCGCGGCAGGACCTCAGGGGCGATACCGTGGCCGTTATCAGCTACAACCAACTTCAGGTATTTGCCTGGAGCGATGTCTTGATACTCCGAAGCATTGCCGAAATCGACCACGAAAGGATACAGCTCAACAACAATCTTCCCCCCACCGGACCGCAGAGAATGGGCCGAATTGGTACACAAATTCATAACAACCTGATGAATTTGCGTCTGATTGGCGGCAACCGGCCCGCCGCCAAGGGTGACGGAGTCCTGTATTGCAATGGTGGCAGGAATGGAGGCCCTGAGCAGCTTCAGGGCTTCTTTCACAATAGCGCCGATATCTATTGGATATTTCTCGGAATTACCATGGCGGCTGAAGGCCAGGATCTGCATGACCAACGCCTTTGCCCGTTCGCTGGCGACACACACATTACCAATACATTCCTGAACCTTGGCGATGTCGTCCATCTTCAGCTGGGCAAGCTGGGCATAGCCGTAAATTGCCGACAGAATATTATTGAAATCGTGGGCAATGCCGCCGGCCAGGTTGCCAATCGCCTCCATTTTTTGCGCCTGAAACAAGGCCTGTTCCATGCGTTTGGTTTGACTGATATCCTGAACAAAGGCGATAGAGAATTGCTGGCCTTTATATTCCAGCAGACTTGAGGTGATAAGAACGGGGATTTTTGTTCCATTTTTATGGCGGTGGACCGTCTCAAACCTGTCCCCGCCGCCGTCGAGGAGCCTCTGCCAGATCACGCCCCAATTGTCTTCACGGTTCATGGGGTCGATGTCGAAGATCCGCAAGGAAGTCAGCTCCTCCCTGCTGTAGCCAAGGCTCTTTGCCGCCGCATCGTTTACCCCTATGATCCGGGCATCGGAGCCAACCCGGAAAATCCCAATTGAGGCCTTTTCATATATGAATTGGGTGAGACGCAGGGACTCTTCCAGGCGTCGGCGCTCGGTAATGTCGACATGGGTGCCAATCATCCGGGAAATTTTGCCATCCTGGTCCCTGGCGATCGACTTGCCGCGGGAATGAATCCACCGCCAGTCGCCATCCTTGGTGCGCATGCGAAACTCGATGGAAAAAAGGGTATCCGGATTGGTCAGGAAACGTTGCACGGCCCTTTCCGCATCCACTCTATCCTCGGGATGCAAGAGGTTGGCCCAGGTCTCATAGGCACCAGGAAGCTCTCCCGGCTGATAGCCGAGCATAGTCAGCCAGCGAGGACTGAAGTAGGTCTGCCCGGTGCGCGGATCCAAATCCCAGACCCCATCCTCGGCGGCGTCGATGGCTAACTCCAGGCGTTCGGTTTTTTCCTTGAGAAGCCTTTCGGTATCTTCCAATTGCCGAATCTTCTCAAGCAGCTCCTGATAGGTTGGATCATCAGCCATCATCTCTCCACGGTATCATTCCCGGTCTCCGCTCGTTGACTACTCCTGAACTCTATGCAAAAACCAAAGATTTTACAAGGAAAGGCGGGGCCTTTAGCGTTCATCAAGGGCCTTGCGAATCAGCAAGGCGATTTCCTGCTTGGCCAAGGGTTTCATGGCGAAGCCTTTGATGCCAAACGAACCGGCCTTCTCTTCGGAAATCTGATTGCTGTACCCGGTACACAAAATAATCGGCATGCCGGGTTTGATCTGCAGAATCTTCCGGGCCAGAGTACTGCCGATCATGCCGGGCATGGTCTGGTCGGTAATGACAAGATCAAAAGAATCCGGGTCGCCGGCGAAGGTTGCCAGTGCCTCAATACTGCTCGTTCGCATGGTCACCCGATAGCCGAGCCTTTCAAACATAATTTTGCCCATTTTCGCCAGCGCTTCCTCATCGTCAACAAAGAGTATATGCTCGCTGCCGGGTTTGGCCGGTTCAGGCAATGCCGAACCCTGCAGTTCAGCCTCGGCGGTGACCGGCAGAAACACCCGAAAAATCGAACCCTCTCCAGGTTGACTCTGGCACGTTACAAAACCGCCATAGCCTGTGACAATGCCATGGATGATGGCAAGCCCCATACCGGTACCTTTGCCGACCTCCTTGGTGGTAAAATATGGCTCAAATATCTTTTCTTTAAGCTCCGCTGAAATCCCTGCCCCGGTGTCTTCCACCGACATCTCCAGGAAATCTCCCGGTGGAATATGCGACTCGCCGGGCAAATCACCCTCCTCAAGGGATCTCTTTCGCAAAGATATGGTCAGGGTACCACCCGTTTCTTCCATGGCGTGGAAGGCATTAGTACAGAGATTCATCAAGATCTGGTGAATCTGGGTCGGGTCGGCCTTAATAAACCCCACCTCGCGATCAATATCATGGTGAATGGCAATAGTCGCCGGCAGTGACGAGCGCAGCATCTTAATCGCTTCAAGTATGATGACGGCTGGCTGCACGGGAATCCGTCCGGTATTCGAGTGGCGGCTAAAATCAAGGATCTGTTTGACCAGATCCTTGGCCCTGGTGCTGGCCTTGATAACTTGATCGATGTCGCTGGCAACCATCGATCCTTCCGGGCTGCCATCTTTAGCCATCTCGGCATAACCGAGAATAGCACCGAGAATATTATTAAAATCGTGGGCAATACCTCCCGCCAGGGTACCGATGGCCTCCATCTTCTGGGCCTGCTGGAGCTGTTTCTGGAGCTGTTCGTTCTCATTTTCGACCCGTCTGAGTTCAGTGACATCCTGATTGGCTCCATAGGACTTTACGGTACGGCCATTCTGGTCTTTTACAATGCGAATATGGACGATGATCGTCCGTATCTCGCCGTCGGCGCAAATAATGCGATGCTCCAACTGGCGCGAGTAGTTTGCATCGGTTGTAGTTAGTGCCTTCTCCGTCTCAACACCGACCATATACATCTCATCGGGGTGCAGAAAGGTCTGCGCATAGTGCTTGGAAGACATGGTGTATCCGCCTGCGGCCTCGGCGGTGGTGTGTAGGAGTGCGTAAAATTGATCAGTAAAGGTAAAGAGATCGGAATCGACGTCATATTCCCAATCCCCCAGCCTGGCAATCTCCATGGCCCTTTTCAGATTGTTCTCACTTTTTTGCAAGGCCTCCCGCTGCAGCTGTGTTTGCTCAATGCTTGCCTTCAGCTGTGCGGCAAGCCGGCGATGGTACAAAAAAGAGACGGTAAGAATCGCCAGAAGGGTGAGCAGGCCGGCAATCCCCAGCAAGAGCATGTTCTTTTGGTTTTTTTCCTCAGTATAGCGTTGAATAAGCTCGTCTTCGCGGCTGTCATAATAGGTAATCAACCTATTAACATCGATCCCAGCGAGATAGCGGTCAATAATTGCCGCCAATCGGTCAAAGCCTTCAGTTTTACTCAGATAATAGCTATAGTTCCGCGGCGACTCGACAAGGGTGTGAAATACCTGGAGATCAATAAATCCCAAATTAAAGCGGTCTTCCCGGAAGACATTTTCATTCTGTAAGGCAACATCGATGTCGCCTTTTCTCACCGCCTGGTACATGGCTTCCTGGCTGTCGAATGTTACAATATTGGCCGCAGGCACAAATGGCTGGATGAAGGATAAGATGGCGCTCGCCCTCGTCACCCCAAGCCTGTAGCTGGCGAGGTCATACGAGTTTTTGATGTGTATCGGCTGCGAATTCCTGGCGATTGCGCCGTAATAACTGTCATAAAAACCGGCAGTAAAGATACCGGCCAAAGCCCGAGGAGGCGTGAAACTGACCGGCATCAGCAGGTCGATCTTGCCGCTCTTTAACAACTCCTCCTTATCCGCCCAGGTGAGCTTCGGATCTCGCAAAAACTTATATTGGAGTCCCATTCTCCCGGCGATGTGCTGGAAGAGGTCGACACTTATGCCACGGTAGGCGTTTTGCTTTTCGTCGTAGGTGGAGAGCGGAACGAAATTATCATCAACCATTACCCTGAGTGGCTGCAGGGAGTTGATGAAGAGAACCTCTTCTTCGGTTAGTTCAAAGGCTTGGTTGGGTTCGACCAGCTCCGCCGGACTGGCTGCAGCGCCCTGGCATGGCAACAAGGCAACAGATACAGCCGCCGCCAGCAACCACCGCAGAGCAAACGACCGGGCCGTCTTTTCCCGAATTCTTCTGCTGATGAATACCATGTGTTTACGTAGCCTTACCATGGTTCCCTCACAACCTTGAGAAGCTTTAACCTCGGCCGGCAACCGGCCCCTGGCAGAGGTACTTGCCCTCATCAAGTCTAAAATCCTATCAGATCAGATCAAACAATGTCAAACTCGCCGGGCATTTCAATCCCACCTTGATTTTTCTTGTACCGATCTCAACAATAGCACCAAGAATCAATCCTGCTTTTGTGATAGAATATTTTGAAGAGTATCTGATAAACCCAAATTACTGAAAGAAAACCACTGCCAATGATCACCCCGAGGTGAACCGCCGATGAAAATCAGAACAGGTATAGGCTGCAGCAAGGATCTCAAAGACGCATTTGCGGCCGGCCGTGACGCCGCAACGACAGCGCTAGCCGGTCTTGCCGGGGAAACTGCCGCACTCATCATGGTCTTCACCACTCCCCGCTACGATATGGAGGCGCTGATCAAGGGGATTCGTTCCGTCACCGGGGCAACCCCTCTCGTCGGGGCAACCGGTTCCGGTCAGATTATGCACGGACAGCATATGGGATTCGGCGGTGGTGTCAGCGTCCTTGCCATGACCGCCGGACCATACCGCTTTGGCCTGGCCTCAGCCGAGGGCATCAAGGGCAACCTTGACCAAATCGGCCAGGCCATCGCCCGGGCGAGCAGGGCGGAAGCGGGTCCCAGCCCGCATGCCGCAATTCTTTTACTCGTTGATTGTCTTGCCGGGGATCTTCAGGAACTGGTGCAGGGAGTGTACCGCATCACCGGACCCAAGGTCTCACTTACCGGCGGGGCTGCCGGCGATGAATTGAAATTCAAGGAAACCTTCGTGTTCCACAATGATCAGGTCATTTCCGGAGGAGCAGTAGCCCTGTGGATTGCCAGCGATCGCCCCTTGCCGGTGGTGACCCGGCACGGCTGGCAACCGGTTGGCATCCCCATGCTTGTCACCCGCGCCGAAGGCACAGAGATCATCGAGCTGGGCGGACGTCCGGCCGCCATTGCCTACGAGGAACAACTTGGCATTCCTCCGGGGCAGCTCAGTTATGAAAATTTTTGGGCAACATCCATCAACCATCCCTTCGGCCTTCTCCAGCCGGATGGAAGAACGATCATCCGCGTCGCCCGCTCAAAGAATGAGCAGGGCGCTCTGAGAATCCAGGGTTGTATCCCGCCAGTCGGCAGCGCCGTGCAAGTCATGAGCAGTACCACTGACGACCTGCTTGATGTTGCCAGAGAGGTGGCTGTTGAGGCACTTGCCGGCTACCGGGAAGCGGGTGTCTTACTTATTTTCAGTTGTGCCGCAAGGGCGGTCATCTTTGGTCCCCGGACTGTCGAAGAATGCCGGCGGCTGCAGGCGGCTGCAGGCGAAACACCGACCTTTGGCTTCTATTGCTGCGGTGAATTTGCCCGAACCGCAGGCGTACTGGGGACACACAATGCCACGCTGACCGCTCTTGCCCTCTAATTCCAATGCTATCCCTTTGTGCCTGAGGGTAGAGTCGCCATAATGGACGAAAGATGCAACAAGCCTTTAACGATAATCAGAAAAAGATTCCACCCCCGAGCGATACCGACGGTCTTTGCCAATTGCGCGCCTCCCGGGAAACGGCCCTGCAGGCTGCCCGAGAAGCAGTCCGTGACACTACCCGTCTCACCCGCCTCATCACCATTCTCAATGATTCCGGACCATTACACCTTCTACTTGATCGGTGTCTGTCGACGCTTTCCGAGTTGTTTTTAGCAGATGTCGTTGTTCTTCTCGATCCGGTTGGTACGGGAAGATTTTCCCCCCTGGCGGCGATCGGTTTGCCGGAAGATATCGCCGGCCTGCCTTTTTCCGACGAAGACAGCAGCTTGATCCGGCTCCTGCTGCAAACCGGTTTACCGATCCGAATGGAAATTTTCGACTCAGCCAGGAAAGTGGATAGCCAGCTTCTTGATGTAGGTGCTGAGTCAATTATCGGCCTGCCTGTTCATGGCACCCATTCGGTCCACGGGGCACTGATTCTTGCCCGTTGCCGTCCCGAGCCCTTTTCCGATGCCGATCTTGGGTTATTAAAGACCATGGCCTACCGCATCGGTCGAACCCTTACCGAGGCGCAACGAAGTCTCCAATTCGAGAAACTCGTCCGAAGCAGTCGCGAGATCAACAGGCATCTTGACTTACAGGCAGTTGCCGCCGAGGCGGTAAAAACGTTTCCTGTTATCGTCAGTGCTGATGCCGCCGCAATAATTCTTCGCGATCCCCTTGGTCAATTTTCCTGCGCGGCACAAACCGGCCTCAGCCCATCCTGCGCTACGACAATTGGCCTGCTTGCACGGCAGATGGCCGAATCTTCGCTGTTTTCCGAGAGCGAGATGTACAGCACCGCTGACATGGCTACAACCTTTCGGCAGCTTTCCATGGATCCTCTGAATTTCTCACCATTCAAGGCATTTCAAGCAATTCTGGTGCATTGCAAAGATCGTATTCTGGGAATCCTCTTTGCCTTTCGCTATTCGGCCATTGCCGACAATTCCGACATCTCGCAAATCACCGTGCTCTTTGCCGAGCAGGTTTCTTTGGCCCTTGAGAATGCCGAACTCTACCAGGCCATGCAGAACGAATTGGCAGAGCGGAAGAGACTTGAGGAGGAAAAACGAAAATGGCAATGGCAGCAGCAACAACTACAAAAAGCCAACAGCCTGCACCGCATGGCCGGGGCGATTGCCCATCACTTCAACAACCAGCTCGGCGTCGTCATCGGCAACCTGGAGTTGGCCACTCAGGATGAGCCCCGAGATGAAAACCAGGCTCACTTTATGAGTGCAGCCATGCAGGGCGCCCGTAAGGCGGCTGAAGTAAGCGGCTTGATGCTCACCTATCTCGGCAAGGCCACCGGCAAACTTGTCGCCTTGAACCTCTCTGAAGTCTGCCGGCAAAACTTGCCGCTGCTTGAGGCTGCGGCTACTAAAACTTTCAAGCTGACAGCCGACTTACCGGAAATTGGCCCAATTATTAATGCCGATCACAATCAGATCCAGCAGATTCTCACCAATCTCGTCACCAATGCCAGGGAGGCGGTCGCTGGCAATCATGGGGCTATCGGGATCTCGGTGAAAACCATTTCTCCTGGAGAGATCCCCGTTGTGCAGCGCCTCCCGATAGATTGGCAACCGCAGGATGGCAGTTATGCCTGTTTAGAAGTCTGGGACAGCGGCTGTGGGATTGCTGAAGAGGATATCGAGAAACTTTTTGATCCTTTTTTCTCCCACAAATTCACGGGCCGGGGCCTCGGCCTGGCAGTGGTTCTGGGGATAGTTAAAGCCTATGACGGCGCCGTGGCAGTCGAGAGCAAGATCGGTCAGGGGAGCCGCTTTCGTGTGTTCTTGCCACTTTCAAAGGAAATGATAGCCCAGAAGGAAACACCAACGATTCCGGCTGTTACCCCGCCAGAGGAAACGCAGACAAAAGAGATCAAGGAAGGCGGGGCAGTGCTGCTGGTCGATGACGAGGAGATGATGCGCGACGTAGCCTCGGCCATGCTCAGACGGCTCGGCTTCGAGGTTTATCAGGCAAAGGACGGTGTCGAGGCGGTGGAGATATTCCTCAAGCAAGGGTCGGAAATCAAAATTGTTTTGTCTGACTTGACCATGCCGCGGATGAACGGCTGGGAAACCCTGACCGCCTTGCGGCAAATCCGCCCCAACATCCCGGTGATACTGACCAGCGGTTACGATGAGGCACAGGCGATTGCCGGCGATCACCCTGAGATGCCCCAGGTTTTTCTGCACAAACCCTACAAGGTCGCAACACTCAAGGAGGCCCTGGCAAAAGCGATGGGGGCGTGAGTTGTGCCCTTGACAAGCAGCTGACCAATAGAAGTGCCAGTCAGCTGCAAATGGCTAGCGTCTTTTTATAAGCATCCGTATTTTCTTTATAATCCCAAGAGACGACCAGGCATCAACCAGGGCGCCAAGCGACATCTGCGCCCCCGGAAATCGGGATTTGAGGGCAATCATCACTCCGGAGGCAGCTACCACGCACATCCCCAGAATACTGAGAGAATCGGGCACATGGTCGAAGACCATCCAGCTCAGGAACACCGCAAAGAGCAGTTGCAGATAGGTAATGGGGGCCAACAGGGAGGCCGAGGCATGGCGATAGGCCGCCGTGAACAGAAAGTGGCCGAGTCCTCCGTTTATCCCCGTACTAACGAATAAAATTACCTGCCAGACCGTTGGCGCCTGCCCTTCCCAATACCAGGGCAAGACGACGCCAAAGCAGACCACACCGGCCAGGGCAGAATAAAACAGCAGGGCAACCGTTCGTTCGGTCCTGGCAAGAACCCGCGACAGCAGTTGATAAACGGCCAGGGCGGTCACCATACCCAGGGCACAGACGACACCGAGGGCATCAAGACCACTGCCCGGCCGGACGATCAGCAACACCCCGGCAAAACCACCGATGGCCGCCACCCACCCGAGAACGCCGATCTGTTCGCCGAGTACCCGCCCGGCCACGAGCACCACCAGCATCGGCGCGAGAAAGACGATGGCCGTAGTCTCGGCGAGCGGCATACGCTGCAGGGCCAAGCCGAGAAACAGCGAGGCAAACACCAGACACAAGGCGCGCACCAGCACCAGCCCGGTCCGCTTCGTCTCGATGAGCTGCCTGCTCCGGCTGGGCGCCAGCACCACGATCATCAGCAGACAATGGACAATATAGCGTATCGCCACGACCAGCGGCACATTGTAGCGCATTGCCAAGTACTTGATGGTGCAATCCATGCAGGCGAACAGGACCAGCGCCAGGATACAAAGAAGTACGCCTTTTTGCGGGTGTTGGCTGGAAGCCGTATTCATTTCGTGAACTCTTTCCCGCCTGGCGGAAGGACCTGGAAGGTTATTGCATTGCGGAAGGGGCGATGCTCTTATACGTCTGCCGGGGAGCCCCCCTCACTGGAGATACGAGGTTATGATTGCATCGATCTGCCCGCTGGTAAACATGTCGAGCAGAACCGCCTCGAACTCGGCCTTACGCTGGATGAAGGCCGACTTGTGCGAAAGCACGAACTGCCCGCCGGCGCCCATGTCGACCCGGTAATCGGCGACCTGAATCTTGTCGGCATAGCCGCTTGCCTTGGCGGCATAAAGCAACTGGATATTGCCGCCGATGGCGACATCGTAGCGGCCAAAGAGCAGCATTTTAAAAAGTTCATCGACCGAGTCCGCCTCCACCTTGACGATAGCTGGATCTGAGTCGAAGGGCTCGAAGTGCTTGGTGCCACTGCGCAGGCCGACCTTGAGACCATATAGATCGGCGTATTTTTCCAGGAGCAGGGTGGAACCTTTTTTCATCAGAAAAACTTTCCTGGTTTGTTGATACGCCGGCAGGAGAAAATCGGCAAATGCTTCCCGTTCCGGTTTTTTCTCAAGTCCGCCGGCCATATCGATGTCGCCGGTCCTCAACAGGGCGAGGATACGTTTGAATGGATAGGACGCAAAGCGAACCTCCATGCCGAGTTTCCCGGCAACAATCCTCATGATATCGATATTGATTCCAGTCGCCGCCCCTGCCGTGTTTTTTTCCCAGGGCGGGTAGTCTTCGTCATAACCGTACACAATGGTCTCGCCTGCCGGCACTGATCCAGGCGCGACAAGGGCAGTGAGCAAGAACAGCAACAGAACTTTTTTCATGGCGTCGGTATCATCGATGAGGTGGCATTTTTTCGTTGTCGCCCCTGGATGGGTGGAGCCTTGGGCAGGGGCTTTAACCCCTGCCGATCAAAGCCTAACTTTTCAGGATCAATTTTGCAATTCTTTCTCCACGGAAATTCACCCGCCATGCAACCTGGCACAACCGATACCTTCCCCGCCTATTCCGAGCGGCCCCCTCCTACATCTTCACCAGTTGGTACTCCTGGTTGCCGAAATGCAGCTCTCTGGCATACTCCAGCTGAAACCGGTAGGGGATGTCGTGGGCCATCTGCGACAGGAGCTTGCCGGATCGCCCCTCGACCAGATCCAGAGAAGCGGCATCGAGGGCCACCGGGTCCCGGGAAACCAGGATGCCGATGTCGGGAACAATCTGTTCGAAGGTGTGCCCCATACAGTCGCAATCCTTGGAAATCCTCGTCAAAACATTGATAAAGAGGCTTTTACCTTCAAACAGGGAGCACACCCCCATGGCGTGCTCGACCACCTTTTTCTGCAGATCTTCATAGGTCGCCCCCCAGTTGAATTTCACCGCGTCAAACCGGCACATGGCCAGGCACTCACCGCAACCGATACACTTACGGGCGTTAATGACCGCCGAGGTTTCCTTTACCGTGATCGCCGATGCCGGGCACCAGGTGACGCATGTGCCGCAGGCGGTGCATGCCTTTTTGATGATCTTCGGTTTGGCGGTGGAATGCTGGGCCATCTTGCCTTTTCGGCTGGCACAGCCCATGCCGAGGTTTTTCAGGGTGGCGCCAAAACCTGCCGCCAGATGGCCGGTGAAGTGCGACACCATCACCAGGGCATTGCATTTGGCAAAAAGAGCGGCGAGATGCACCGACGAATAGATCCTGCCTTGCACACCAACAACACACTCCTCGTCGCCAAACAACCCGTCAGCCATGATGATCGGCATGCCGGTGGCGGCATAATCAAAGCCCTGGCTATGGGCGTGGGCAATGTGACTGATCGCCCCGCTGCGGTTGCCCTTGTACAGAGTCGAGGTCTCCGTCAAAAAAGGCACTCCGCCCCGGTCCTTGATCGCCTCGCCGAGCATCTTCAGGTACAGCGGCCGGGCATAGCCAAGTTTTGCCGATTCGCCGAAATGGGTTTTTACCGCCGTGACATCCTGCTCGGCAATGCATTCCAGGAGATTTTCCGCCTGGAGGAGATCTTTCAGCCGTGCACACAGGGACTGATCAGTTTCATTCTCCGCCGCTTCGATACAATATACTTTCTCGCCCATAGCATTTCTCCCTTCAGCTAGCTGTTATCATGCCGCAAGAACATACGTTTCGTTTGAGCAGACCAGCTGCTCAACTCAGCTTCATCCCTTTACCCACTCCAACATCGGCTCGATCCACTGCCGATACGGCTGGTAAATGAGCCCATGGCCGTTATCAAGACCCAAGACTATCGCCTTGAACTGTCCCTTGCCCTCCGACCGCTGGAAATATTTTTCGGGAGTGATGGACAGTTTGTCGGCCCGGTCATGGATCGACAAGACCTTGCCATAGAGTTTGAGGTCCTCATCCACCAGCCATTTTTCAAAGAGCCCGGCCAGCATGACATAGTATATCTCTTTTCCCTGGAGGATTGACGACACATACGAAGCTATGGCGCCACCCTTGGATGCGCCGACGACAATGATATTGCCGGGCGCAACCCCTTTACCAAGAAGCGATTTGATTTGCCCGGCAACAACCTCGGCATAGGCCTGTATCTGCGTGCCTTTTTCCCGTGCCTCACTGATCACGACAAAGCCTTCCCCGGCAAGCTCTTCGAGAATACGCCGGTACTCGTAGTAGCCGTGCTCCTCACTTTTGGGACGAATCCCCGCCTCTTCGACAATCAGGCCGTGGAGATAAAAGAGATAGCGGCTGTTGCTGCCTGGATTCTCCGGCGGATGGGTAAGAATCGTCTTGGTATGGGTGGACATTTTTTCCTCATTCAATGGTTATGCCGATTTCCAAGGGAGGATGGCCGTTCCAGGGACCGGCCGGCCTGTCCCACCTCGGTGTGAAATGGCGGACTATATCTGGTAATCGATCATTCTCCGCTCGCAGGTTCTCGGCCGGACGGTCTTGCCGACCTCCACATGGGCCGGGTGGTGCTGGTAGGCGTGGAGGGCCTCCTTCGACTCGAATTCTGTATAGAGGACGATGTCGCCGGCCGAATCCTTGCCACTGAAATCAAAGCCCAATTCGAGGTGGAGAAGACCGGGGATCCTACCGCGAAGGCCTTCGAGTGCCGCCTTTATCGCCAGCGCATCGGTATTGTCTTCCAAGGGCCTCGTCCTGTTCAGTAATTTCCAGCAGACTATGTGTTTAATCATTTTCGTTTCATCCTTTGTCGTGAGTACGGTCATCAGCAGGCCCGGGCAAACACCGAACCACTCAACGTAACATACTGTTATTTAATATTTTTGACAATATCGACAATATCCCGTTCAACACACTGCAACCACTTCTGCCGCTCCTCCAGGGTACTGTCGGCGACTATTCTAAAAACCCTTCTATGACTTTTTTCAATCCCACAAAAGCCGAAAACACATCTTTGCCAAATTTTCGCCAGCGGATCGGTGAAATAGTCGTTTTCGCGGTTTTCCTCGGTATTAGAGGTATTGAACACCACCCCCACCTTTCCTAGCAATTTGCCGACAGGCAGGCCGCCACCGGAGTCATTCTCCGGAAAATCATAAGCATGCGGCGGACGAATAACCCGATCGATATATCCTTTTAAGATTGCCGGAGGCATTCCCCACCAATTAGGATGGATGAAGATCACCAGGTCCGACTCCATGAGTTCATCGATATATTGATTGACCAGCGAGTCGGTACTCCTTTGTTTGCCGAGTTCCTCAACCGTCAACACCGGATCAAAGCGTTCCCGATACAGATCATGGGCGTAATTTACCACCTGTAATTCCTGCAATGTATGGTGTACCGCAGCAAAGATTGCGTGGTTGAAACTCTTGCTATATGGGTGTGCTAAAATTGTGGTTGCCTTCATCATATCCCCGGCGCCATGCCATATTTCTGAATAAAAATGCCTCTTGCAGCTTGTCTGCGGAACCGAAACCTCCGTTCCTTGCGGTATTGTCTCTCCCTTATCCGCCTCAGCCGGCAAGCCTGATGCCATCATTGTCGATGACGATACGCCGCTTCTTATAGAGGGCGCCAATGGCCTTTTTAAAGACCTTCTTGCTCACCCCGAAAAGGTCGTAGATCTCTTCCGGAGGGCTTTTGTCGGTCAGGGCAAGCGTGCCGCCATGGTCCCTGATTGCCTGGAGGATGGTAGCCGAAATATCGTCAACCTCCCGAAAGCCGGTCTGCTGCAGGCGCAGGTCGATTTTGCGGTCGTCTCGGACTTTCTTGACATAACCCTTCAGCCGCTGGCCGATGGCGAGCCGTTGAAAGACCTCGTTTTCATAGATCATGCCTATATGGGCGCCGTTGACGACGGCACTGTAGCCGAGATTGGTAGCAGCATAAACGAGGAGATCGACCTCCTCACCTTCCCTATATTGCGGCGGCTGCCGGTTGAGAAATTTCTGCAGCTTTGTCGAGGCGGTAATACGCCTGGTTTTATCGCTGACGAAGATATAGACCACGTAGGACCGGCCTTCACGCATGACGCCCTGCTGCTCGCTTTTCGGCACCAGCAGGTCACTTTCCAGGCCCCAGTCGACAAAGGCCCCGGCCTCGCTCGTGGCTACCACTTTAAGGAGGGTAAATTCGCCGACCGTGGCAAGGGGCTTTTTGGCGCTTGCTAGCAGGCGGCCTTCCCGGTCGACATAGACAAAGACATCGATCTCATCGCCCGGCCGGTACATCCCGGAAATATCTGCCCCTCTGAGGAGAATGTCCCCCGACTCGCCGCCATCGAGGTGAATACCGTAGACCTGCCGCCCCTTTACCTTCAGCCTGTTGATTTTGCCGATCTCAACCACCATGTCCTCCCTCAACCCTGTATAAAAGATTTACCCTGGCGCTTCCTGTGCACCAGAACAGGTCCAGGCATGCCCAAAAGGCTCTGCGCCAACAATAGCCGTTTTTTGCCGATGTCGCCGCTACTATAAAAACGCCGCCGCTATCGACTGTTGGCTTATACTTAAAACTATACCTTGATTTTCAGTCCAGCTTCATTTAACAGAAGGTGTTCACGGCCATTTCGGAAGAGCTGCCGAGAGTCACCGCCACAGGTTTTTATCTCAGACATCACTCGAGCCCCATCCCCACTCAACAAGGAGCATATATGCCCAGACGTGACGACATTCACAAGATCCTGATCATTGGTTCCGGTCCCATCGTTATCGGTCAAGCCTGTGAATTTGACTATTCCGGAACCCAGGCTTGCAAGGCACTGCGTTCTCTCGGCTACCAGGTCGTGCTGGTCAATTCCAATCCAGCGACGATCATGACCGATCCGGGCATGGCCGACGCGACCTATATCGAGCCGCTGAATGTCAAGACCCTCGAAAAGATTATCGCTTATGAGCGGCCCGATGCAATTCTGCCGAATCTGGGCGGTCAGTCAGGCCTCAACCTCTCCTCCGAGCTGAATCGTGCGGGAATCCTGGAAAAATACGGCGTCAAGGTCATTGGTGTCAACATCGATGCCATCGAACGCGGCGAAGACCGAATCGCCTTCAAAGAAACCATGAATCGCCTGGGCATCGAAATGCCGCGCAGCACAGCGGTGACCACCCTTGAGGAGGCGGAAAAGGTTGCCGGAGAACTGGGCTATCCGGTGGTCATCCGCCCCGCCTACACCATGGGCGGCACCGGCGGCGGACTGGTGTACAACCTGGAAGAACTGCGCACCATCGTCCCGCGCGGCCTTGCCGCCAGCCTGATTCACCAGGTGCTAGTGGAGGAGTCGGTGCTCGGCTGGGAAGAGCTGGAACTGGAGGTGGTGCGCGATGCCAAAAACCAGATGATCACCGTCTGCTTCATTGAAAACGTCGATGCCATGGGCGTGCACACCGGCGACAGTTATTGCACTGCCCCGATGCTCACCATCGCTGCGCCTCTGCAAAAGAAACTGCAGGACTACTCCTATGCCATCGTCGAGGCCATCGAGGTCATCGGCGGCACCAATGTCCAGTTTGCCCACGACCCGAAAAACGGCCGGGTGGTGGTCATCGAGATCAACCCGCGCACCTCCCGTTCGTCGGCCCTGGCTTCCAAGGCGACCGGCTTTCCCATCGCCCGGGTCTCCTCACTCCTCGCCGGTGGCATGACCATGGATGAGATCCCCTACTGGCGCGACGGCAGCCTGGAAAGATACACCCCCTCCGGCGACTATGTGGTGGTGAAATTTGCCCGCTGGGCCTTTGAGAAATTCTCCGGCATCGAAGACCGCCTCGGTACCCAGATGCGCGCCGTCGGCGAGGCGATGAGTATCGGCAAGAACTATAAGGAGGCCCTGCAAAAGGCCATCCGCAGCCTGGAGATAGGCCGCTACGGTCTGGGCTTTGCCAAGGATTTCAACAAACTGCCTTTAGACACCTTGCTGCAGCGGCTGGTGTATGCCACCAGCGAGCGACAGTTTCTGATGTACGAGGCCCTGCGCAAAGGAGCGACCATCGACCAACTGCACACCATGACCCACATCAAGCACTGGTTCATCCAGCAGATGAAGGAACTGGTGCTTCTTGAAGAAGAGATCCTCAGTCATAAAGGACGGCCCCTGCCGGACGACCTGCTGCGCCGCGCCAAGCAGGACGGCTTTGCCGACCTGTATCTCGCCAGGTTGCTGGGGGTCCCCGAACGCGCCATCCGCGAACAGCGCACCGCCATGGGCGTGGTTGAAGGCTGGCAGCCGGTACCGGTGAGCGGCGTGAAGGATGCCGCCTATTACTACTCAACTTACAATGGCCCCGATCAGGTAGCGGTGAGCAACCGCCGAAAGATCATGGTCCTCGGCGGCGGACCGAACCGCATCGGCCAGGGCATCGAGTTTGACTACTGCTGCGTCCATGCCGCCATGGCCATCCGCGAGGCGGGGCTGGAATCGATTATGGTCAACTGCAATCCGGAAACTGTGTCGACCGATTACGATACCTCCGACAAATTATATTTCGAGCCCCTGACCGTCGAAGATGTCCTGAGCATTTACCGGAAAGAGAAGCCGGAGGGGGTCATCGTCCAATTCGGTGGTCAGACCCCCTTGAACCTCGCCAAACAGCTGGCCGAAGCCGGGGTGACCATTCTCGGGACCTCGCCGGAGGCCATCGATCTGGCGGAAGACCGCGATCGTTTCAATACTATCATGCGCCGTCTGGGCATCCCCCAGCCGGTTTCGGGCATGGCTGCCAGCACCGGCGAGGCCCTGAAGATCGCCGCCGAAATCGGCTATCCGCTGATGGTTCGCCCCTCCTATGTCCTTGGCGGGCGTGGCATGGAGGTCGTTCATGACGGACAGATGCTGCAGCGCTATCTGAGTGTCGCCGTCGCCGAGATCACCCCGGAGCGGCCGGTGCTCATCGACAAGTTTCTCGACAACGCCATCGAGGCCGAGGCCGATGCGATCTCCGACGGCACCAACGCCTTCGTCCCGGCGGTGATGGAACATATCGAGCTTGCCGGCATCCACTCCGGCGATTCGGCCTGCGTCATCCCGCCGATCAGCCTCGCCCCCAAACACATCGATACCATCCGCGAATACACCCGGCGCATCGCCATCGAACTGCAGGTCATCGGCCTGATGAATATCCAGTACGCCATCCAGGACGACACGGTGTACGTGCTGGAGGCCAACCCGCGGGCCTCGCGCACCGTGCCGATCGTCTCCAAGGTCTGTGGCCTTTCCATGGCGCGGATGGCAACCCAGGTCATCCTCGGCAAAACCGTCGCCGAACTGGATCTGCGTGAAATCAACATCCCCTATTTTGCCGTGAAAGAGGCTGTCTTCCCTTTCAATATGTTCCCGGAGGTTGACCCAGTGCTCGGCCCGGAGATGCGCTCGACCGGCGAGGTGCTTGGCATGGCCAGGTCTTTTGGCCGCGCCTTCTTTAAGGCCCAGGAGGCCACCCAGTCGATTTTGCCGCTGCAGGGCACGGTCCTTTTCACCATTGCCGATCGCGACAAATTGGCGGCGGTGGAGCCGGCCCGCCGCTTCCGCGAGCTGGGCTTCACCATCATGGCCACCGAGGGTACACACCGCTTCCTGAAGGAAAAAGGTATCGACACCCAGCCGGTCTTCAAGCTCGGCCTGGGCCGGCCGAACCTGATGGACGCCGTTAAAAGCGGCCAGATCCATCTGCTGGTCAATACCCCGAGCGGCAGAAAAGGCTCGGCGGACAGCTCGGACATCCGCAAGGCGGCCATCAAGTATAAAATCCCCTACATCACCACCACTGCTGCCGCCATTGCCGCCGCCAAAGGCATTGCGGCAGTCGGCGAAGAGGCGACCAATGTCCATTCGCTGCAGGATTATCACGGGGAAATCCGCTGATGCGACAGAAGCAGCATGCTGATCAATGGCTGAATGAACTGAAAACAATCACTTTACAATAGGGGTTACAATGGGCGGTCTCTTTGGAATTGTCTCGCAAACGGATTGTGTGTCGGAACTGTATTACGGCACCGACTACCACTCTCACCTGGGTACCAAGCGAGGAGGCATGGCCGTGCGCAATGAGCACGGCTTCCATCGCGCCATCCATAATATTGAAAATTCGTACTTCCGCTCCAAGTTCGAGGCCGAACTCACCCAATTTCAAGGCCGGCAGGGTATCGGCGTCATCAGCGACACCGATCCGCAGCCCCTTATCATCGACTCGCACCTTGGCACCTTCGGCATCGTCACCGTCGGCCGGATCAAGAATATGGCCGATTTGATCAAGAAGGCCTTTGCCAGAAAGCGCTATTTTTCCAGTACCAGCGACGGCATCACCAACCCGACAGAGGTGGTGGCGATGCTGATCTGCCAGGAGGACAGTTTCGAGGCGGGCATCCGCTATGCCCAGGAAACCGTTCAAGGCTCGTGCTCGCTGCTCCTTCTCACCGACAAAGGTATTTATGCGGCCCGCGATAAACTCGGGCGGACGCCTCTCGTTATCGGGCGGCGGGACGGGGCGACGGCGGTCAGCTTTGAGACCTGCGCCTTCCCCAATCTGGGGTTTGAACCGGCATACTTCCCAGGGCCCGGCGAGGTACTTTTCCTGACGGCCGACGGCTGGGAGCAGCGGCTGCCACCGGGCAAGAAGATGCAGATCTGCTCGTTCTTATGGGTATATTACGGTTATCCCGCCTCAGAATATGAAAGCATCAATGTTGAGGCGGTCCGCTATAAATGCGGTGCCGCACTTGCCCGCCACGACGATGTCGAGGTCGACCTGGTCGCCGGTATCCCCGACTCGGGCATCGGTCACGCCCTCGGGTACGCCAATGAAAAGAAAATCCCCTACGGCCGGCCATTCGTCAAATACACCCCGACCTGGCCGCGCAGCTTCATGCCCCAGAATCAAGCGATGCGCGATCTGGTGGCGAGGATGAAACTGATTCCGGTGCGCAAGCTGATCGAAGGACAGCGGCTGATGTTCTGCGACGACTCAATTGTCCGGGGCACCCAGCTGAAGGATAACGTGCAGGTCCTTTTTGATTGCGGTGCCTGCCAGGTGCACATGCGGCCGGCCTGCCCCACCTTGATCTACCCCTGCGAGTTCCTTAACTTCTCCTCGTCCAGATCGACCCTCGATCTGGCGGGGCGAAAAAGCATCAAGGAGTTGGAAGGGGTGGAAGACAGGGACCTTGACCAGTACGCCCAGGCCGGTTCGGCAAAAAACCTGGCGATGATCGAGAAAATCCGGAGCCAGCTGCGCCTGACCTCCCTCAAATATCAGAGCCTTGACGATCTGGTGGCGGCCATAGGTCTGCCGAAAGAAAAGCTCTGCACCCATTGCTGGGATGGCAGCAGCTATTATTAGACACGGCGGAGCGGGTGCTTGGCTCTCTTTCCCGGCCAAGCCGACGGAATGGCGCCACTTGCCTGGACACAATCCGTATCCAGAACAATAGTGTGAACAATACCGAGATAGCGGAATATGGCTTTACGAGAAAATACTATTCACCCCACCAGACCTTGATGCACAAGCATATTGAAAAAACCTGCCCAAAGTGCGGCCAACAATTGCGCTTTCCAAAAGATATCGGAGGGATGCTTATGGCCTGCCCATCCTGCGGACAGAAGTTTTATTCCGACTTCAAGCTGGATACAGCCGGGCCCAAGGGCCGGCAAGGACTCTTCACCCAGATATTTACCCTGCCCGACACCCTTTTCCAGCGCCTTCTCCGCTATTTCTCCGCTGGAAGATAAGCGTCATCGCCCACCAGCTTGGCCCGAATTTTCCTGGTTCTCACGTCCCTTTCACGGTATTATGGCGGCAATCGTCAAACCCCGGCCGCAGGGCCGTAACCCATCGGAAAAGAAGCCAAAGACTCAATGCGCATCCTCCACGTAGCCAATTTCAACCTCCGCAAATACGGTGCCGACCTCTACGCCACCGACCGGAAGATTTCCGCCGGGCTGATCGGTAACGGCCATTTTGTCTACGATTTCAGCTACCGCGACGTCTGCCGCAATGAATCGATCTTTCGCACGACCAGGCTTGGCAAAGGCCAGGTGAACCGCAAGCTGCTCAAGGCCTGCGCCACTATCGCCCCCCATCTCCTGCTCCTCGGCCACTCGGAACTTATCGAGGCGGCGACCCTTGCCGAGATTAAAAGGCGCCATCCGTCGATGAAAATCGGCTTGTGGTATGTCGATGCCCTCTTCCACCGCGACAAAACCACCCACCTCTTTGAGCGGCTGGCCCATATCGACGTGGTCTTCGCCACCACCGGTGGCGAATATCTCCGGGAATACGCCACGGCAACCACTACCGCCGCCTTTATCCCCAACATCATCGACCCGGCGGTGGAAGTGCACAAGGCCTTTCTGGTCACCGATTATGACTATGATTTCATCTTCTGCGGCCGGGACGAAAACGATCAGGAACGGCAGGACTTCATGACCACCTTAAACCGCGAGGCAAGCAAAACCCTGCGCTGCGCCTTTCGCGGCTGTCTCGGCAATCCGCCGGTTACCGGCGCCGCCTATCTGGATTTTATTGGCCGGTCGAAAATGGCCCTCAACATCAGCCGCCGCAATGACGTGGCCATGTATTCTTCTGACCGCCTCGCGCAGTTGACCGGCAACGGCCTGCTCACCTTCTGCCCGCGGGTACCGGGTATGGAACGTCTGTTCCGGGATGACCAGATCGTCTACTTTGACACTCTTGACGACCTGCTGGAAAAAATTGTTTATTATCACAACCATGATGGGGAATGCCGGACGATTGCCGAGCGGGGCTGGCAACGAGCGCATCGCAGTTTCAACGGGGCACGGGTTTGCCGCTACATGCTGGAACTGCTCTTTGATACCCCTTTTTCGGCAAACTACGAATGGCTGGACGAGGTGTATCCGCGTTCCTGAGCCGCCTTGATACCCCGAAAAGCAACAACCTAAAGAGGTCGTATCCGTGAAAATCCCTCTCAGACTCCTCGATTGGCAAAAGGTAAAGAAAACCGGCCGGGGATATACCAGGCGTGAGCTGACCGTCGTCAACCTCCTGAGGCAACTGGCGGCACAAAAACCCATCACTAGTTTTCTCAATGTCGGTTTTCACGATTACCAGGATATCCGCAATCGCTGGTGGATCGATATCTGCCGGGCCAACAACATCGACTGGCATATCCTGGAGGTTTTCGAACCAAATGTGCGGAACTTTCTCCAGCACGCCCCAGCCGCCGACCGGCAACGGATTAGCCTCGGCAACCTGACGGATATCGACACCCTTTTTACCCGAAAGTTTGACGTGCTGCTGCACTGGCACGGCCCCGAACACCTGGAACGGGGGGTGTTTCTCGACCTCCTGCCGAAGGTCCTCGACAGCACGCGGCGCATGGTCATCCTCGGCTGCCCGAACGGCCCGGAAGAGCAGGGTCAGGCCTACGGCAACCCCTTCGAAGAGCACATTTCCTTTTGGAGTACAAAGGACTTTGCCGAACTCGGCTTTCAGGCCATTACCGTAGCCGACAAAAAACCCGGCCACATCACCGCCTACCGCAACCTCGACAACAAATGAATATTCTTTTGATATCAATCGATTACCCGCCAGTCCCCGGCGGTATATCGGCCCATGTTCACGAACTCGCCCAGGCCTTTACCAAGGCCGGCCACCAGGTGGCGGTGGTGACCCGGCGGCGCGGTGGCGAACCGGCCGAGATCAGCGAAAACGGCTGGCAAGTATATAAAGTGGAGTTGCGATACCTGGCCCTCTTTTACGGGCTGCAAATCAGGAGTTTTGTCCGAAGGCTCCTTCCGGAATTGCAGCCGGACATCATCCATATCCACGGAATGGGACCGCTGGAATGGTACAACATCGACCACATCCCCCTGGCCTACACCAACCACACCTCGGGCTACCTGAAGCGGATTAAAAAGGGCGGATGGCGGCGGATGGCGATGCTAAAAAGGCATTTCTCCAAGGTCGATCTCTTTCTCGCCCCAAGCCGGGAACTCCTCCATGTGCCCTTCCCCATCCGGGCGCCGCAGCGCTTTATCGCCAACGGGGTGGATGCCGCGAAATTCGTCCGCAATCCTGAAAAAGGGGCGGCTATTCGCCGGCAGCTGGGTATCGGCGGAGAAGATATCGTCGCCATCGTCACCAGGCGGCTGGTGGATAAAAACGGCGTTATCCACTTGGCCAGGGCGACGGAATTTCTCGGCAACCCGCGGCTGCGCTTTATCGTTATCGGCGATGGACCGGAGCGGTCGGCGGTGGAAGCGGAATTTTCCAGCCATTGCGGCAACCGCGCCGTTTTTCTCGGCAATAAGAGGCATGAAGAAATCGTCGATTATTATAGCGCCGCCGACTTTTCCATCCTGCCGTCGCTGATGGAGGCCACCAGCATCAGCGGCCTGGAGGCGATGGCCGCCGGCCTGCCGCTGGTCGGCACCAGGGTCGGCGGCATTCCCGAGCTGATCAAAGACGGGGTGAACGGCTACCTGTGCCGACCGGCCGATCCAGAGGATCTCGCCGCCAAGATAACCGCCCTCCTGGCCACGGATTACCGGGAAATGGGTGAAAACTCACGGAAGATGGTCGAAGAACAGTTTGATTGGCAACAGATCGCCGGCAAAACCCTGGAGGCCTACCGGCTGATTCTACCGGGAGGCAGCTGAGCTCGCCGCTTTGTGACAGACTCAAGTGCATGCGATACGGCTTGTTTAGCGAACACCATCAGGGCGAGGCGCAGTCAATCAGCTCAAGTTCGAAGGTAAGTTCTTTGCCGGCGAGCGGCGGGTTGGCATCGAGGGTGATATGGGTTTTGGATATCTCAGTCACCACCACCCGGACGATCTCGCCGTTCATGCCGCCCATCTCCAACCGCAGACCGATTTCCGGCTGCAGATCCGGCGGGACCTGCTCGATCGGCACCTGCATAACCAGTTCCTCCTTCCGTTCCCCGTAGGCCTTGTCGATAGGGATATGGACAACCTTTGACTCACCGATCGTCATTCCCAGCACCGCCTCATCAAAACCGGCGATGACCTGGCCGCTACCCAGGGAAAAACTCAGCGGCTCGCGGCCGCTGGAAGTATCAAAGACGGTACCGTCACTCAGCTTTCCGGTATAATGGACCTTAACGTTATCGCCTCTTCTTGCCTGTGTCATAACTCTCCTTTAAGCCGTAAAGCTTTTGTGCTATTGATTCAGAATCATACATTCCCTTGCCGCTTGTGCGTGGCAACCCCGTAACCGAGGGCTCGGCTTGCAAGAGCCGCTCATACCTCTCCGCGGCCGGTGAAGCCCAAGCATATCTTCGGGAAGGTACTATTAAACATGATCAGCCATTATTCAACGGAAAAACCTTCCTCCTGTCCACAGTACTGGACGGCTTTGGTCTTTTTCTTTTTTTGATAGTCGGGTAGTTTGCATCTGCCCCACCACAAATCCCCGGCGGGAAAAGGCAGGCAGGGCCGGCACGACGTAACCGCTATCTTCCCTTCATCACACAACGCACATATGCAAGCACCTACAACCATTGTCATCGGCGGCGGCGCCGCTGGCCTGCTGGCGGCTGGACGCGCCGCCGAACGGGGCGGGAAAGTCATCCTTCTGGAGAAGATGGAACGGACCGGCCGCAAGATCGGCATCAGCGGCAAGGGCCGGTGCAACCTTGGCAACACAGCGCCTCTCCTGGAATTTCTCGGCCATTTCGGCAAAAACGGCGCCTTCCTCCGCCAGTGCTTTCAGCAATTTTTCACTGCCGAATTGACCGCCTTTTTCGAAAGCAGGAATCTGCCTCTGGTTGTCGAACGTGGCGGCCGGATCTTTCCGGTGAGCGGCCGGGCACTCGACGTGGTCAGGGTTTGCAACCAATGGCTGCAAGAGGTGGGAGTGACCGTGCGCGCCGGAGCAGCGGCAACGGCCATCCTCGTCAAGGACGGCAGGGTCTCCGGAGTACAGTGCAATGGTGAGCTCCTGCCCTGCGACAACGTCATTCTCGCCACCGGCGGCAAATCGTATCCGCGAACCGGTTCAAGCGGTGACGGCTACCGGCTGGCGGAAGAACTCGGCCACCGCATAGTGCCGGTACGCCCAGCCCTTGTGCCGCTGGTCTGTGCCGATCCACGCCTCCACAAGATGGCCGGGCTTGAACTGCGCAACGTCGCGGTACGGCTCACCATTGACGGCAAGCGCAAAGGTCAGGATTTCGGCGAGCTGTCCTTTACCGGCTTTGGCCTCAGCGGCCCGGTGGTTCTCAGCCTGAGTGGTTTGGCCGTCGATGCCCTCGACCGGGGCGAAAAGGTCACCCTGGGCCTTGACCTGAAGCCCGCCCTCGACATCACCAAGCTTGATGCCCGGTTACAGCGCGATTTTGCCTCCCGTGGCGGTGAACCGATTGCCGACATCCTCCGCGGTCTCTTACCCCGGGAGATGATTCCCCTGTGTATGGAACTCTGCAATCTGCCGACGGGTCAGGACACTGCCCATTTCCCCGGCAAAATGCGCAACAGACTAGTGCAGTGGCTGAAGGATTTTCGCATTGACATCAGCGGCTACCGCTCTTTTGATGAGGCGATCATTAGCGCCGGCGGGGTGAGCCTGAAAGAGATCGATCCCCGCACCATGGCCTCAAGGCTGGTGGGGGGTCTGTATATCGTCGGTGAGCTCCTTGACCTCCAGGCCGATACCGGCGGCTACAATCTCCAGGCCGCCTTTTCCACCGGCTGGCTGGCAGGGTCTTCAGTATCCTGAGGCACGGGATATAGAGGCGAGCTAATTCAGCGTGGTCCGAAACTCATCAAAGACCTTGTCGATGGGGATGGCAAAACCTATCCCTTCCGCCCCCTTGAGGACTAAAGTGGTCACGCCGCGCACGAAGCCGTCCTCATCGACAATCGGGCCGCCACTGTTGCCAGGGTTGATGGCCGCATCGGTCTGTAAATAAACCTGGCCCTTTTCCCCGTGCTTGCGCATGCCGGAAAATACCCCGGCGGTGACGGTGTGCCTGAGGCCGACAGGGCTGCCGATGGCGAATACCTTATCACCCTGCTTGAGTCGTGAACCCGCCGGAGGCTTCTCTATGTACGTGCTAGCACCGGAATAGATTGACAACAGAGCGAGGTCATAGGTAGGGCTTACCAGGAGGTAATTAGAGCCATGGGTGCTGCCGTCGGGGAGGATGATCTTGATGTCCGAGGGCAGAAGCTTCCGGCCGATTTTTGCAAGTTTCTTCTCATGCTCCTGCAGCGTCGGCAAATTCTTCCTCAGATCCTCTTCGTGTTGTTCAATGATCATTGCCAGCTGGTTGCGGGCAGGGCCAGTCCGCATCTTCTGATAATCTTGCTTCCAGACATTTATCTTCTGCTGTTCCAGATCAAAAAACCGCCGGTCCTTTTCTATCCTGTCGCGTAGCTCGGCAAGCTTCTTTTCGTCAACTTGCACGACATGACGGTTGGTGACGATATAGTTTTTGTTGATAAAAAAGCCCGATCCCACCCCCATGGGAGTCTCGATCGATACCGTCGCCCTGGCCGCCTGGGAAACACCTCCGCCTGATGGTGTCTGCGTTACCTCAACAATCTGTGGTTCAGACATCGCGACAGGCCTTGGTGTCACCGGAGGTGGTGGAACCACTGCCACGGGAGCCGCTTCCCGCACCGGCTGGGCTGGTGGTGGCGGAGGAGCATTATTACTGCTGGTGAAATAATAGGTGGTGGCGGCAACTACGACCACCAGGAGAAGGACTTGCAGAATTTTCAGGCCGCTCCCCGATTTTTCAGCCGCCAAGGCCTTTAGCGCCTCTTCTTCCTGTCGCCGTTCCTGTATCTTTTTATACTTCGCAAAAATCACGCCACAGGCATCGCATTCCACCATATTTCTTTGTTCGGTATTGCACTTTGGGCAACGCATATCAGGCACCATCTTGTTGTTAAAGCTGAGTTGAGCAGCTTGTCTGCTCGTACGAAACTTATGCCCTTGTGGTATAATCAGGGCTATTTCTCGACATGACCAGTTTATGCGGGTATCATAGCAGGATATCAATCAATATTCAATCACGCGAAAATACGTTCGAATTTTTATACAACTATCGGGAACAGTACCATCATGCCGCTGATCATCAATCGAAAAATCACCATCCCCGACCACGAAATCACCCTTATTGCTATCCGGGCACAGGGCGCCGGAGGGCAAAATGTCAATAAGGTTGCCAGTGCCATCCACCTGCGTTTTGATATACGCGCCTCGTCACTGCCGGACGAATATAAAGAGCGGCTGCTGGCCATGAACGATCAGCGCCTAACCGACGATGGGGTCCTGGTTATTAAAGCCCAACAATACCGGACCCAGGAAAAAAACCGGACGGACGCCCTGGAACGATTAGCGATGATTGTCCGCCGTGCCACCGTCGTCGAGAAAAAGCGGACCCCCACCCGTCCCTCCCTTGCGGCCCGGATAAAACGAGTCGATGGCAAGACCAGACGAGGCAGGATCAAGTGCATGCGCAAGAAAATCGACGAATCCTGAGCCAAATCACCCCCCCAGACCAGTCATCCTCCATTTGCAACGAATAACGCAAAATCGCCCGCATAAAAAGATTGCATATTCTCCTTTAGCCTGGTATTAAAGCGGCTCTTCATTGTGAGTGTCAGACCAGTACATGGAATTCGTACCCAGCTGAAGAAGTCGCGGCCCTTGCCGCGGTCTATCGCTTCTGGGTCGTGTCCCCCAAAAATGTGGGGGATGGGGTTAATTGCGCAAAACTGGACGGACACATGTTAATCGGCCGCGTTGAATCCTTAGGGAATTCTCGCTGGATGTTCGCCGGTTTTTCTTTCCCGGGCAGGCTTTGCACAACAAGTTCTTTCTTGGAATTAACCCTTTTGTACAGGAATTTCTATGTCTTCTCTTTGTGAAACCGAAACACCCTCGCTGTCTTTTACCGATCTGGGTATTACCGGCCTCCTTCTCCAGGCGGTAGGCGACGCCGGCTACGAGATCCCCACTCCGATCCAACGGGAAATGATCCCGCATATGTTGAAAGGAAAGGATGTCGTCGGCCAGGCCCAGACCGGCACCGGTAAAACTGCGGCCTTCGCCCTGCCTTTACTCACCCGCCTCCTGGCCGATAAAGCCAGAAACCCGCAAATCCTCGTCCTTGCCCCAACCCGCGAACTGGCCATCCAGGTGGCAGAGGCCTTCGAGGCCTACGGCAAGCACATGAAGGACCTGCGGGTTTTACCGATCTTCGGCGGCCAGGATTACACCATTCAATTAAAAGCCCTGGCCCGCGGCGTGCAGGTAGTCGTCGGCACCCCCGGCAGGGTTATGGACCATATCCGCCGGGGCACCCTCAAGACCGAGACCATTCATAGCCTGATCCTCGACGAGGCCGATGAGATGCTGAAGATGGGCTTTCTCGAAGATGTCAAATGGATCCTTGAGCAACTACCCGGCAGACAGCAGACTGCGCTGTTTTCCGCCACCATGCCGAAAACCATTCGCGAAATCGCCCAGAAATACCTGAAGGACCCGGTGGAGATCACCATCCGAACCAAGACCGTCACCGCCCAGACCGTCAATCAGCGCTGCCTCATCACCAATGGCCTTGCGGCCAAGCTGCACGCCCTCACCAGGCTTCTTGAGGCGGAGACCTTCGACGGCATACTGGTCTTCGTCCGCACCAAAATCCAGACCATGGAAATCGCCGAACAGCTGGCCGCCCTCGGTTATGCGGCGGCCCCCCTCAACGGCGACATTCAGCAAAGTCAGCGATTGCGCACCATTGATCAGCTGAAGGCGAAAAAGATCGACATCCTCGTCGCTACCGACGTTGCCGCCCGCGGCCTTGACGTCGAACGGATCAGCCATGTCATCAATTACGATATCCCCTTCGATACCGAGGCCTATATTCACCGTATCGGGAGGACAGGCCGGGCCGGGCGGAGCGGCGAAGCCATTCTCTTTATCAATGGCCGGGAGCGCTCGATGCTCAAGTCGATCGAGCAGGCAACGCGGCAGAAAATTCAAATGGTCGACCTGCCCTCAACCGCGGTTATCAACAAAAAGCGGATCGAGATCTTCAAGAACAAGATCACTGCTGCCCTACAGGGCGATATCGCCGTATACCAAAGTCTGGTAAACGAGTACCTGAGCGACAATCAGGTCACCCCCGAGCAACTGGCGGCCGGGCTCGCCTTCCTCGCCCAGGGTGGACGGCCACTGCTTCTTGAGGAAGAAAAATTCGTTGCAACACCTACCCCGGAGCAGCGCTACTCGGCAAATCCCAGACAAAGCCCCCGGACAAATAGCCGCCCCGCGCCCCGAGGCCGTGCCACCAACGTCCAGTTGCCACCGGATGAAGGCATGGAGCGGTTTCGTATTGAGCTAGGCAACGACCATGGCATAAAGCCGGCCAACATAGTCGGCGCCATCGCCAACGAGGCGGATCTCAACAGCCGTCACATCGGGCGGATCTCCATCTACGACACCTATAGCACCGTCGACCTGCCCGTTGGAATGCCGGACGATGTCTTGAGACTCCTGCAAAAGAGCCGGGTCGGCAGCAAGACCCTGAGGATCCAGAGGGTGGGCGAAGCAACCGAAACCCTCCAGTCAGAGACAAGACGCCAAAAACCTGAGCGATTTAAGGGTGGAGCTACGGGTAAGGGCCGAAAAAAATCGCCGCAGACCGGTACTACCGTCTAAAGCGCGGCGATCATGCTGCAACACACCTTCTGCCATATTCCCGGTGTTGGCCGAAAGATCGAAAAACAGCTCTGGGAGGCGGGAATCACCACCTGGGACAGATGGTGCAATCCGCTTCCCGTCCGCCTCTCCGCTCTGGTCCATGCCGAGGCCAACCGCACCCTGAGCGTTTCGGAGACCGCGATTACAGGCGACCCCGGGTTCTTCACAAGCCGCCTCGCCAGTAATGATGTCTGGCGAATCTTCCCCCACTTCCGCGAAAAGACAGCCTACCTGGACATTGAGACCACTGGCCTCGAAGACTCAGCCGAGATCACCACTATTGCCCTGTATGACGGCAGAGAGGTGCTGACCTTTATCAATGGCCGCAATCTCGACGACTTCGTCCATGCCGTCGGCCGCTATCAGGTGCTCGTCACCTACAACGGCAAAGGCTTCGACATCCCCTTTCTTGAGAGATTCTTTCGGATAAAGCTGAACCAGGCACAGATCGATTTGCGCTTTGTTCTTGCGCGTCTTGGCTTTAAAGGTGGGCTAAAAGGATGCGAGAAGATGTTGGGCATAAACCGCGGCGGCTTGGATGGCGTTGATGGCTATTTCGCCGTCCTTCTCTGGCAACGCTACCAAAGATGTAACGATGAACGGGCCCTGCACACCCTCCTTGCCTACAATATCGAGGACACGGTCAACCTCGAACGTCTAGCGGTCGAGGCCTACAACAGGAATGTGGCCAACAGCCCCTTTGCCGCAGAACTGTATCTGCCCTTTCCGGAGCCGCCGCGCATCCCCTATCACGCCGATCTCGAGTGTGTGAATCGAATAAAACGAGCCCTTGCGCCCCGGTAAACTGGCTCTCACAAGCACTCATTTTGCCGACAATGCACTGCTAACACGCCGTAAATATAGAGATAACGGGAAAGAGTAGTTACTGCCTGTCCCGAGACAGCAAGCAGCTACAGATGTATCAACATCCCTTCTTTGGCAAAAAACACCTCGGTTTCTCCGAATTTTCCAGGCTGACAGTAGGTTTTGGCCATCTCGTCGAGGGTGGCATCGGCACGGTCGGGGTCATGATGAAATAGTGCCAGTTTCTTCACCCCGGCCCGATTGGCGGCGGCGATGGCATACTCCACGGCGGTATGCCCCCAATTGACGCGCGCCCCGAACTCGGCGGTGGTGTATTGGGCATCATGGATAAGCAGATCGGCACCAGCGAAAAACCGTTCGACGGCGAGATTTTGTTCAACCGCCACCTCCTCCCCTTCAATGGCCATGGCCTCGTCGTAATCAGGGTGGTTCGGGTCGGTGATAAAGAGGTTACGGAACGGCTCGGTGTCGTAACAGGTACAGACGACCTTGCCGTGGTAATTGAAGCGGTAGCCGAGGGCGGTGATGGGGTGGTTAAGCAGCTTGGTAGTAAGAACAAGGCCCTTGCCAAGATCGATGGCAGGGGTCTCCTTGAGGCGGATATATTCGATCTCTGAGGCCAGCTCACCAAGATTGACTGGGAAGTAGCGGTACTTCATCTGCCCGCCCACCACTTCCTCCAGGGGATCCTCTTCAAAGGACACCGGTCCGTACACCCTGAGTTTTGTCCCGGGGATATAAATCGGGGTAAAAAACGGGTAGCCCATAATGTGGTCCCAATGGGTATGGGAAAGGAAGATATCCGCCTCGATCGGCCCTTTGCGAAGATCGTTGGCCATCAGATAATTCCCCAAAGGGCGAATTCCCGAGCCGGCGTCAACGATAACAAGCCGTTCCTCCTTCCCCACTCGAATCTCTATGCAGGCGGTGTTGCCGCCATACAGCTGAGTCTTCGGGCCAGGACTTGGAATTGACCCCCGCACACCCCAGAAACGTACCTTCATATCGGCTCCCATTTCTTTGCAGCGTAATTTTTACTGAACCCGTGCTTGCTTGAAATCAGAGGTTGAGAAAGACCTCAGCCTTACGGATTTCCTCAACCACCCTGTCGCCGATCATGCAGAATTCATCAGCGGGAAGGCCGACATGCTCTCGGAGATACTCAATACTTTCTTCCCGAGGAAAAGGATCGCCGGCATAGCCGTGATCAAAAATATTGGTGTACATGTTACTCAGGGCAACCAAGGCGACCTTGTTGCCGATCTCCCCTTTCAGCTTGCCGGTTTCGTGGTGTGTGCCTATGCAGGTTGTGATGAACTCGTTGAGCTTCCATTTTTCAGCGATCATCAAGCCGACTTCCTGATGGTTAATACCCATGACATCAAGCTCCACCTCATGAAGGGGCAGCTGTTCGAATTTGGCGATATTCAAGGCCTCAATATAGTCATCACCGAAGGGTACCTTGCCAAGATCGTGCAGCAGCCCGGCTATAAACAATTCCTCCCTTTCCATAACCGGCAGGCCCTTGGCCTCGCCGAGCAGTTTTGCACTGACCCCGGCACCGATCGAATGGGCCCAGAATTTTGTGGTGGGTAAGGCCCTGGATTTTTTAGTGCCGGCAACCGTGCGAATAATCGCCGTACTGAGGGCCATGTTTTTGACGGTATTCATTCCCAACATGGTGATGGCCCGGGTCAATGAGGTAACTTTATTGATGAGGGAATAATATGCTGAATTAATGAGCTTCAAGACCTGGCCGGCGAGAACCGGGTCGAGAGAAATAACTTTATTGAGTTCGTTGGGAGATGCGTCAGTACGGCTGCAGATTTCCATAACCTTGCCAACGGTTGTTGACAGGCTCGGCATCTTGTCAATGAACTTTTCAATATCCCGTCGCTGCTTTTCCTTGTATGACGACATGCATTCCTTGAATATTCGGATGGTTATTAACAGACGCCGGTTCGACTGCTGGTGTGCTATTGTATAGGAAGATCGGTCCGAGGTCAAGGCTCGAACGCGGCGCTGGCACAGTCAATACCTGACTGACATTCCACCCACCCTTTTCCCAACAAATAAACTCGACACAAAAGAAGGTGTTGTGTTCAAAGAGAGGTGGAGTGACAACAATGAGTAGCCATGATCATCAGACCGGCCCCTCTTCCGTGCTCCGGCAAAAAAGCACAGCTTCTTGGTAGCTCAGCGTCGTACCTCCGAAAATATCAAGGGCGCTGCCCGCCGTGCAATCCAACCTGCCCTTGCCCGCTTCCCATATCAGTTGCAAATCCTCAAGATCACGAATCCCGCCGGCATAGGTCGTAGGAATTGGGGTCGAGGCCGCCAATTTTTCAACCAGCGGCTTCTCGATACCTGAACACATGCCCTCAACATCCGCTGCATGGATGAGAAACTCACAGCAACTGCGGGCCAGGTCTTCGAGTACCTCGGGGCAGATAACAACACTGGTGAACTTTTGCCACCTATCGGTAACTATATAATATTGATTTTCTCTCTTCCGACAACTCAGGTCAAGAACCAACCTGTTCCTGCCCACTGCCGCCACCAGCTTACGCAACCGGCCGGTATCAATCATGCCATCGCGAAAGACGTAGGAGGTGACAATAACCTCCGAGGCGCCTTTATCAAGCCAATGCCCGGCATTGTCAGCGGTTATCCCACCGCCCAGCTGCATACCGCCGGGCCATGCGCTGAGAGCCTCCTCGGCCGCTTTATCATTTCCCGGGCCGAGTTTGATGATATGGCCGCCGGTCAGATTGTCTGACCGGTACAATGCGGCATACCAGGCCGGACTGTTATCGGCAACAAAGTTGGTTTTTACCGCCCCCGGATCATTATCGGTGAGGGTCGATCCAACGATCTGTTTAACCACTCCATCATGGAGATCGATGCATGGCCGCAATTTCATATTTCACCTTGCACTATAAACAAAAAGCGGGGTGCCGATGAGGCATCCCGCTTTTTTCAACTCTTCAATATGCCTGAAAAGGCAGCCCGGCGATTACGCTTTTTTAATCAGCATGGTCGAGGGATCAAGCATCAGGGTGGAGCCGGGATCGAGTTTGCAGGAGTCACATTTCAAGATATCGAGTTTCATGAGATCACCAACTGGCTTGATCAGCAGGACGGTCTCAAACAGGCTGTCAACTTCATGACAGGGAGCAGGAACACCATCAAGGCTGACACGCTTATCATCACGATGACTCACCGCTGAGAACCAGATCATTTTCAGGCCGCGCTCGTTCATAAAATTGCGCAACTCTTCCAAGGATTCCTTGTCATTGTTGGCGAAGTCGTAGCCATCGATGATCAGACACTCGGGTTTGTAGATATTCTGCTTCACCAGGTCGTCAAGCCGCTCCTCAAGAAGCGCCTTGCTGAATGAGCTCTCCTTAAAGGTCATGATCATCCGGTTTTTCATGATCTCCGGAATATTGCTGATTTTTTCGCCGTCGGTCAACAGAGACAAAATATCATCGTACCAGGTACGGGTCTTATCCACCCCTTCGCCAATCGCTACATGCAATACGCGATTGCCGAGCAGCATGCAGTCGAGGGCAAATTGTACAAGAATTGCCGTCTTGCCGAGTCCGGCTCTGGCCATAACCAAGCCCATCATGGCTTGCACACCACCTCCCGACTTGTCCTCGAGTCCGAGTGCCCGGAGAGGATTATTCACTATCAACTCGTTATTTTCCATGGCAGTTCACCTTTTTTCGATTCTTTATCCACCCGCAAGATTCACGCAGGCATCAATCCCAAACACTTTGCGCGTCCGGGAATTCTCTTTGTTGTAGTCAAAAACCCACTCAATTTCAAGCGTTCTTTCGCTCTTCCTGATAGGCTTTGACCAACTGCTCGCTCACGCCTTTTGGTACCGGCTTGAAGCTCGCGAACTCCATGGTAAACTCGGCCTTTCCTTGGGTGAGAGAACGAAGAGCAGTTGAATAACCAAACATCTCGGAAAGCGGCACCTCCGCTTCGACAACCGAGTAGGTACCTTCCTCAGTCGTTCCAATGATCATACCGCGGCGTTGATTGATGGAACCCATAACCGTCCCTTGAAACTCAGTCGGTCCTTCCACGGCAACCTTCATGATCGGCTCAAGAATTATCGGCTTGGCCTTCAGATATCCTTCCTTGAAGGCGCCGATAGAGGCGAGCTGGAAGGCTATATCTGAGGAGTCGACCGCATGATACGCACCGTCATTGATAACACAGCGGACCCCGGTAATGGCGGCACCACACAGTGAGCCTTTTTCGAGGCTCTTTTTAAAGCCCTTGTCGCAGGAACCGATGAACTCACGGGGGATAACACCACCGACAATACTGTCGACAAACTCGTAATCACTCTCGGTTATCGGTTCCATATACCCGGCAACCCGGCCATATTGTCCGGAACCACCGGTCTGTTTCTTGTGGGTGTAGTTGAATTCGGCGCGCTGGGAGATGGTCTCACGGTAAGCTACCTGGGGAGCACCTACCTCTACCAGCGCATTGTACTCGCGCTTCATACGCTCAACATAGACTTCAAGATGCAACTCACCCATACCGGAGATGATTGTCTCGCCAGTCTCATGATCAACGTAGGTTTTAAAAGTAGGATCTTCCTTGGTAAAACGATTAAGCGCCTTGGACATATTTATCTGCGCCTTGTTGTCTTTCGGAATAACCGCAAGAGAGATAACCGGCTCGGGAATATGCATGGAGGTCATCGAGCAGCTGATGTCCTCTGAGGTGAAGGTATCGCCTGATGCGCAATCTACACCGAAAAGGGCGACGATGTCACCGGAGCCACATTCTTCAATCTCCTCCATCTCGTTGGAATGCATCCGGCAAAGCCTGCCGATTTTGGTCTTCTTGCCGGTTCTGCTGTTATAAACGGTATCACCTTTGGCCAACTTGCCCTGGTAGGTGCGGGTATAGGTCAACTGCCCATAACGGCCGTCTTCGAGCTTGAATGCCAGCATAATGAGAGGATCGTCGGGATTGTTGGTGACCTCAAATTCCTTCTCGTCGTTTTTCAAATCAAGGGCCATGTTGGTAACATCGGTCGGACACGGGAGAAAGTTCCGTACCGCATCCAGGAGCAGTTGCACACCTTTATTCTTGTAGGCAGAACCCATGAGTACCGGAGTAAACTCTAAAGCCAGGGTGCCTTTGCGGATGGCATCGTAAACGATCTGGGTATCAACCTCTCCACCGTCCAGCAATGCCTCCATAAGCTCTTCTGAAAACATGGAAATCTCTTCGAGAAGTGCGTCCCTCTTTTCCTTTGCCGCCGCTTGATACTCGGCGGGAATTTCCTTCTCGATAATGGTTTCGCCATTCGGTCCTTCGAAATAGACAGCCTTCATGATGATCAAATCAATCATCCCCTGAAGGTCGCTTTCCAGACCAATGGGCATCTGCAGCATGTGGGCGTTGAGATCCAGTTTTTCCCGAAGCTGGCGGGTCACCTTCTCCGGATTGGCACCGGTGCGGTCGCATTTATTGATAAAGGCAACACGGGGAACATTGTACCTGGTCATTTGTCTGTTAACGGTGATAGATTGCGACTGCACCCCACCCACCGAACAGAGAACCAGAATTGCCCCGTCAAGAACGCGCAGTGCCCGCTCAACCTCAACAGTGAAATCAACGTGACCGGGTGTGTCGATGATATTAATATCAACGTCCTTCCATGAGCAATAGGTGGCAGCGGACTGAATGGTGATACCGCGCTCCTTCTCGAGTTCCATGGAGTCCATTTTCGCACCGACACCGTCCTTGCCGCGAACCTCATGAATTGCATGAATTCGTTTGGTGTAAAACAGGATACGTTCGGTCAAGGTGGTTTTTCCCGAATCGATATGGGCGCTGATACCTATATTTCGTACTTTCGATAGATCCTTATTCATGGCTGCTGTCCTCTACAACGTTGCCAACCGGCTGACACCGGCTTCGCTTCTAACAAGCTGTGGGAATAAATAAAAAAGTAAGGAGTCGCAATGATATGCAAGTCCTTACTCAACTAACTCCGAAAAAACGGCACATATTCCTGCGCGGAATTCCTGACTATCAAAAATAAATTCCCCAGGTACTCATTCGGTCGGTGAGATCGATGGAAGTATCCACCAGAAGAGAGTTACAACACGTCTGAGTAACCATTCTTTTTACTCTATGTAAAACATAAATACCACAAAAATTATTCATTATCACCTTTTTCCCCGAAGACTCGTTGTTTTTTTGTCATTTTTCAGAGAAAGCGACTGTCGAATTTGGGAAATGTTTAAACGGCCTGTACTATTTAGAATAGGATCATGTGGATGCCTTGCCCAACAGGAATGTCTAGATCCGAACCCGCTAAATCTTTCATCAAAACCAGTTACTGATGCGAAAATCTCATTGACAGGAAATCTCCATACAATATAATGGGAATCATTATCCTTTAATAACTCTTGTTATATAATCCAATCCCTACCCCAAATCAATCATACTTATCAGGAGGAATTCATGAGCAAAACTGTTGAAAACTTGAAGGCTGCTTTTGCAGGGGAATCTATGGCTCGCAATAAATATACCTTTTTTGCCAAAGTAGCGCGCAAGGAAGGTTACCATTATATTGCCAGGATCTTTGAAGAAACTGCCCTCAACGAGATGCGTCATGCCAATGACCATTTCAAACTTCTGAACGGCATCGGCGACACAGCGGCCAATCTCAAAGAAGCGATGGAAGGTGAAGATTACGAGACCATGAGCATGTATCCGACATTTGCCAAAGAAGCCGAAGCGGAAGGGAATATGGAGGCAGCAATGCTTTTCACCCAGATCGGCAAAATCGAAGCAGCCCACCGCGAAAGATACAAAAAATTGCTCGAAATGGTAAAGAATGGCACAGTTTTCAAACGTGAGAAACCGGTAAAATGGAAGTGTTCCCTATGCGGTTATACATACACCGGCAACGAGCCGCCACCGAAATGCCCATCCTGCAAGCACCCCAAAGAGTATTATGAGCCGTCCGATGTAGAGTTCTTGGAGTAGGCATTCTCGCCGCACCGGCGTACTGCCCAATCGACGAAGCGGTTTCTTCCGCCCCCCTTCACCAGCAGCTCAAAGAGCATTCTGGAACTGCTGGTGAAGGAACAATGGCAAGGAGTGGAGCATGCTCAACCGGTACTTTCGAGTTACAAAGCGCGCGAATCAACCCTTGCCGCTCCTCGTCGTCGTCCTGTGGGCAATCTTTTTAAGTAGTTGCTCACACCAAAGGCCAACATCCCTAAATACTGGCTCAGCTCTCTATCTTCCGCCTACTCTCTTGACGATAAACGATTCTCTTACGCCAGCATTTATCGTCAAAGCCCACGAGGAGCATTTTAATCGAATAGGCTCGCCAGGCGTCCGAACCATCGCCGAGGATACTATCGATATCTTTGTTGATCCCGAGAATCCAGTTCTGTTTTTTGAGTCACAGGAATTCACTACGGCCAAAGATCGCTACACCAATCTCATTTATCGTGTCCACTTTCCCGAGGTTCCTCTTGGCTGGTCGTCAATCAACCTTACTGGGGGGAAAAATCCTGGAATCCTCATTATTTATACCCTGAACAGTGCAGGTAATCTGCTCCTTGTCACCACTGTCCACACCTGTGGTTGCTACCTTGCCTTTTTCCCTACCACCGCCACACCGCATGACGCCCTGCCCAAAGATTGGCCGACAACTTCCCAATTGGTCTACGGCTATACCCTGCCGAGTCGACTGGATTTTCGAAATCAAGATGCCGCAAACCGCATCGCCTTTACCCTGGAGAGTGAAACGCATCGAATAGGGGATGTCGCCGTTATTACCCCAAAAGACCAACACGCCATTCAGCATCAAGTGACCATGCGCCTCAAAGCTATGCTGGATCTTCACGCCCTTCCATACCAAAACAAGACCCTGTCATTTTTCGAATCGGACGGTCCGCGTCGCGGATACGTGAGGAACAACACGAAAATATTAGAAAGACTCTTAATCAGCTGGTGGGCTTTTGATCTCTACGTCGGTGAGGATAAGGCATTTAGCAGCCACGATACAAGCGACACTGTCTTCTATACCAGTCTCAAATTTTGGGCGCGACAGGCATCGAACCTTAAAGATTTCCCCAAATTCCTTGAATACTGGGGCTGGAATCTCTAGCCTCTTGTTCTCCTCAAATCTGAACAAAAAACCATACTATTAAGCCTCTGGCGTCGGGGTGCATTACAGCCGCAATTTTTTTCGGTAACAGTTCAGTGGAATATTTTCCTATACCCCTCTTCCGCTGCCTGAAAACCAAGAGCCGCCTGGAGAGTTATGACAATGCCAGGATTCGCATCCCTATCGTGATCCTCGGGAAAAGATAAACGGGGCGATACTTCCAAAACCAACCAATCGCGAAAAAATCGTTGTCGATACCTTACAACAAACTGTGTGTCAACCAGTTGGTACAGGGGTTCGGTTTCAAAATACACTCCGAAATCGTAGGACACTGCTTGAATGGCACTTAAAACATTATACAGCTTGAACTGCTGAGCATGAGAAACCCCCCGCACCCCTTCCAACAGATTGGCACTGGTTGTAGCACGAAACAGCCAATTACTGCTCGACTGCTTATCCAAGTCGTAGGATGCCCTGTTTTCCAAGCCATCATCGGTATAATAACGCAAGCGATTAGTAAAGCTGCTCCACCAATCTCCTATTCCCCGGCTAACCCGGTAGCGGATTCCGGTGAAGAGATACTGCGAGGAAACTCCAGAATCGATTGAGAGATGATGTTCCTCATCTTCCTTCAAATAATATTGGAGACCAGCGGCAACTTTGTGCTTACCAGATTCATATTGAACGTTTTTCCCGGGAATGGGTTCACTGTCCGAGAAAAACTCTTCATCTTCACTCTCTCCGACCAGCAAATTTACCCGACTGGAAAGCCCAGGCAGCTTGAGACGCAGATCGACACGTGGCTTGACATCAAAACTGTCATTTTTACTGTGCCCAATCGAAAATTTAAGAGTTGCCCGACTCTGGTTTTCCTCGGTGGCAAACCTCCTGTCATCGAAAAACGAGTCAATCCAAAGTGCTGTCGCGGCAAGCATGGCCGACGCCTCGATCTGTGCTGCATCGATTGCTTCCTCCTGTTGATTATCCAGGAGGGGAAAATCATCTCCTTGAGAGACATTCCATTTCTGCGGGTTTTCCAGAAGCGCATCACACCTGCCCTGCTCGCCTAAAACCAGGAGCAATACGAGAACAGCAACACAGGTGAACCCATATTGACTTTTCATATCAATCTTTTTTGTGGAGACACACATACTTTGCAAGCCTTGCCATAAAGCAGGCATCTTCACAAGCCTCATTCTTACACCGCAAGGGCATAAGTTTCGCATGAGCAGACAAGCCACTCAACTCAACTTTAAACCTCGTTTTTTGAATAAGAAGGTACTTTCCAAAGCATTTGAATGGTATTGCCAAACCATATTTTTTGCAAGCTATCCCAACCCGACGAATGAATCGCCAAAACACTACGAGCCGAGAGAAAATTCACTCAATTTTGCCACAATTGTGACGTCCATGAATGTGCTAACCCAAACAACAGATCAGGCACGCAGGCGGCATATCCTATCTATCATCTTGTATTATTGGTAATTTCTAACGTTCAGACCGTCCCATTTCTCTAGAGGGAGCAAATACTAAGCCAACTCCCTAATTATAAAATAATCAGGTGATTGTCCTGTAACATATGTGATTTTACAGCCTTTTGAAGCTAGGAAAAGAGTATATCTTCACCCAACCATGTCACATTTGTGCCACATATTTGTCTCAGGATTCCGGGGAGGGCGTTCCGTGACATATCCAAAACAACCTCATCCAGCAAGGAAAAAGCTTGATGACCGTAGAGATATTTTTCTTTGAATTGAAGGACAACTTTCTTGCTGCCATTTCAATCAAAAGTTGGAAATGGAGGAAAGCTTGTGGAGAAACGACCTATTTTGATGTGGAACAGCAGGGAGCAGAGCAATACAGATGGCATTCAAAATATGTACTGTTGAATTGGGAGACCAAACACAAACAAAAATCACCGCAGGGAAGACCTTTTAAAGCCTCTGCAAAATCCTGCCTTCTCAACCTCTAGCAAGGTAAAATTTTCTAACAGAATACACACTCCACTCACGAATTACCCCAAACGTCATCAGGCTCCGGCTCAAAATTCATTACAAAATCCGTCCAAGCAATAGGACATTGCTCGATTCGCCCACCGACAAGCTTCTGACGACCGGCAACATTTTCCCATTTCGGTTGCACCTTCAATTTAAAATGGCCACCATGACCATTCACAATGACAGTCAACGCCTCTACATGCGAACTCATTTTTGCTGGGATATCGTCAAGTGAGAGACCAAATCTTGAAATGTCGTGAACGGTACCGGTAAAAAAACCTCGCCCGTCAGAAATGTCAGCCACCATACCAGTCAGTGCAATACGTGGATATCTTCGTCTATTCATAGCGGTAACCTCTTTTCAATCTATTGGTCAACCACACCGTGCTCCTGCTTTTTTACAGGAACGCTTTCGACGATCAAAACATGAGAAAAATTCTCATCTATTGCCTTAATGGTAGGAACGATCAGCTAGTCGTCAAGAGAAATTGCAGCCGGTTGGTTATCGATTATTTTCGCGTATACAAAGCGAGAATATTAATCCATGAGGTTTTTCCTCTTACCGGTTGATATTCAGCCATTCAAGGTATGCCTAGCACAATTGACAGCCTGGCATACGATGTTACCCCCCAACCCCATTTCATACGCTCTGCAAAGGGAATAGCCTTGACTTTTTCCATTGATTCTGCGGAAATATTACATTGAAACAGGGACACCAAGCTCGCCAAAGTCCCGCTAACGGCCCGATATACCAAGGCCGATAATAACCACAATGTAATGCCCCAATTTTCCTTATGAAAAACTGGAAAATAACCCGTCTTTCCTGGAGAAGCATGCTGATCACCTTTATGCTGATCGCAGTCGCTGTTCTGGTTCGAATATGGCCGCTCCAATCCCTCCAATCAAATTTGGCATGGCTCACCTTTTATCCAGCAGTGATGATAGCTTCCATATATGGAGGTTTCTGGACCGGCCTTCTCGCCACTCTTTTGGCCTGCCTTACAGTCACAAAATTCTGGTATTTGCTTGTTGCCACGCCATTTATCGAAACCTCCGCCGACTGGCTAGGACTGGTGGTCTTCGTCTTTACCGGGACGATGATATCCTGTGTATCTGAAGCAATGCTCATGGCGAATCGAAAAGCGCATCAGGCACAATTACAGGCGCAAAAGGCAAATGAGGCAAAAAGTGTCTTTCTGGCAAATATGAGTCACGAACTCCGCACGCCCCTCAATGCAATTCTTGGTTTCTCACAATTACTGCAAAGAGATAAGCGTTTGTCATTCGAACATCTCGAATATCTGAATACGATAAATCAAAGTGGCGAACATCTTCTCACTTTAATCAATGAAATCTTGGAAATATCAAAAATTGAGGCAAAAAGAACCTCTATAGAGCTCAGCAAGGTAAGTGTTCGTGGTCTCATTTCAGACCTTACAAAGATGTTTGAACTAAAGACAAAGACCAAGGGTATATTCTTTGAGTTACGAGGCATGGCCGACTTGCCACAGTTCATCGTCACAGACGAAACAAAACTGCGTGTTATTCTGATTAATTTAATCGGTAATGCCATAAAATTTACTAAAAAGGGAGGCGTCCTTGCAGACTTTTCACTTCTCGGCGATTCTTTAGATAATCAGCAATTACAGGTGTCGATCCAAGACACCGGGCCTGGCATTGCCGAACAAGAAAAAAACAATTTATTTAAATATTTTGTTCAGACTGAAAGCGGCAAAAAGGAAAAAACCGGAACGGGACTAGGGCTTGCAATAAGTCAGGACTATGCGAAAATGCTCGGTGGAGAGATTACCGCGAAAAGCACCCTTGGCGAAGGGAGCACATTCCGGGTTACCATAAAGATCGATAAGTGCAGCGATGATCTACAGGTTGAGTCGTGCAATCAACGACAACGGGTCATTGGTTTACAACCAGGGCAGATCCCCCGTATTCTCGTAGCGGAGGATACCACTGCCAACCGGCTGCTCCTTACGACCCTTTTAAAAAGTGTTGGCTTTGATGTCCGCGAGGCAGTCAATGGAGCCGAAGCGGTTGCATTATTTGAAAGCTGGAAACCACACCTCGTCTGGATGGATATCCGTATGCCGGTGATGGACGGCCTTGAAGCAACACGACGAATCAAAGACACCAAAGAAGGCAAGAGAACTGTAATTATTGGCCTCTCCGCTCATGTTCTTTCGGAAGAGCGGCAAGCCATCTTTGCAGCGGGATGCGATGATTTTCTCGGTAAACCATTTCGAGAAGATGACTTGTTCGAAATAATGGCGAGGCATCTTCATCTGCGATACAGGTTCGACGAAGACCTCGCCGACAACAAGCAAGGCCATGCTCGCTTGCCACTTGTCCTCGATTTATCCCATCTATCCGACGAGTTACGAGAACACCTGAGTAAGGCCGCAACCACTACCGACGCTATTCAACTAAGGGAGATTGCAGAAAACATTACAAACGACAACCCTATTTTAGCAAAAGAACTGCGAATTTGTGCTGACAACTTTGATTATGACACCATACTCTCGGCCCTCAGCACCAACATGACAGGACAAGCATGACGACGATGGCAGAGAAAACAGCTGGCACGATCTTAATTGTAGACGATGAAATAGCCGGTTTACAGCTTTTGTCACAGATACTTTCGGCAGGAGGGTATAAAGTTCGCGCCGTAAAAACAGGAAAAGAAGCCCTCACCTCAATTCAGATTGAGCTACCCGATCTGATCTTGTTAGACATCAAACTACCTGATATTAGCGGATATACAGTTTGCGAAACCCTTAAATCGCAAGTGTTTTCAAAAAATGTTCCGGTAATTTTCCTCAGCGCTCTAAACGAAACGTCAGAAAAACTCCATGCATTTTCCTCAGGTGGTGTCGATTACGTCACCAAACCTTTCATCCCAGAAGAGGTGCTGGCAAGGGTTAAGACTCATATAGAAATGTTCTTTTTGCGATCGCAATTAGAAACACAGGCCCGAGAGTTGCTGGAGAAAAACTCCCAACTCCTTTGGGTCGCTGAGCAACACAAACTCAGTGACCAGGCACTCGCAAGGAGTGAGGAAAAATTCCGCAACCTGTTTGAGCTCAGCTCTGCAGTAAAACTCCTCATAGATCCGATTAACGGAGATATCCTTGATGCTAACAACGCCGCCATCGATTTTTATGGTTGGTCAAAAGAACAGCTTAAACAGATGCATATTCAAGACATTAACCGCCTACCGGATTACAAACTGCAAGACTTTTCTGAAAATATCCTCTCAACCGGAAGAGGCAGATACGAATTCCAGCATGGCCGAGCCGATGGTTCAACTCGGGATGTAGAAGTATTTGTTAATACGATTCAATCTGTGGAAAAGGACCTGATCTATTCAATAATACACGATATCACCGATCGGAAAAAAGCCGAAGAAGCGCTGCGGGAAATCGAAGCCAGCAAACGAGAGCAAGCGGCTAAACGGCGAATCGAGGCCCATTATGCCACGACCTTTTCCGCGTTAAACGATGGATTGTGGGAGTGGCACGTCCCGAGCGGGGAGGCGGTCTTCAGTGACGTTTATTATAAGATGCTCGGATACGAGGTTAACGAATTCCCCGCCACATACTCATCCTGGCGGGAGCTTGTCCATCTTGACGATATAAAAAGGTGTGAAGAAGAACTGCAAACCAACAGAGAATCAGGACAAGGTTTCTCCGTCGATCTGAGAATGAGGATGAAATCCGGTGAATGGAAATGGATTTCATTGCGGGGGAAGACCGTTGAATCGGACATCAAACGCAAACCGCTACGCATGGTCGGGACCATCAGCGACATAAGCTCCCGGAAACATGCTGAAAGACAACTAACAGAAAGCCACGACCTTCTCAACAATTTGGCCCGGCTGGTTCCCGGCGTTATCTACCAATACCGCTTATTCCCTGATGGACGCTCCGCTTTTCCCTACGCCAGCCCAGGAATCAATGATATCTACGAAATGCAGCCGGAAGAGGTTCGAGAAGACGCAAGCCCTGTTTTTTCAAGGTTACATCCAGAAGACAGGGCGCGTGTTTCTGAAGCCATTTTCCAATCAGCACGAACACTCGAGACCTTCTTTTGCGAATTCAGGGTCCTTCTGCCACGCCAAGGTTTGCGCTGGCGCTGGTCTCAGGCCCAACCGCAACCAATGGAAGATGGTGGAACCCTCTGGCATGGCATCATTTCAGACATCACCGACCGCAAACGAGCCGAAGAAAAACTTCGGGAATCCAATGAATACCTGGAAAATCTGATCAATTATGCCAATGTACCTATCATCGTCTGGGACATGCACTTCAGAATCACACGGTTCAACCACGCCTTTGAGAAGCTAACCGGAAGATCAGCCTCAGATGTATTAGGGAAATCACTTGAAATCCTCTTTCCCCGCGCGCAAGTCGTCAAATCTATGGCCCTCATCGAGGAAACACTGGCGGGTGAACGCTGGAAGGACATTGAAATAGCTATACAGAAGATAGACGGATCGGTTCGAACTGTTCTGTGGAACTCCGCGACTATTCTCGGGTCAGACAACGAAGCCCCCATTGCGATAATCGCCCAAGGCACCGACATCACAGAACGAAATCTTGCCGAACTGGAAAAGAAACGACTATCCGCCCAACTGCAGCAAGCGCAAAAGATGGAGGCCATCGGCACACTTGCCGGTGGTATTGCTCATGATTTCAACAATATCCTCGGAGCAATTCTGGGATATGCAGAAATGGCAGCAGATGATTGCCCGCCCGGATCTCAGCTTGCCAAGGATATTGAGCAAATTCTCAAGGCCGGAACCAGAGCGAAAGAACTGGTGAAGCAAATTCTTGCCTTCAGCCGGCAGGCAGAAACCGAAAGAGTCCCCTTGCAACCAGCTGTCATCATTAATGAAGCGATCAAGCTCCTGCGTGCCTCACTGCCCACAACCATCGAAATTAAAAAAGATATTTGCCCGGATGCCGGGGTTATTCTGGCAGATCCGACGCAGATCCATCGAATCGTCATGAACCTCTGCACCAATGCATTCCACGCCATGGAAATTGATGGTGGTACGCTGACCATCTCCCTGCAGAGGAAGGAAATTTCTCACGGCAACGCGAGCATATCTCAACTGAGGCCAGGGAGTTACCTCGAGTTGTCCATAGAAGATACCGGAATGGGAATTGCACCAGAGGTTCAAGACAAGATATTCGATCCGTATTTCACTACCAAGGAAGTCGGGAAAGGGACCGGAATGGGACTTGCCACGGTTCATGGCATAGTACAAAGCTACGGTGGATCGATCAGCTATGAAAGCCAGCCAGGAAGGGGCTCTGTTTTCCGGGTTACCTTGCCCACCGTAGATACTTCGAGCCAACAGGAAAATGAATCTGCTGAGTTAATCGCAGTTGGTGGCAGGGAGCACATTCTTCTCATCGACGACGAAATTATACTCGTCGAGATGGGTAAGGCGATGCTTGAGCGCCTTGGGTATAGGGTCACTACCAAAACCAACAGTATTGAAGCCCTGACCACCTTTCAGAATCAGCCGGACACATTCGATCTCATAATCACCGACCAGACCATGCCTGGCATGACCGGTACTGATCTCTCTCGGCGCATGTTACAGATCCGCCCTAATTTGCCAATTATTCTCTGCACCGGCTACAGCAATATTGTTACCGAAGAGCAAACATATTCATTTGGAATAAAGGGTTTTGCCATGAAACCACTCACCAAAAAGAGCATTGCCCAGCTTGCCAGGAAGGTGCTGGACAGCAACAATTAGAGCTTTGTTGAACAGCTTGTTTGAAGTTGTAAATCACCGCGCGCCCCACGGCAAAAACGCCTACCGGTTGGTTTTTCGCTCAATGAATATCGTTTTCACCAATCTAGCTTCGGGATTACGACTGCCTACACGCACGATTGGATCAAATATCCCAACACCATCAGCAATAATCCGAACAATTTCTCCTTTTTCTTCAAGCTTCAGCTTCTCGGTTTCATGGATGGTCTGTAAAAACTCCGGTATATTATAAAGAACATCAATTTTCCGCATCGATTCATGTTTGAGATTATCAACAACGATAAAGAGCACAATGCAACACGCTGCTGCTGAAACCGAAATCTGAGTGAATTTTTCAGGAATGACCTTAACCAATCTGTCAACGATTATAAGCACCGATAAAATCCAGAAAAATTTCCCCAGCAAAAGGTGACAAGGGTATATTGAACCGTACATAATAATCTTTTTGCTAAGCAGCACTGGTGCCATGGAACTGATTATAACCACCATAAACAGTGCCAATATTCGCAAATGGAAGGTCTCACGACGGATGGCATATATTGCTGGGACAAGAATGGCAAGGAGGAGTATCACCTTTTCGATATTCACATGCTCCCGCAAACCCAGCAGAAATATATCGCGTATTACGGCCTCACCCCAAAGCACTTGAATTTGTTTTTCGAAAATATTTCCGAGCATAATTGTTGATCCTGTGGTGGATAGGGCATACGCTATCGTCACAACAAGTGTCCAAAGCATAATCCATGTTTTCCCGCGGAATAACACGATAAACGTTATCGCAAAGGGAACGGCAAGGACAGAATAAGGGCCGGACCATACGAGCAAAGGGATGATGAGGAACAGCATTAAATTTTTTATGGGAGAGTCTGTCTCATCCAACAGCAGGACTGCGAAAAGAGTCAGAACCAGCACATACATCTGAAAGGTAATTGTCAGGTAATAGACAATATGATTGAACCCGGAAAGACCCAGGATAAAAGGTGTCAAAAATATCAAGATCTTATTCTTAATCAACCCACTGCGGGCAAACATTAAGGTGGTAAGCACCGTTGTCATAAAGGCGACTGACTGGTATGCCGCCGCTTGCCAACGAATGTCGATATCCCCCAGTAATTGCGCAACAAAATTATTTAATATATTGTAATAGCCGTTGGGGTTCCGAAAAATATTCTCCCACAGAAAATCGGCGTTATAATTAAGCTTAAAATAGTATGTTGCATCTTCGGCATAGAAGCCCGGATGGGAAAAATTTTCCCAGGAACGGATGAGCAAAACAACAATGAGGCTAGCCAACGCCAACAACAGCACTCCTCTATTTTCCCTTAAAAAGCTCTGACGATCCAAGAAATACAAGGGCCTTTCGCGCAATATCTTCACCAGAATGTTACCTCCAAACTGCATTTCTTCTTCTCCCTTCACTACAGTCAGCAAAAACGTTCTTTGTCGGTCTTTATCAATAAAATCTATGGTAGTACCAAAGCAGGAGCCGTTGTTCAACCCTTGTTCCTTTGTAATCAAAAACAAAAAGGGGTTGCAGTCTTAATGAAGACCACAACCCCTTGAATGTACTGGTGCCGGGACCAGGAATTGAACCAGGGACACACGGATTTTCAGTCCGTTGCTCTACCGACTGAGCTATCCCGGCATTTGTTTTGGAGAGGCATATTTACCCGACTTCGATTTTGGTGTCAACACCTTTTCTCCCTCCTCCAGGCATTTCTCAATACCCATTTTGATAATGGCAGCTATGACATCTTTATCAATAACTTCGCAATGAAAAGGCCTTTTCATCAATGCAGTTAACCGTCTTTGTGAATCGACAAGCCGCCAAGATCAAGATCGAAATTCAAATCCTCATCCATATCCGTTCCACCTTGTTTGGCGGTTGGCTTAGCACTACTTTTCTTCGGCGCTGGTGTCTCGGAAAAATCGATATCATCAAGAGACAGGACCATTTCTTCTTCGGTCTCCATGGCAGCAGGTTCAATCCCAAGATCTCCTAGTCCCAGATCAAAATCCAAATCGTTAGCCCCAGAACTCACCGCCTCTTTCTTCGCCGGTGTCTTCACCTCCGCCTTCTTGTCGCCCCCCGTCTCCCGGGCCGGAGGAGCCAGATCAGAAATATCGGCAAGTTCAGCTGGTAACTCCAGTGAAAAGGTCTGCTCCTCTGGTTTATCTCCAGACTTTACAGCGGCAGCAGCCGGCATTTCAGGTTCCTCGGCATCCTCGAACTGGCTGAGATCCATCTCAATCTCCCGGTTCTCCAAGTCATCGCTTTCAGAAAAATCGCTATCCCCAGTCCCGATCTCCTCATTGCCTTGATCGTCAATCATCACCTCATCTTCAACTAAAACCTCGAGATCCTCATCGACAAAATCATCATCTTCAGTTGTCCTGCCGGAAAATGCATCATTAACCTCCGGCTCAGCTTCTCGCTTATTTATTTGCAGGAAGGAAGGGGCTGCAACATTAAAAACGGTGCCATGCAGGTTATCCGATACCGCCTTGATATCTTTCTTGCATTTCAGGCATATTTCCATGTGATCAAAGGATATGTATCCGCATTTTGGGCAACGCATGGGCTGGTACCTCTTTATAAGAACTACTTGTTAGGATTTGCCAAAGATATTCCAATACACCACGAGTATCGCATATTTCAATCTAACAAATCAAGGAATATTCGCTAAAATCTAGACTTAACTCCGTGTATCAACATCAAGTTTCCAGCCACCAAAGAAACAACATGAGTGCCTTGGAAAAATCTCATTGAACACGGACAATGAATTTCATGGGTTCTGCCGCCTAACGAAGTGGCCCAAGTGCCTTTCGCAGAGTATTGTTCTTGTTTTTATTTACGAAACGTCTTTGCAAGTCACTAAAAAGACCAATCCATCCCTATGTCACAGGATGGTGCCGAGTGGGTTAAGGCACCAATCGAAATGATATCCACACCGCTCCCGGCAATCGCCTCAACGGTCTCAAGACTCACTCCCCCGGAAGCCTCCACCAGGGCGCGGCCACCTATGGTCCGAACAGCCTGTGCCATCGTTTCCGGGCTCATATTGTCAAGCATAATGATATCCACACCGCATTCCAGGCACTCTTCCACCTGCTGCAAGGTATCGGTTTCCACCTCGATTCGGATGGTATGCGGGATCTGCACTCGCACCCTGGATACCGCATCCTTGATCGATCCACAGGCGGCAATATGATTGTCCTTGATCAGTACGCCGTCGGCCAGATTGAAACGGTGATTGGCGCCTCCGCCGACGCGAACTGCATATTTTTCCAGAACACGGAGGCCTGGTGTAGTCTTTCGAGTATCGGTTATCCGTACCGGGTAGTCTTTAACCTTGGCGACAAAAGAAGCGGTGAGGGTGGCGATCCCGGAAAGACGCTGCAGAAGATTGAGCGCCACCCGCTCGGCTTTGAGCAGATCAACCACCGGACCGCTCACCGTCAACAGCACCATATTCCGGTCGGTCCGAGTGCCGTCGGCCAGAGGCGCGATGGTAGTAATCGCCGGATTCTGGACCTTGAACACCTCCGCCGCTACCTGCTCGGCGCCACAGACAACAAATTTCTCCCGGGCGACCAGACAGGCGCTGCCGGTCTGATTGCCCGGAAAAATGGACTCGCTGGTGAGATCACCGCGCCCGACATCCTCACGGAGAAAAGCAGCAATCATGTCATGCAGGAGATTTTTATCCATAGTCAGTCCTGCCTATGCCAATTTTCGCAGACGCTCTTCCGCTTCGACCATTTTGGCGATCGTCGCATCCAGCTGAGCCTTCTTTTCCTGTTCTTTGGCGACCACCTCAGCCTTGGCATTGGCGAGAAATTTCTCGTTGGTCAGCTTGCCGTTGACCTGGGCCAGTTTCACCTCGACTTTTTCTCGCTCCCGCTTTAATTTGGCCAGTTCTCCGGCGACATCAACCAGTCCCTTCAGCGGTACGAATATCTCAAGATCATTACAGATATAGGTTGCAGCGTCGTCAGGTTTGTCGATCTTCGCACCTACCGTAAAGGCACTCAACCTGGTCATATCACGTATAGCTGCGGTGGAGGCGGTAAGAAATGCCGCCTTCTTCACGTCGCTACAGACGACATACGCCTCGATCTTTGCTGACGGATGAACCTCTGCCTCGGAACGGATATTCCTGATACCGGTAATGACCGCCATCAGCAGTTCCATCTTCTCGACCGCTTCCGGATTTTTCCAGTCGTCACGTTTTTTCGGGAAGTCGGATGTCGCCAGCAAAGGCCGGTCGCCAGGGAGAACAGACCAGATTTCCTCCGACACAAAGGGGGTAAGGGGATGGATCAGCTTGAGAATGGTTTCGAGGACAACGAGCAAAACCCCATGCGCCTGGCCTTTGGCGCGGATATCGTCGCTAAACAGATCGGCTTTGATCCATTCCAGGTACCAGTCGCAGAATTCCCGCCAGATAAACTGGTATATTGCCGAGGCAACATCATTAAAGCGGTACTCATCGAGCCCCTGCCTGACTTCATCGATCACCGCCGCGGTACGGCTGAGAATCCACTGATGGACCAAAGGCAACTCCTGCGGGGCTTCGGCCACTTCTTTTACCGATGCCGGGCAGTCGGCCACGTGCATCAGGGCAAAGCGGGCGGCATTCCAAATCTTATTGATAAAATGCCGGTAGCCTTCGATACGTTCTTCATCAAGCCTGATCTCCCTGCCCTGGGCGGCAAAGGCGGTAAGGGTGAAACGCATGGCGTCGGTTCCGTATTCCTTCATAACCACCAGAGGATCGATAACATTGCCGGTCGACTTGGACATCTTCTTGCCGTGTTTATCCCGCACCAGGGCATGCAGATAGACATCCTTAAACGGCACCTCATCCATGAAATGCAGCCCCATCATCATCATCCTGGCGACCCAGAAGAAGAGGATGTCAAAACTGGTAATGAGTACTGAGGTGGGATAAAACAATTCCAGTTCCCTGGTTTTATCGGGCCAGCCCATGGTCGAGAACGGCCACAGCGCCGAGGAAAACCAGGTGTCGAGGACATCCGTTTCCCGGACGATGGCAAGCGACCCGCATTTCGGGCAGGCGGCCGGATCTTCCGAGGCGACAATCAATTCGCCGCAGTCGCTGCAGGTCCAGGCCGGTATGCGATGTCCCCACCAGATCTGCCGGGAGATGCACCAGTCGCGGATGTTATCCATCCAGCTATAGAAGGTATTGTACCAGGTCTTTGGATAGATATTGATGCGGCCGTCGCGAACCGCGGCCACCGCCTTGTCGGCAAGCGGCCGAACCGCCACGAACCACTGCACCGAGGTGGTCGGCTCGCTGACCGTTTTACAGCGGTAGCAATGGCCGACGGCGTGGCTGTACTCTTCGATTTTCTCAAGAAAGCCCTGATTCTCTAGATCCTCGACAATTTTTTTGCGGCAGGCGAAACGATCAAGACCGGCATACTCCCCGGCGGCGGCATTCATCACGCCCTTATCATCCATGACCTTCAAGCGCGGCAGGGAATGGCGCAGGCCAATTTCATAGTCGTTGCGGTCATGGGACGGCGTGACCTTCAAAGCACCGGTGCCGAATTCCCGGTCGACATGGGCATCGAGCACCACCGGAATAATCCGGCCGGTGAGTGGCAAGCGGATACCGATATCAGCCAGATGGGTATACCGCGTATCTTCTGGATGCACCGCCACACCGGTATCACCAAGCATCGTCTCCGGCCTGGTGGTGGCGACGACGACATGGCCGGAGCCATCGGCATAGGGATAGCGTATATGATACAGTTTGCCATCGGTATCTTCGTGATCGACCTCGTCGTCGGCCAGGGCGGTGAGGCAACGGGGGCACCAATTGACGATATAGTCGCCCTTATAAATCAAACCTTCCTTATACAGCCTGACAAAAACCTCACGAACGGCCTTCGACAGCCCCTCGTCCATGGTAAAACGTTCCCGCCGCCAGTCACAAGAGGCACCCAGTTTCTGCAGTTGGTTGATTATCGTCCCACCCTTTTCGCCGCGCCAGGCCCAAACCCTGTCGATAAAAGCGTCTCGGCCGAGGTCATCGCGGGTCTTGCCTTCGGCGGCAAGCTGCCGTTCAACGACGTTTTGGGTGGCAATCCCGGCATGGTCCGTCCCCGGCACCCACAGGGTGTTATAGCCGGCCATGCGGTGATAGCGGGTAAGAATATCCTGTAGGGTATTGTTCAGGGCATGGCCGACGTGCAGGACACCGGTAACGTTAGGCGGTGGAATTACTATTGAAAACGAGGGCTTCTGAGAGTCCATGCCGGCAGTAAAACAACCGGACTGTCGCCAGCGATCAAGCCATTTTTCTTCAACTTCAGCAAACTCGTAGCCCTTACTCAACAGTTTTTCTTCTTTCATATTCATAGGTTGGAAAAAATTAATAAAAGACTAGACCAGCGAATCCCGCGGACGCACAGTTTTCGAAGGTAACTGTGCCGTTGTCATAATTCAACTGTTTTCGACGCTGCATTTTAAAAATGCCTGGAAAATCCAGGGAAAATGGTAGATAGGATAAAGGCGCATTGAGCAATGTATGTGTTCAAACGAAATTTATGTCCTTGCAGTATTAACCTTTTTCAACAATTCGCAAGCGAAGTGTTTCGGTATATTTGCATACCTGCCTGCTACAAGGTATATTCACACCCCAAAAACTGAAATACGTTACCCAAGTATTACCCATTCGCAGATGGCATCCCCCAAACAATCTCCACCCGAGGATATCTTCCCGTGAGAAACCCCATGACCAGAAACTGCCGAACCTTCCTATCTCTCCCCATCTTCGTCGCTCTCTTATCTCTACCCATCGTAAGCCTTGCAGCAGAGCAAACCCCTACCGCCCAAGGTACTGGAGCTGAAGGCAAGGCGGTTTGGGCCTGGGCCGGCCAATCGGGTGGCGAGGATGCAATTTTTATCAGCCGCAAGGTCGGCTCGGCCTGGGAAGAACCACAAAAGGTATCCACCGGCGAGGGTGTCAATATCGTCCCGGCCGTCACCAATCCATCCGCCGACGATCTCATCGTTGTCTGGTCTAATTTTACCGGCAGCCAGGCTCAACTTCGGTATCGCTATCAGCAGGACGGTCAGTGGTCCGAGGAAAAGGAATACTACACCGGACTTTCCTCGAACATGGCCCCCTCCGTCGCTGTTGACCGAACTGGCAAGATCTGGCTGGTGTGGGCAGGGTTTAATGGCGTAAGCGACGAGATCTACTTTGCCACATGGAATGAAACCTCCTTTACCACTGCCCAGGCCCTGACAGCCAATGATATTCCCGACATCCAGCCCATCCTTGGTATTGACGGTACAACCGGGACCCCTTGGGTACAGTGGCAGCAATTTTCGGCAAACGGCTATGTGGACCTCGAATCGACATGGAACGGCTCGGCTTGGAGCGAACCGGTATTGGTGGCTGCCGAGGCCTCCTCCACCGCTGATGAAACCGCAGAAAACCAGCAACCGGCCAGCAAGAAGGCCCAAACCGACGACCAGCTGGAGATCGAGATTCCCTCGTTTATCGTTACCCCGGAATCGGCATCAATACACGTCCCGGGCTATGCGGTTCAATCACTGCCGATCCGCCGTGTCACCCCCATCGAGTAACAACTAAACCACTGGCTTCGGTTCCATACCTGCAAATACCAATAACGAGAAAGATCATGACAACCCGAATAAACGCCCCGGCACAAAGATTTACCACCCTTGTTTTGATTTGCTGCACCACAGCCCTCTGCCTCACCACAGCTGCCCACGCCGCCAACATAACCGCCTTCGGTGATAGCATTACCGCAGGACATTCGAGCCGTTCTGGAGGGTATCCACCAAAACTGTCCAGCCAGCTCAACAGCAATAGCAAGCCCTCCATTGTCGTTAACTATGGTAGATCCGGCGAAAAAACCTCGGAGGGTGTCGGCAGGATTGATTCAGTGCTCAGAGCCTTTCCCGCCAATCTCATCCTGATCATGGAAGGCACCAACGACGTCCGGTCCGGCATCTCGGTGGAAACCACCAAATTCAACCTGCAGACCATGATCAATAAGGCGAAATCAGCGGGTGCCACCCCGGTGCTATCGAACTTGACCCCAAGCGACAGAGGCGGATCGGCGACCCTCATTCCCCAGACCTGGAATCCGATGATCAATGCCCTGGCAAGCAGCAACGGTATTAGATTGGCTGATAATTACGCGGCGGTAGCGGCTAATTGGGCCAGCCTTAACGCCGATGGAATTCACCCGAACGACAGCGGCTATCAGGTTATTGCCAACACCTGGTTTGCAACGATTTCTTCAATGATTTCCTCTTCGGGTGCCGTTGATGAAGGTGGTGGCGGAGGGGGTGACGACAGCTCATGCTTCATTGCAACAGCCGCCTTTGGATCGCCGGTTGAGAAACAGGTTATGATCCTGCGGGAATTTCGCAATGCCTGCTTACTCAGCAACGCGCCCGGCCGGTGGTTGGTCAAGACCTATTACCACTACTCGCCGGCCGCCGCTGATTTCATCCGTCAGCACGATACCGCAAGGCTCATCGCCAGGGTGCTGCTCTATCCCCTGGTTGCCCTCGCCTATCTTCTTGTCAAATTGTCTGCGCCGGTGCAGCTTGCCATTGCCGTTCTAGGCACGGTCGGCTGCCTTGCCCTGGCGGCTTTTGCTGTCCGCAGGCGTCGTCAGTTGACCATTCCTGCTGCTAACTAAGGCGGTGAACAACAACCTGCCCTGGAGCGTCTCATTTCACGCTCCAGGGTTCAGGAAGAAAGATGTGCTTGTAAATGGATAAGGCATACCGGTCGGTCATTCCGGCGATGTAATCACACACCCGGCGGTGCGCCTCTTTTTCATCTGCCCAGTTTTCCTTATCGACACATTCCTCCCAGTGGTCACCTTTCAGGCGAACAATGCCTTTTTCGAGAAAATAAGTATACAGATCGGAGATTATCCTCTGGGCTTTGACGAATTCGTTATGCACCTTGTAATAGGTGTAGACGTTGTCGTACAAAAAGCCGCGAAGCTCGGTGATCGCCTCAAGCATCTTCGGGCTGATATGCAGATTACCGTCTCCCGCGGCCAGAGTCTCGACAATCAAATCCCGCACCATTGAGCCAATCCGCCGGGAATGACGCTCGCCCACCGCCTTTTTTATCTTTGCAGGCAGGTCTGCCTCTTTCAAAATTCCGGCGCGCAATGCATCATCAAGGTCATGATTGACGTAGGCGATGATATCCGCCAACCTGACAACCTGGCCCTCCAGGGTCACGGCAATTTCCGACTTGTCGTTTGGCAAGATATCCGCCCGCCCTTTGGAGTGGCGAACGATGCCGTTGCGCACCTCGAAGGTCAGATTCAGGCCCTTGCCGTCATTTTCGAGAAAATCGACCACCCGCAGGCTATGCACATAATGGCGAAAACCGCCGGGATGGAGCTCATTCAGGGTCGCCTCTCCGGCATGACCGAAGGGGGTATGGCCGAGATCATGGCCCAGGGCGATGGCCTCGGTCAGTGGTTCATTGAGACAGAGGGCCGAGGCGATAGTCCTGGCAATCTGTGAGACCTCAAGAACATGGGTTAAACGGGTACGGTAATGGTCGCCGGTCGGCGAAAGGAAGACCTGGGTTTTATGCTTAAGACGGCGGAAGGTTTTGGAGTGGGTAATGCGATCACGATCCCGCTGAAACGGCAGGCGGATATCGGACATGACCTCCTCTTCCTCAAGGTGGCGGCCGGAGGAGTTCTTATTCAGTGCCGCAAAAGGTGACAGGATTTGCTCTTCCCGATCCTCCAGTTGCTTTTTGATCGATTTGCCGACAACAGGTATAAACGACATAGTAGCTCTCTTTGCCTGCTCCCTGATAAACGAGATCCCCCGTGCCCCTTGCAAGGTGCTATTCTTCCCATAAGCCTGCAAAGGCAATGAGAAGTAAAGAACTGTGTTCAAGGGATTCCCGTGTCAACATGAACCGGACGGCCCATGCCTCCTTTTCCATGACCGCTTCCCGATAAAGATGGCAGGTCACCTCCCTTTAAACCATGCCCTGTACATGATTTCAATACCTTGCCGAATAATTTCCCCGGAGACCAAGGCATTTAGGCCAAAAGATCTGGCGGCAAATGGCAGGAGTTATTTCTTGACGGCCTCTTATTTCGGCGGCAAACTTGACAAATCAGCAAAGAGTAGGAACTGTTATCAGGTAATTACCAACCGCCTGAAGGCCAGTAATTGTCAAAGGTGGAAACTTGCAACAGCAGGATACTTTTCACAGTAAAAGGAGAACGATATGGCAAAGATCACCCTGAAGGGCAATGAAATAGCAACTATCGGCAATCTTCCCCCGGTCGGTTCACAGGCCCCCGAATTCAGTCTGGTAAAGACCGATCTCGGAACCGCCACACTCAAGGAGTATCAAGGCAAGACGATCATTTTGAACATCTTTCCTTCCATAGATACCGGAGTTTGCGCCGCCTCTACCCGCCGTTTCAACAGCGAGGCGGGGAACCGGAAGAATACCGTGGTTTTGTGCGTGTCCGCCGATCTGCCCTTCGCCCATAAACGCTTCTGCGAGACCGAAGGATTACAAAATGTCGTACCCGTGTCGGTATTCCGGTCTGCCGATTTCGGCAAGAACTACGGGCAGACCATCACTACCGGGGTACTGGCCGGGCTGCTCGCCAGGGCGGTTGTGGTCATTGGCTCGGATGGCAAGGTAAAGTACACCGAGCAGGTTCCGGAAATCGGCCAGGAGCCGAATTACCAGGCCGCCCTCGATAGCATCTAGGCCTTGGCCAAAGGTGCAGTGTGGGGCAAAACCGCACTGCACGGCAAATGCGTTTAGCCTCGAAGCGGCAAAACCCGGTAATCATCTTCACGGAGAACTTTAATGAGAATCTGCTGTCACTACGAGAGCCCCATCGGCACAATGTTGCTGGTCGGCAGCAAAGATGGGGTTTTGCAGGAACTGCACCTGCCGGGCGAAATGAGGACCTTTGCCATCCCTAAGGAATGGCAGGAAGACCCAAGGAGTCTCAGCCAGGCACTTCTCCAGCTGAAACAGTATTTTGCCGGGACACGGCAGGACTTTGCCTTAGAACTTGCCCCGCAGGGGACCCCCTTCCAACAGCGGGTATGGCAGGAACTGCGCCGTATCCCCTTCGGCTCAACCACAAGCTACGGGGCAATTGCTGAGCGCATCGGCAAGCCCAAGGCCTGTCGGGCGGTGGGCATGGCCAACAGCCGCAACCCGATCCCGATCATTATCCCCTGTCACCGGGTTATCGGCAAGGACGGTTCCCTCACCGGTTTCTCCGGTGGCCTGGATGTCAAACAGCAGCTTCTTGACCTGGAACGTCGGCTGATCGGCTGATCGTCGCTTAGGGTGCCACCGGGATCTTCTTCCAGCCGCCGCTGCCGGTGAATTCTCGGGCGGCAAAGCACCAGATCACCACCTTTTTGCCGCTGAGATAGTCGGCATCCTGCTTTGCCCTCTGAAAAAACTTGATACGCGCCGGGGTGACCCCTGAACCGCGCACACCGAGGAGATCGACGGCAAAGCCCAGCTCGGCGGACAAATGATCGAAAAGGCCGGCACCCTTTGCATGGAGATCACCGCCGGCCTGGAAGACCAGGGTGTGGCTGTCGCCAAGCAGGACAACCGGGCTGTTCATCGCACCCTCTATCTGCTTGCCGTCATCCTTGCCGCTCACCACCGCCAGTTCGACGGCTTCCTCCGGCCCGGTCCCCCCGGCCATCTGGTTAAGATCACCGTGAATTGTCACCGTTCGTGTGGCTTTCGTGAAAGGCATTTTTTCAACAGCACCATACCAGCTTTCCTTCTTTATTGCCTCGGCGGCAGCACCGGCAAAAAGGGCCAGGCCGGCGCCGGAGAAATGGCTGTCGGTGCGGCAATAAAGAGGCGTCTTGTCGCGGTTTTCAAGAAGTTTCGGCAGCAGGTCGATAACCTTCACCCCACGCGCCGCAAGCTCACCATAAAAGTCCCGGTATAAAGCGAGCTCCTTCACTGAAGCATTGGGTTCGATGGTCACCGCCAGTTTATGGGGATAGATCATGGCCTTCGGCGGCACCGGCATAAGGTAGAGTGTTATCCCCCGCTCGGCGAGAAGCTTGCTGTATTCCTCTATGGCTGGCAGGGGATCGGCGGCATTCTTGTCCTTTGCGCTGGAGGCGGTTGCCGCCTCCTCTCCCCAAAATTTTCCGGCCCCAAGATGCTCCAGCTCTTCCCGTAAAAACATCCAGCCATCAGCACCGGTGACAACGCCGCCCGCGCCGTTCTTTTCAGCATATTCCCGGCAAATCTCCCGAAAAGTCGGGCTTGCCGCAGCGGCTATGGAGGCCACCGCCAAGACCAGTAGAATCAAAATGGTAAAGCGCCTTTTCATCAATAGTATCCCCAGTTTGGTATTTCCAGTTCAAGTGTTTGATCGTCCAGCGGCGTTCGACGATAACTGCCATAATCACCCTCAACCGTTTCCCAGTTCACCAGGGTGAGAGAAACGGTATCGCCGGGCCGGAGGGCGGCAAATGCCGTAAGCTGGTTATCGCGCATCCCCCAGCCGTAGACCAGGGCCTGCCCTGCCGGCAACTCCCGGTCCTCACCGCGCATGTCAATAAGATGCAGGGAGAGGATGTTATCCCGGTACGGTCCCGATCCTGGCCGCGGCGACCTGGCGATCGCCCCGACGGTCCCGGTTACCTTGATCTTTTCGCCGGCGGCTGCCACAAAGAACCTACTCTCCTTTGGCGCCCCGAGGTGCAGAGGTATCTGTCGCCAATCGCCGAAGGCCAATTCCCTCTCGGCAAATTGCCAGATCACCAGCTTCTTGCCAGCCAGGCGGTCACGGCCGCGGGCCAATTCCCCGGCGAGCATTTCCCTGGTAACATAGGCACCGCTGTCGTTTCTGGCAAGCAGATCGATGGGTGATTGGAGAAAATGGCTGAGTTGCTCGGCGAGCCCGGCACTGGCGCCCCAGCCGAGGCCCGCCGTTGAGTAGATATTGGTGAAGGAATCGCCTAAAAGGAGAATCTGTCCGTCCCGGTCGGGCTGCCAGAACTCCTGCTGGCTGGTGAGGATCTGGCGGATTTGCACCTCCTCTTCGGGGTATAACGAGACATTTTCCGGCAAGGTCAGCATCCGGGCTATGTCGCCCTGCCCCCGCACCTGCTGCGACTCGGCCACAAAGGCACCGCTGTCGGAGAGTTCCGGAAAATTTTTACCGATCACCCCGGCAAGTTCGGCGGCAACCGCCTGCATTGCTCCGGGCAGCCAGTGGGTGTCGGTTGCCAGATAAGCATTGCCGTGCTGCAGGGCATACCCGGCAAGAACCGGCCGGGGATCAAAGACCTGTACACCGCTCTTTTCCAGCGCCTGGACAAAGGGCTGATACGACCGGTTGGCAAGGGGCGAAGGCACCGGTCGGCCGGAGATCTTGTCGGGCTGGACCGCCGCCTTTACCGGTACCGGGACGACGAGGAGTTTGATTCCCCTGGCCGCCAGCTCATCTTTAAAGGCGATGATCGCCGTGGGTGGATCCGGTTGCACCGGAGCCTCCCAGAGTTTATGGGAGGTCGCTCGCACCAGCAATTGCTTCGGATGAAGAAAGGGCGGGCCGCTGAGATAGTCAAGGGCCGGGGCGAAATGCAGCCAGCCATCCCGACCGGGAATGGCCTTATCATTGCCTTTGCCGAGAAAGCGCAGCAGGACATATTGCAATGGCGGCAGGAAGACCTTGCGCAGCAGGCTTTCCTCTTCTAGGGTGGTTTCCAGCTTGTTGATAGCCTCTAAGACCCCCTTATTCCGGGCATTGATCAGGGCAAAGGCGGATTGATCCTTTCCTTCAGTCCTAAGGTCTTTAGGGGAAAAGGTAACAGCGGTGCCATGCCGCTTGCTGTACCCATACTGACCGAGCGGCACAGCAAAAATCGCCGCCAGAAAAAAGGCGGAAAGGATTATCGCCATCGACCGGCTGATGGCCGTCGTGCCGATTTCCTGCCAGGCAATTTCTTCTCTATTTGGTCTCTTCATCTCATGCCCTTAAAAATTGAAATAGATGAAGGGATTATAGGACTGCATACTGAGCACGGCAACCGTCCCGGCAAAGACAACAATCACCACGATGGCCTTGCCCGCCCCCAACTGCCGCGTCCAGTCCCAGGTCTGCGGCGCCCGCCAGACTATTAGCGCGGCAAGGGCCATGGCGAGGAGGGAATAGGGGGTATAGAGGAGGCCGTCAAGAAGGAGTGAGGCGTTGGGAACCGCCACCAGACCGAACATCGAACCGAGATAGGCGATTGCCCCGGCAAGGGTTTCCGCCCGGAAAAACACCCAGGCGATCATCACCAGCACAAAGGTTACGGCAACGCGCAGTCCCTTTGGCAGTATGGCATAAAACGGTTTCTTGCCAAACAACCGCTCACTGCCGAGAAGGAGGCCGTGTATCGCTCCCCAGAAGACAAAGTTCCACGAGGCGCCATGCCACAGACCACCAAGGAGCATGACGATGGCCAGGTTTATTGCCGTCCTCCCTGCGCCCTTGCGGTTGCCACCCAAGGGAATATACAGGTACTCGCGCAGCCAGGTGGAAAGTGAGATATGCCAGCGTTGCCAAAATTCGGTGATCGACGCCGAGCGATACGGCGAATCAAAGTTTTTGGCAAAGACAAAGCCGAACATCAGGCCAAGACCAATGGCCATATCGGAATAGCCGCTGAAGTCGAAATAGATCTGAAAACTGTAGGCGACGATACCGAACCAGCTGTCGAGCCAGTGCAAAGACCCGGCGGCAAAGGCGGTATCGGCGATCTTGCCGCAGGAATTGGCGAGCAACACCTTCTTGGCCATGCCGAGGCTGAAAAAGGCTACCCCCCGGGCGAATTTTTCAAAGGTATGCGTCCGGCTCGCCAACTGGTCGGCGACCTCCTGAAAACGGATGATCGGTCCGGCGACGAGTTGCGGAAACATCGACACAAAACAGGCGAAATCGAGAAAGTTGCGAATACAGACGGCGTCACCGCGGTAGACATCGATGCTGTAGCTCATCGACTGAAAGGTATAAAAGCTGATGCCAAGCGGCAGGAGAAAATGCAGTACCGGCACCGGATCAAAGCCATCGATGCCAAGGAGCAGAAAGAGCTGATTGTAGCTCTCCATGGCAAAGCCGGTATATTTGAAAAAAGCCAGCAAAGACAAGTTGCTGCAAATCGCCACCGCAACCCCTGCCTTCTTTCGCCGGATGTTGTCCGCCGGGGCCAAACCGATGATCAGACCACAGCAATAGTCGATCAGGGTGGAGACAAACATTAAAAGGGTAAACAGCGGGTTGGACCAGCCGTAAAAGATATAGCTGATGGCGGTCATCAGGACATTCTTTCCCCTCCTCGGCATGCAATAATAGGCAAGCAAGCTGAGCGGCAGGAAATAAAAGAGAAAAATATGGGAAGAAAAAACCATTCAGGAATGACCGGGCACGTGAAAGGGGTGGAGCACAATGATACTGCGCTGGGGCCGCTAAGATGGCCCTATGGCGCCATCCTCCAGGAGGCGGCAAACGGCCCCTTAGCCTAAACTTTTTCTTTCGGTCCTTCAAGAAAATTTCGCCTCGCCCAAACCTTCACCATCAGTAGCAGGCGCCGTTCGCTGTTTAGCGGTGGGCCTTCCGGGAGGCCAGCTTCAATATCCTGCCCAGTACATCGTGAGATACCTGCTAGAAAATCCTCAACACCCCAAAGACATTGGAAAAATCATCCGTCCACGGCGAGAAATCCGGGTCATGGCCGAGCCTGCGCCACCTCGGTGCGTCGGTAATCTCCGCGGGCAGGGCACTTTCTCTTGCTATCAATGCCACCTGGCTATGGCTGAAGATGCCTGGAATGCGCCCACTTAGTCCAGCGGGCCTGTCGACATCGGTCTGCGAGGCGTAGCATAGCACATAACCGTCTGGCAACACCAAACCCTGCAGCACTCGGACCAAATCAAGGTATCTATTGCTGAGGTGAAAGAGCAACATCCCATCGTCCTTTATTTTCCGCAGATACATCGCCACAGCCTCGGCGGTGAGCAGATGGACGGGTATGGCATCGCTGGCAAAGGCATCGATCAGCAGCAGGTCATAGGAGGCGTCAGCCGATTGCTGCAGCCGCAGCCGGGCATCACCGACGGTAATTCCAATTTTGCCTCGGGCATCGCCCACATAGGTGAAATAGCGTCTATCGCCGGCCATCGCCGCCACCTTTGGGTCAATCTCGTAGAAGGTGGCGGTGTCGCCGTAATCTACGTAGGCAGCCATTGCACCAGCGCCCAGGCCGACAAAGCCCAAGTGCATAGGTCTGGCTAAATGGCTCTTCAGCGCGGTCAGCGCATGGCCGATATTTGCCTGCCGATGAAAATACATCAAAGGCTCCTGATTTACCAAAGGATCGTCGCCAAACCGCTGCAGGTTATGCCTGGTGCTGCCATGAATAAAAAGGTGATACGGCGTTCCATCGCGATCCTTTTTCAACCTCACCTTAAAGGCCCCGTAAAACGTCCGGTCTAACAAGAGATTGCCATGGCCCACGGTAAGAACAAGATAATTACCGATGAGTCCAAAGGTAAATACCAAGAGGGCAAGGCCAATCGTGCTTCCCTTCGGCCTGCGAAAGGCCAGGCCCCCGGCAACGATTATCAAGACGACCGACCCGGCCGCAAAGCCCCGCTGTGTTTCCGGGGTGATAGGGCGCCGCAGCACAACATCGGCCACGACAAAGACGCAGAGCAGCACCAGAAAGACCATTACCATTCCGGCAGGCTGCGGCCCACTCGACGCGGCTGCTTGTCGCGGCCTGCCCACCAATACCTGCGAGGCAATACTGAAAACCGCCAGAACTACAACGAAATACTCATATATCTGACTAAAGATCACCGGTGCCAGCAAGGCGTTAAAAAGCCCGCCCAGCATGCCGCCGAATGCCAGCCACAGATAGTATTCGGTAAGCTGTGCAGGAGGAGGCCGGTTGCTGCTCAAGTAGCCATGCAGCAACCAGGCGGAGGAGAAAAACAAGGTGAGGTGCAGCAGAACGGCAAGTTCGGCTGTACTCAGGGTACGATCGTTACCGGTAAACTTCATACCCAGAAGCACAACAGTGCAAAGGACTATGATTGCCGCCAGCAACCTGTTGGGAACAAAAGTCTTGAATCGCGAGAAGACGAGGACAAAGGAAAGAAGATAGATGGCCAGGGGGAGGACCCAGAACATCGACACCGGGGCAATGTCCACCGTCACATGGCTGGTAAGACCAAGCATCATGCTGGAAGGCAGGAAGGCCAGAAAAATCCAGGAAAGGCGCTGCGTTGCAGATATCTTTCCGGCAGGCAAGACAAGTGCCGCGGCAGATTGATACATCCCCGCGCCGGAGCCCAGCGCCTGGCCGCGCAGGGTGACAAGGCCAGTCACCAGCAGCAGCCAAAACAGGACAAAATAGCCAAATGCCCAGATCATGGTTTGCCGCTCTACCCCAAGGAGCGGTTCAAGGGCGACCGGAAACACGATCAGGGCGGCCATGCTGCCGAGGTTGCTGGCGGCATACAAGAAATAGGGATTCTCACGGTGCCGGTGGCTGGTCCTGGAAAACCAGCGCTGCAGCATCGGTGCCGTCGCCGACACGGCAAAAAAGGGCGGGCCGACGGTGAGCGCCGCCAAAGAGAGGACCCCAAAGGCCGGAAAATCCACGGGAATCAGTGTCCCCGCGCGGTTGCCGTTGATATAAAAAGGCAGAGTACCGCCAGCCGCGAGAAGAAGAACAAGGTGGAGCAGAATCTGCTGACGTACCGCCAGATATCTGCTGCTGCAGTGGGCGTACAGGTACCCGGCAAGCAGACTTAGCTGGAAGAACAGCATGCTGGTTGTCCACACCGCAGCCGCGCCGCCAAGAATCGGTAAAATCATTCTGGCAAAGAGCGGTTGGGACCAAAACAGTAGGAAGGCCGAGAGCAGGATAGCGCAGGTAAATACAGCGGTTTGTAAAAAACCGGGCGGCGGTGGCATCCTGTCATGCTTCATCGTCTTTGTTTCCCTAATCTGTTGACCGGCTGCCATGGTGGCCATTTTTTGTGCAAGGATACCGGGGACTGCAGAAAATCGGCCGCATGTGTTAGCCGCTTAATGCACTGCTGATCAAATCCCTCGCCCCCAAAGAGTTCAAACAGACAGAAGGACGGTTTTGTCGCCGCTGAAAACTCATGGCGATGAAGCTAGCTTTTCCACGGGACTTTGGCAACACCAATCGGCTGCATCAGGCCTTGGGCGATGGGGCTTTGACCTTGTCCTTGTATATCCTTTCTGGTAAAGAGGGACTTTCTCTGCAACCCCAACCGGATCCCTTTCATGAATCTTCTCACAATCCTCGGGATAGCCGTGGCCCTGGCCATGGACGCCTTTGCCGTGGCCATCTCCACCGGCGTCAGTCTCAAGCAGGTAAGCCTGCGGCAGACCTTCCGGTTATCCTGGCATTTCGGTCTTTTCCAGGCCCTTATGCCGATTATCGGTTGGGGCCTTGGCAGCTCGGTGCATGGCTATATGGAGGCCTACGCCCATTGGGTAGCCTTCGTGCTGCTCGCCCTGGTCGGCAGCAATATGTTGAAGGAGGCCATCGAGACCGACGAGGATGAAGAGGAACCAAAGGTGCGGAAGGATTCCACGAAAGGCGTCACCTTGGTCATGTTGTCCGTTGCCACAAGTATCGATGCCCTGGCGGTCGGCCTGTCGATGTCGATGCTCCAGGTGTCGATCATCACCCCGGCAATCCTTATCGGCATCGTTGCCGGCCTCTTCACCATTACCGGACTCCACCTCGGTAAGCAAGTCGCCCGCCTGACCTGGCTGAGCACCTGGGCGGAAATAGCCGGCGGCCTGGTGCTCTGGCTGATTGGCCTGAATATCCTCCGTGAAAACGGGGCATTCGAATTGCTTTTTTAGGAAATTACCGTGCCACCGCCGGACCATGCTCCGCTGAACCGGGGCGAGAAATATATCGCACCGCTCGTTTGCCGAGTATTTGCTGCCGGAGGCTATATGCTTTACACTTGAAAAGATGACATACCAAGAAAAGGTGTCGACAATATCTATCCAGGGTGTTTTTAACGGGAAAATTAACTGTATTGCATATTTTCTATGTTAATATTATATGAGGGTCTATGGAAATGACAAAGAAAACCATGACGGTGGGACGTCCCCCGAAATACGATGAACCGAGCAGCCCAATAACGGTGACGCTGCCTTTTCGCATCCTCTGCGAGCTTGAGAAAGTGGATGGTGACCGGGGCAAGGCGATAGTCAAGTGTGTCGAGGGAATGACCGAGACCAGCCTGCACCACCAGAAACGGGTTGAAATCATAAAAATTTCCAATGATGCCGGGATGATTGTTATTGGTCCCTGTCGATGCCTAGAGAGCGTCCCCTGGTTGCGCCTGGTCGAGATTGCGCCTGCCCGTTTTTTGCTCTCTATTCCGACCGGCACCAGCGTGACATCTCTGGAAGTGGCAATAATGGATTTGATTGAAAATCAGGCCGCAGAAAATGACTACGAAAAAGGTTTACTGGAAGACCTTCGCCAGTGCATTTCCCATCACCGGCGGCAGGAGATCGTAACCAAGGGAGAGGTCCTTTTTGTTGATCTTGACAGTCTTAAAAGAAAACTCCGGAGCTGGTCATTTTTCATTCCCTTGCCGGCTGGGATCGAGTGTTTAAAATTCCTCAATGATTCCACGTGCGAAGGAATGCTTCTCCACTGCTTCTGCTAGCTTTTCCACAACACCCCCCGCAGCCGTTTGCAGTGGTGGAAGCACCATAGCCCCGGAAAACTGGTCGCCAAAGACTGGAGATACCAAAGAAAGCCCAACTATGCGCCAGTTTTGCGAGCGGCTGTCTTTTGACCGTGCGCCCTCCCTTTCAGAGGGAGGGGCAACAGCTGACATCGTCAACAAGAAAGTGTAGCTGACTCCCCTCTCCCAGCAAATCTCAGAAACATATTTTCAGCGGAACCGCCGCACGGTTCTGCCCGGCCTTACACGAGAAAACAACCTTTTAAGGAAGTTGGCGCAATGAAATGCCTCTTTGTGTACAAGACAGCATCCCTGGATATCACCGACCCGATGGGTATCATGTGTCTCATTGCCAATGTCAAGAAACATGGCCATGACGCCGACCTCTTCCTCACCAACCTGGAAAAGAACCTGTTCCGGGCAATTCGTGAATACCAGCCTGATATCATAGGCTTCTCAATTACCAGTGGTTCAGAGAAATACTATCTGGAGCTCATCAAACGGCTTCGCCGCCATTGCCGGTTCATCGCCATCCTCGGCGGACCGCACCCCACCTTTTTCCCGGAAATTATCGAGCAGGAGGACGTCGATATCATTTGCCGAGGAGAGGGCGACGAGGCCTTGGTTGAACTCCTGGACAGATTGCGGGACGGCGGTGATTATACCGGTATCCGGAACCTGTGGGTGAAAAAAGGCGGACAGATTTACCGCAATCCAATGCGGCCGCTGATTCAGGACCTCGACAGCCTGCCCTTCCCCAACCGCTCGGCATTTCTCAAATACTATGCCTACAAACACAGCAGCGTCAAACATTTCCTGGCAAGCCGAGGCTGCCCCTATGATTGCACCTACTGCTTCAACCACATGCTCAAAAGACTGTATCGTGAAGAGGCCGGAGGCGGGCAATACTGCCGCATCCGCAGTGTTGACAACGTGATCCGGGAACTGGAGGAAGTGCGCGCTGAATATCCGTTGAACATCGTGTACTTCCATGACGATCTGTTCATCATGAACAGGGCCTGGCTGAAGGAGTTCTCGGTAGAATACAAAAAGCGCGTCGGCCTGCCGATGATTTGCTACGTCCGGGCCAATCTGATCGATGAAGAGATAGTGCAATGCCTGAAAGAGGCCAATTGCATCACAATCGCCATGGGGGTGGAAAGTGGCAACGAACACCTGCGCAAGACTCTCTTAAAACGCAATATGTCCAACGAACAGATTGTCGGGGCAGCGCGGCTGTTCCACAAATACGACATCTCGATCATGACCCAAAATATGGTCGGCCTCCCCGAGGAGACCATCGACGACGCCTACCAGACCATCGAGGTCAACACCCAAGTCAAGCCTGCTTATGCCTGGGTGTCCATTTTCCAACCCTATCCGCGTACCGAAATGCATACCCTGTGCATTGAAAGGGGCTATCTTGATCCGGCGCATGAGCAGCACGCCTCCTACCAGGTCGAGTCGCCCATCAATACCGGCATGACCAAGCGCGAATTCGAAAACCTGCACAAATTCTTTGCCCTTGCCATTGAATTTCCGTGGATTCGCAAGCTTTCCCGGCATCTGATCAGATGGCCGAACAACTTTCTGTTCAGTGTAATCTACCGGGTGTTCAAAGGCTACACCCACATTTTCCGCCTGCACATGAGCAGCGGGGAGATCGGCTTTCTCCGTTATCTTTGGGACTTATTGGGATATAAAATCCGCCGCCGCCTGGGAACTACCTATTGATGCGGGAGGGGTGCGCGGCCAGGGCGCAAATACTGGAGATCGCACTCCGTAAAGAGCCTGAAAGCTAGGGGCCTTTACTGTTATAAGGCCTCCGGCAACCGGTAGTACATCTCAAGGTCCGGCTCAAAAACGTCCATCATCTGCCGTTCGCCTTCCAGCTGCGGATTATCGGCAAATTTCTCCAGGACGAGCTGTTCCGGCAGGGCGGGAGTTTGGTAGGATTTAATGATTTTACGGTCAAGAATCGCCCATTCAGCGACCAGTATCCGGCTGTCGCTGTATGTCCCCTTGACCACCTTGCTGACCGTGTAGGTATTGACGACCAAGGCCCGCTGGTAGGCACCGATTGCCTCCGGCGAGGGGATTTCCGTCGTGTCCTGCAGGGTGGCTTCGACCACCAGCCTTGCCACCGCCGGGGTCTTGCCCTGCTGCTGGTGGGCCAGGCGGCTGTTGACGGCAATCTCCGCCGGGGTCAGCAGGCGATTATACACGGCAAAATTCGAAAGACGTGCCTGGAGAGCCCCTTTCTCATCGCCAAGGATCACATTGTCGCAAGCGTTGCCGGAAAAATCGAACGGCAAGGCCTTCTTACCCAGGCTCACCCCATCGGCGAACACCTCCAGGTCTTGGCCGCTGATGTTTGCCGTTAGATGCAACGGTTTACCGGCAGCGGGAAATCCCGGCCAGGAGGCCGTGGCGCCGCTGGTGGCCGAACGGGCCTGCAGGGCCGCCCCGTCCTGGTAAAGCTCAAACCGGGATTTCCCGCTGCCGGTAAACGCCAGGATGCTCCCCCGCTGGCCACCTGCGGTATGCAGCATCACTTCGATGCTCGCCTGCCCGCTCCGGGATAAAGCCGTAAAGATCTTCTTTGCCGCCTCCCCGGTTTCTCCAAAACCACCGGCGGTGTTAAGCTGCAGATCTCTGCTAAAAAGCGCCCGGCCACGCAGCTGAATATTACATTGAAAAAAGCCCACGGGACTTTTCTCGTCAAGCTGGTTGGCGGCCTTCATGTTTTCCCAGACGAAGACCAGGTTTTCCCGGCCGGCAGGCCAGCTGGTCGTTAGGCCTGCGCCATCTCCGCTATTCTGGGACGACAGGGCCTCGACCAGCTGCGCCGTTTCTCCGCCCTCGATCCACAGATCCGGATAAAAATCGGCGCGATCATTATCGGTAACCTTCAGCCAATCCTCGACTTTTTTGGCCCCTTCGTCAAAACGGCCGATATGAATCTCCACCTTTTCGCCGCCGCCGCCGATCCTGTTGCCGCCTTCGCCCTTCTCGTAGGGACCGGTGATAACGAAATAGCGGGGATGGTTGCTCCAGCGCGGATGATACACCTCAAACCCGCCAATGCCGGGAGCACCATTGATATTGACCTGCCAATCCTTACCGGCGGCAACATCATAGACCTGGACATTGCGGTGCAGGCCGTCAAAGATCCAGAGCAGTTTCGAGTTATCGGGACTGAGGCTGGTCCAGCAGCCCTTACCAAGGCGCTGCCAGCGCTTGTCCCTGGTCCATAGCACCCCTCCGTCCGGCCAGGGAAAAAGCCCGCCCAGCACCTGACCATCGCGGGAAAGCTGGATGTTATCCCAGGCAAGATTGGACTTGTTCCAGATCAATTCCTTTTTCTTTGGATTATCCAGGGGAAATCGGTACAGAGATTGGGAGGTGCCGTACTTATTCTCCGGCTCCAATCCGACAAAACAATACACCCAGGTGGTGATGCGGCCGAGGAAGCGACTGGGCTTCGGATCGTTCCACACCGCCACGGCAACGCCGTCACCAAGCGCCACGACCTTGCCGGTATCCCAATCAACGAGCTGCATTTGTCGGGTCAGACGATTGCTGACGATGACCTGCTTGCCGTCAGGAGTGAGAATGGGTCGGAAATAATTCGACTTTTCAGGAAGAAGCGGCCGCTCGCCCCGGCCATCACGGGAATCGAGACCGTAGAGCATGAGATTCTTGCCGGTCGCCAGGGTGTCGGAACCGTTGCCGTGGTCCTGCAGCCACACTACGCGGGTATGGCCACCGGTCCAAGCGCCGATCCGGTCCGCCCCCGCTGCAAAGGCAGGCTGCAAACCGGCAATCAATAAAAATATCGCCACCAGGCCATTGGGTATGCGCATCAGCTTTTTAGCCATCACTGTCTTTTTTGCCATCGCGAATCCGAAGAGTCCGTGCCGGTGATCCGACCAGCACCGCATAATCGGGTGCATCCTTGGTCACCACCGCCCCGGCACCGACTATCACTCCTTTGCCGAGCTTGACCCCGTCGAGGATAATGGCTCCAGCACCAATCCAACTGTTTTCACCGACGACAATCTCGCCCCGCGAATACGCCCCCTGATCCATGATCGGCAGATGAAGGCGGTCATGGTGATACCGGCCACCGCCGATATAACAGTTCCCGGCGACAATGGTCGAGGCGCCGATGGTAATGCCACTCACCGAGGCAAAGACACAATTGAAACCGACATCAACCCGTTCGCCAAGTACGATATAACCATTTTTCCCCAAGACAATGCAATTACGCGATAGAACTACCCCATCCCGCAACTGTACCCCGGTTTCACCGCTGCCGCATGCCTCTATAAATACAGCATCATCAACGGCGACATTGGTACCAAAAGACACTCTGCCGGGGTGCCTGACAACCAAACCTCGGCCTAGTATGAGCCCAGGGCCAACCGACTTAAAGAGATATTTTGCCGCCTTCTTGCGCAAGACGTAGCCGAGGGCACCGCCGAGATTGGCCAGAAACATACAGAAACACTCATACAGGCAAAACCGCAGCAAGGACATATCGCCCACGGTCTTGTTTTTATATTTGGTAAATACCGAACCTCCTCCCGTGTGAAGTTGCTCAGCTAAAGGAACCTTATCGACTTTTAAAAATTCTTCCGCCATTTCTCTACTCAAGTATTGATCAAATTACTCCGGTCTCGTTTCCAAAGACCCGGTCTTCGTCGCGTCATATCACCCTTGCCGGCCACGCATCCGCCGCCATACCCCTTACAGGAAAACGATTTTGGGGATGCGCATCAAGGCCTCGAAGATAAATCCGTACACCCCGAGAAGAAACATCGGAGTCAGACAAAGGATTAAAAGCCCACGGTGCACAGCGGCATAATTCAGTCCATACAGGGCACCGAGGATCGGAATGATCGGGAAAAGGTACCTTCCCTGGGGCTGGAAATCCACCGTCCAGGATTGATACAGGGCAGCCAGTATCAAGGCCACCGAAATCCCCAGTCCGGAAACCGCCAGGCCGCTGCCGACCAATCCTCCGCCACGAAAGATCGCCGCAAAGAAAAACAATAGTAAAATCACTCCCGACCAGCGTACCATATCGTAATAGAGCGGCGTCCCGGAGACGGTAAAGTACCCGAACACACCAAAGGTGCTGCGAAATGTCTTTTCAAACCAGCGATCAACAATGATCGCCCGTTCAAAGGTCACCCCGCGCGCCTTGCGGTACAGTGACAGCTGTTTCTTGTGCAATTCGGTGCTCGGTTTAAACAGGTGGTCGGCCATCTCTTCCCGGAGACGCTCTATTTTCTCCTGGCGATCAAAGCCATTGACATAGTAATCAAGACCAACCCGGCTCCCGTAGACGCAAAGCCCAAGACAGGTGATCACCAATAAACGCACAACCACCGTCCGCTTCTCCCAGAAAAATTCGTCGGTGAAAAAAATCTTGATCAAAATGACCATATAGAAAAAGGCCACAAAGGGCAGATAGTTCTTCTTCAGAAGAAAGACTATGCCAAGAAGCAGGCCCAGGCCCAGTGCACCGAAAATCTTGATGCCCCAGCTGTCAGCCTTGAGATAGCGGTGCAGCAGGCTGTCGGGATCGACCAGCTCACAGGCGGCAAGAAAGGCAAAAAACAGGGCAAAACAATCCGAGGCGCAATAGCTGAAAATATACCAGATCTGCGCCGAAATGAGAAAGGGCAGTGCCACCATCCGGGCATAACGGTTACGTATCGTGTATAGGACAATAAGCCCGAAGAGAAGGACGTTGAACATCCGGAAAGACAGATAATTCGGGAAGTTGAACGCCTGAAAAAATTGATGGGCCTTGCCGGAAAAGAGATAATAGATCTCGCCGAAGTTCAACCGCGACACCCCGTAGGCACTGAAGGTATTGCGGATCGCCGGATCTTCAATCACCGGCGGCATCCAATGATCCTGATAGTAGGCGGTTGCCGTGGTATGCACGTACTCGTCGGGGTGAACATTTTCCTTGCTGATGCCGGCCATGACAATAATCAGCATCCAGACGCCAAAGAGCAGCACCGGGACAAAGCGCAGATTGGTGGCGAGCGGCGCGGCGCAGTAGAGGACACAGAGGACGATGGCACTTATCACCGCCAGCCGGACAAGAACCCAGAGAATATTCAAGCCCTGGCGCTCGGCGGCCAGCACCAACTCGAACTGGCCGTCTTTTCCGCTTGTCTGAACGAGGAAGCCGTTATCAGCAAAACGGAAATCGCCAATCTCATGCATGGGCACTAATTTGCCGAACTGTTCGGCAGTTTCGAAAACCAGCGGCGCAAAACCCTCCTGGCGAATAACGAGTCTTTTGAGCGTCGCCTCCCCTTCGTAGGCGTGGGTATCGATGCGCAACCGTTCAATTTTCCCGAGATCGGTAAGGAAAGCGCTATACTGCTTACGTTCCGGATTGACGATAAGCCAGGACATTAGTTTTTCCGAGTAGGGTTTACCGGGTTCTGCGTAATAAATCTTGAAATCGGTCTTTTTCTCAACCGTCAGTTCCACCTCGACATAGGCGGTATTGATATAGAAGTGAAAATACAAGCCACAGGCAAGTAAACAGACGAAAACGGCAAACAGCGCTTTCAGTATGAGAATCTTCCTTTTGCCCGGCTCTGCCGGTGTAAGCTGGTTGTCGACACTCACGAGAGACTCCTGAGGTGTAATGGATGGACTGGGATGCGGAAGGATGTCCCTTCCTGCGAGCTGCGGTCAAAATCCCGGAGAGCGACTGATATGGGGGCGGCAGAAACCCTTCCGCACACCACGCCGAACACTGCGCCTAGTATTTGTCATGAAATATCGACGAAGCCACCGACAATAGTCATCCGGGCAAAACTCGTTTACTACACTTTCCCCCCGGCCAATGCAACTGTTTTATAGTCCCGGAGTCAGGATCCCCATGCCTTCATACTCTACAACCGCCATTGTCAGATGCCGCACCTGGCCTTATATTGGCTGATAAACATCAACCGCCGGCCTGGAATCAGCGGCAGAGATAGTCAACCTTTGCAAAAACTGGGGGTACGCACCATGAAAGACACAATTGCAGCTGTTCGTGGCATGGAGATCCTTGATTCCCGTGGCAATCCGACCGTTCGGGTGTTTGTCGAACTGGAAGACGGCACCTCCAGTTCCGCATCCGTTCCCTCCGGCGCCAGCACCGGTGAAAACGAGGCCATTGAACTGCGCGATGGCGATAAAGACCGCTACCTCGGCAAGGGTGTCCTCAAGGCGGTGGACAACGTCAACACCATCATCGGTCCGGCCCTGCTGGGCATGTCGGCGATCCAGCAGGTGGCAATCGACCAGGCAATGCTCGAACTCGACGGCACCGTCAACAAGTCGAACCTCGGCGCCAATGCCATCCTCGGCGTGTCCATGGCGGTTGCCAGGGCGGCCGCGGCCTCATGCAGACTGCCGCTGTACCGCTATCTCGGCGGCGCCGGGGCCAGAAGGATCCCGGTGCCGGCGATGAATATCATCAACGGCGGTGCCCACGCCGACAACAGCGTCGATATCCAGGAGTTCATGGCAGTGCCGGTCGGTGCCCCGACCTTCCGGGAAGGCCTGCGCTACATCGCCGAAACCTTTCATATCCTGAAAAAGATACTAAAGAGCCGGGGTATGGCGACAAGTGTCGGCGACGAGGGCGGTTTTGCCCCCAATCTCGCCAGCAACGAAGAGGTCATGGATGTCATCATGGAGGCGATCGACAAGGCCGGTTACGTACCCGGCCAGGACATCGCCATCTCCCTCGATAGTGCCGCCAGTTCTTTTTCTACCAATCTCACCAGCGAATACGACCTGAAATGGTCGGGCGGCGGCAAGATGAGCTCCGCCGATCTCATCGAGATGGCGGTAAGGTGGGTGGACAAATACCCCATCGTCTCCTGGGAAGACCCGCTGGCCGAAAACGACTGGGACGGTTTTAAAAAGCTCACCGCCCGGGTCGGCGATGAGATCGACATCGTCGGCGACGATATCTTTGTCACCAATACCCAGTACATCGCCCGGGGCATTGAAGAGGCTACCGCTAATTCAGTGCTGATCAAGCTCAACCAGATCGGCACGGTTTCCGAAAGCATTGACGCGGTGCGGATGTGCCGCGACGCCGGCTGGCGATACTTCATCTCCCACCGCTCGGGAGAAACCGAGGACACCTTCCTTGCCGACTTTGCCGTGGCCATGGATGGCGGGCAACTGAAAACCGGCTCCGCCTCACGCAGCGAACGGATCGCCAAATACAACCGCCTGCTGGAGATCGAGCAGGAATTGGGTGAATCGGCAAGCTATTACTGGTAACCCACGAATGGCCTTACCCTTCCCAGCTTTTGCCACGATCAAGGAGACTAGAAAAGAGCCGGAAGATCATTCCGCGAAAATCCTGTTAAAAGTTACCGGTAGGAGGTAAATTGATTGCCGGCCATTGACAGAATGCGCAATCAAGTCAATTTTTATTTGAACCTTACGGATTAACGGCAAACATTCTCCTGCCGATGGCTGGCTTTTACAGATACATCGCAACAGATCCTGGGGCAAAATCGTTAACGGTTTTATTGAAGCAACACCCTTTCTTAGGAGGACTACATGACTGACAAAAACCCCAAAAATAACCCTACTCCCTGTCCAACCTGCCAAGGAAAAAAGATGATCGAAGGCGTCTGCGAGGTGAATTCGGAATGGCGCGGCAGTGGCGGTGAGCTTTCCAACGACACCCAATGCACCCCCGACCAGGTCTGCCCGACCTGTAAAGGCAAGGGTTACGAGTAAGACTTCCCCGTTCAACCCGCGACATTGCGAATACTGGAGAGGGTCGTTGCCCTCACACCCCTCTCCATCGCACAATTTTTCGTGGAAAGAAATAATTGTCAGCAAGAGTGACAGGCAATGAAGATATGGGTTGACGCCGATGCCTGCCCGGTGGCGATGAAGGAAATTTTATTCAGAGCTGCCGAGCGCACCCGGATACAGTTGACCCTGATCGCCAATCAACCTCTTAAGGTGCCGCCCTCGCCGTGGATAGGTTTTCTTCGAGTAGCGCCCGGATTTGATGTTGCCGACAACGAGATCGTTAAACGACTCACCGCCGGCGACCTTGTTATCACCGGTGACATCCCCCTGGCGGCAGCGGTTCTTGAGAAAGGCGGGCATGCCCTCAATCCCCGGGGTGAGCTTTATCTGCCGGATACTATCAGGGCGCGCCTGCAAATGCGCGACTTCATGGACGCCCTGCGCGCAAGTGGCGTAGATACCGGTGGCCCGGCGGCACAAAGTAAAAGTGACCGGCAAAATTTTGCCAATCAGCTCGATGCCTTTTTATCTCGGCATGGCAGGAAGAGCTGCTGAGGAGTCCCTTTATGGCCTTTGAAATGTGGCTGGCCTTTGTTACCGCCTCGACGATTCTTCTGGTGATACCGGGGCCAACCATCCTGACCGTCATCAGTTATTCGGTGGCTCATGGGCCCAAAGCCAAGCTCCCGCTTGTTGCCGCTGTCGCCTTGGGCGACTCCACCGCCCTGCTGTTTTCCCTGCTCGGACTGGGCGCCCTGCTCGCCGCCTCGGCCCTCTGGTTTACCATTATCAAGCTCGTCGGCGGTCTGTATCTGCTGTATCTCGGTGGCAAGCTGCTACGAGCCGGTACTGTCTCCGCCGCAGGCCGTATCACCCCGGCCCCTCCTTCCTCACCATGGAGGCTCTTTGCCAATACCTACCTGATTACCGCCTTGAATCCCAAAGGCATCATCTTCTTTGTCGCCTTTCTGCCGCAGTTCATTAATCATACCGACAGGGTTGCCACCCAGATCTGGCTCCTTGCGGCAACCTTTGTCATCCTCGCCACAATCAACGCCGCGAGTTATGCAATCTTTGCTGCTGCGGCCCGCCGCCTGCTCGAATCGCCGCGTACCAGGCGACGGTTTAACCTCCTCGGCGGAACGCTCCTTGCCATTGCCGGTGTCTGGTCGCTGCTCGCTAAACGGGTAGCAGTGTAGGAGACTGCCGAACAGGACCGACATTGCCGCCATTGCCCCCCTGCCGGCAAGAAATAATAACAAAATATTCTTCCAACTGCCTTGCCTATCCCATTGTTTTTATGGTATTAGTTAATGTTTCGCTTGAACAGGCGCCGCTCAACTCAACTTTATTCTCACCGTAAGCGCTCAGTCCATCTTCCTCCATGATATTTGGTGCACTATGCGAGCCCATTCATTACAACACGTCCCTTTTGAAGGCCTTGGCAGCATCGCCCCTTGGCTTGATGCCGCCGGCTACAGCCAAACAGCCACAAAGTTTTATCAATCCATCAGCTTGCCGGATCCGCACGATGTGGATCTGCTCATCGTCATGGGCGGTCCGATGAGTGTCAACGACGAGCACGAACTGCCCTGGCTGCGAGACGAAAAGCAGTTTATCAGGCAATGTATCGATGCCAACAAGGCGGTGCTCGGTATCTGCCTCGGCGCCCAGCTTATCGCCAGCGCCATGGGCAGCCCTATTTATAAAAACCGGCACAAAGAGATAGGCTGGCTTACTGTCGAAGGGGTCACAGGGCCTGGCAAAGGCTGTTTTGCCTTTCCACCAGCGATAAAGGTTTTTCACTGGCACGGTGAAACCTTTGACCTGCCGCCCGGCGGGCAGCTTTTAGCGAGAAGTGCCGCCTGCACCAACCAGGCATTTCAGCTTGGCCAATCGGTGATCGGCCTGCAGTTTCACCTGGAGACCACTCCGGAATCGGCCAAAGAATTGGTGTCCCATTGCCGTGAAGAGTTGGTGGAGGCAGAATATATCCAGACAGAGGCAACCATCCTCGGGGCTTCCTCCTCACAGTACCAAGCAGTCAATACTTTGATGGCGACGGTTCTTGCGTACCTGACGGCCCGGTAAAACGCCTAACCGGCAAGGCGTTGTTCTGTTGCTGGGCCGGCCGACGACAGCGGCGATCACTGTCTTGATTTTAACAGGAAGAATCATTACGGTTGTGCACATTGCTGTTGCGGCAAGAAGGTGTCTTTCTCCCTTCAATCCAAGCCGCCAGCTCTTTTCATGCAATGCGGAGGGACCTGCTTATGGAATTAGAAATTTTTTCCGATTATATCTGACCTTGGTGCTATTTCATTACCGGGCGTATTGAAAGACTGCAGCAGGAATTTGCTATTACTGTCCGTTGGCGGGCTTTTCCCCTCCACCCCGAGGTTCCGGAAGAGGGCCAATCCCTTGTCGATCTTTTCCGGACAAGCCCGGAGAAAATTGCCGGGATACTTCAAAACTTACAGGCCAAAGCCACTGAACTCGGCCTGCCCTTCGGGCCGCGAGAAAAAACCTTCAACAGCAGGCTGGCCCAGGAACTGGGGATGTGGGCTGCCGCCAAGGGCCGGGGTGAGACCTTCCATCTGGCCACCTTTAAGGCCTATTTCGCCCATGGTCTGAATATCGGCGACAGCAAGGTGTTGGTGAAAATTGCCAGGGACGTAGGTTTGCCGGAATCGGAAGCGGCACGCGTCCTTGCTGAGCGCCCTTACAAGGAACAGGTTGACAGAGATTGGCAGGAATCCCGGTTAAGAGGCATTACCGCCGTACCGACCTTTGTCATGGGACAGCACCGTCTGGTGGGCGCCCAGAGCTACCAGGACCTCGCTGCAATGGTCCGTCTGAGTGGCGCCGGTAAAAAGACCCCATAGTTCTCAGGAAATAGACCTCGACGCAACAGAGAGAAACGCTATGAAGACAGTAGAAGGAGACCTTATTAGCCTGGCCCTTGATGGGCATTTTGACGTCATTGTCCATGGATGCAACTGTTTCTGCACGATGGGCGGCGGCATAGCCCGGGTAATCCAGGAAGAGTTCCCCGAGGCCTACGCCGCCGATCTGGTCACCGCAAAAGGAGACCGCAACAAACTCGGCAGCTTCAGCTCGGCCACGGTTACCCGCAACAACTGGGAAATCACTATTGTCAACGGCTACAGCCAGTTTCATTTCCACGGCGCCGATGTCCTGGTTGATTACGATGCCGTTCGCCAACTTTTCGCTGGCATAAAAAAAACCTTTGCCGGCAAACGCATCGGCTACCCAAAACTCGGAGCGGGGCTTGCAGGTGGCGACTGGCACATTATCTCGGCTATTATTGATGAGGAACTGGCGGGAGAAGACCATTGCCTGGTGGTCTATGCCCGATGATCTTCTCGGGAAAGACAACTTTTCAAGACAGACGTCGGCAAAGGGATAGCAGATAGTTACCAACGATAAAATACAAACAACCAAAACATACCACCAGGATAAGGGATTGCCGTACGGTCAGGCCACCTTGCAATAGCGCATAGTTTTAAAAAATATTATGGAGAACCAATGGTTACATCGATAATTCTGATGAATGTGGAACGGACAAAGATAAATGAAGTCGCTGAACAGCTGCAGGCTATCCCCGGTATCTCCGAGGTGTACTCGGTGAGCGGCAACTTCGACCTGGTGGCCATAGTCCGAGTTGCCAATAACGATGAGCTGGCCAACCTCGTCACCAAAAAGATGCAGGCCGTTCAAGCGATCAAAAAGACCGAGACGATGCTGGCCTTCAAGGCCTATTCCCAACACGACCTGGAAGCGATGTTCGCGGTGGGAATGTAAAAAACCGCACCTGCCTCCCCGCGTCTGCTGCCTCCCCGGGTGGGGAGGCAGCAGATGGAAGCACTATTTCTGGGCGCAGGCCGGGCAGGTAGTGACAATGAACCGGGGATCGGCGCCATTTTCCAGAACATCGCGAAAACCATGCCAATCCCCATCGTAGGGGCTGAGGATCTTGTGGCAATCACCACAGATCTCGACGCCATTCTCAAGCATCTCCACCTGATTCAGGGCCTCTTTCAGCTCAGCCACCGACTCCGCCAGGGAAGACTGGGTACGCACCAATCGCTCGGCGACTCGTACCCTCGCCCGCAGTTCATTGTCGTTGAAGGGCTTGGTCATGTAGTCGTCGGCACCGGCATCAAAGCCCCTGACAATGTCAATCTTGCTGTCCCGGGAGGTTAACAGGATGATATACGGGGGACTGATCACATCCATTTCCTTCACCCGCCGGCATACTTCAACACCATCAAGCTCGGGCATTTCCCAATCGAGAATGGCGATATGAGGTGCATCCGGTTTTTGCAGTGCGGCCCAAGCATCATTGCCATTAGTCACACTTTCAACCCGGTAGCCCCAGTTTTCAAGGCAGACCTGCACCATCATCCGGGTGGTAAATTCATCTTCGGCAATCAGTATTTTCACGTCCTTCCCCCATAGAAATCAGCCCTCGTCAGAGCTCCCAAGACCATTTCCTTCCCTGCAACTCGCGGGAATCCAAACAAGTTTGTCCACCAAAAAAACAGCCAGGGAACTAACTGCGGCAAATCACAGATATTTTCACCTGCACTCCTTGACTTTTTACCATCGGAATGGCAATACATCAACAAGTAATCAACTTGGCATAAAAAATGCGGAATTCCTGTTCCATACCACACCAACAGCCCCAGGGGTTCATGAAAAATCTATCCCCTTTCGCCCTGAAACATGCCTTTATCGCCGGTGCCGTTCCCCACCTCGGAGCGTCCGCCTGCTGGTTCATCTTCGCCAGAAATAAGCTCCTTGTAGAGCTGACCGACCGGCGACCGCCGGCAATCTCTCCCAGGGGGCCGGAAGAATTTGGTCTAAAACCGGTATTTTCCCGGTATCTTGGCAGCTACGCCGGTGCCGACTGTTTTGTCGCGACCCTCGACAACGAAGCAATCGCCCCGCCGAACATGGAATTCCGCGACCTCCGGAGTCTCTTCGGCGAGCTCGATGAGGATATCTTCTGTCTCGCTGGCCGGGCAATCCAGATCATCCATTGGCACCGGGAGCACCAATTCTGCGGAAAATGCGGTACGCCCATGGTCGACAAGCAAACCGAGCTTGCGCGGCACTGCCCGAACTGCATTTTTGTCAGCTACCCAAGACTTTCCCCCGCCGTGATTATGTCGGTGATCCGTGGCGATCGCATCCTTCTCGCCCGTTCGCCGCGTTTTTCGGCAGGAATGTACAGCACCCTGGCCGGTTTCGTCGAACCTGGAGAGACCCTTGAAGAGGCGGTCTACAGGGAAGTATTTGAGGAGGTCGGTGTCTTTGTCGACAATATTCGCTATGTCGCTAGTCAGCCCTGGCCCTTTCCCCACTCGCTGATGATTGGGTTTGCCACTACCTATAAAAGCGGCGATATCCATGTCGACAACAAAGAAATTGAGGATGCCGGATGGTTCTCAGCGGCCGATTTACCGGTTCTGCCCTCGAAGATCTCCATTTCCCGCCTGCTCATTGACAATTTCCTCAAAGACCAGGGTATCAACTCCATGAGGGAGTGAACCGAGACCTTTCCGGCCGGCAACCGGCAGGGTCTCTCGTTGAACAGACTGTCCTTTTTCTCTCCCAGGTGCACCATGGCAACACATCCCAAAGCCCTCAAAGCCCCGACCGGCCAGACTACCCTCCTCAGTGCCGCCCTGATCGACCAGGTGGTCCAGGCTTCGCGGCTCAGCCCCCGCAAACGCATTCTACTCCCCCTGCATAAGGGCCCGGAGGCTCCCCTGCACCGGATGCTCAACGCCATTCAGCCGCAGAGCTATATTCGCCCCCATCGTCACCTGTATCCGCCAAAGCCGGAAACAATCATTGTTTTGCGGGGTGCGATTTTATGTATTGTTTTCACCCCATCCGGAGAGGTACAAGAGGAACTGACGATCGCCGCAGGCACCGATAATTTTGGATTTGACTGTGAGCCCGGGGTGTATCACACCTTTCTCGCCCTGAGCATCGACACAGTTATTTTCGAGGTAAAACCAGGCCCTTATGAAGTAAGCACCGACAAGGACTTTGCGACCTGGGCACCTCCTGAAGAGAGCCCGGAGGCAGCCAACTATCTAGCCTTCCTCTACAAGCTTCGGGAAGGAGACGAAAGACCAAACCCGCCAGGTCGACCAAAGAGATAACATGACAAACACCCCTCTTGACTTGAAGGACATTGAGCACGCCCTGCAAGAAAGCGCCGAGCGGTACCGCAGCGTCTTCGAAAATACCGGTACCGCCACTATCATCATCGAAAACGACACCACCGTCTCCTTGGCCAATGAACGTTTCGTCGCCCTCACCGGGTACAGCAAGGAGGAGATTGAAGGGAAGATGCAATGGCCGGCCTTTATCGCCAAGGCCGAAGATCTGGACAAGATGCTTCGGTATCACGTAGCTCGTCGGCAAGGAAACTCCAAGGCCCCCATTGAATATGAATTCACCCTGAAAGATAAAGGCGGCGCATTTAAGGATGTGTTTTTACGGGTGAACATGATCTCCGGCTCGGAGGCGAGCGTCGCTTCCCTCCTGGATATCACCTCGCTCAAAAGCACCCGCCGTTTTCTCCTTGAAAGCACCTCCCGCCTCAGCGGCATTCTTGAGGCCTTTGAAGGTTTTCTGTATATCTCCTCCAGCGATCACCGATTGCTGTTCATGAACCGCAAACAAAAGGATTCCGAGGCCTTTCAATCCGAGGAGATGCCTTGCTACAAACGGCTTTACGCCCTCGACAGCCCTTGCACCTGGTGTGACAATACCAAGGTCTTCGACGGACAAACCGTCAAGTATGAATTCCGCAATCCCCGCAATGGACGCTGGTACTACGCGGTCAGCTCACCCGTTTACCAGGAAGAAAATCAAATAGCCCAGAAACAAACGGTCATCATCGATATTCATGAACGAAAGACCGCCGAAGAAGCCCTCAAGGAACGGGAAAGTTATCTGGTGAAAGAGAACCTCCGCCTCCGGGAAACCATTGGCGACCGGTACAGGTTTGGCGCAATCATCGGCAAGAGCCAGGCAATGCAGAAGGTGTACGAACTCATCCTCCGCGCTGCGGCCACCCATGCCAATGTTATTCTCTACGGTGAGTCCGGCACTGGTAAGGAATTGGTAGCCAAAGCCATCCATGAGATGAGCGACCGCGCCAAACAGGCCTTCGTGCCCGTCAATTGCGCAGCCATTCCGGCCGGCCTGATGGAAAGCGAGTTCTTTGGTTACCGGAAAGGCGCGTTTACCGGGGCGGAAAAGGACAAGCCCGGGTTTTTTGATCGTGCCGACCGGGGAACGCTCTTTCTCGATGAGCTCGGTGAGCTGGATGAGGCGATGCAAGTCAAGCTCTTGCGTGTATTGGAGAGCAATGGCTACACCCCTCTTGGTGGCCTGCAGACCCTCCAGGCAGACGTCCGGATCATCGCCGCAACCCATCAGAATCTCAGGGCTTTACTGGAAAGCGGGCGGATGCGGGAAGATTTTTTTTACCGGATCCACATCATCCCGATCACCATCCCGCCTTTACGCAAGCGCCGGGAAGACATCCCCTTGCTTGTCGAACATTTTCTACAAAAGTATTCCCAGGACAGCAGCCCACCTCTCCTGCATGGCCATGCCATTGAAATGCTGGTCAACCATGATTGGCCCGGAAATGTTCGGGAACTTGAAAACACCATCCAGCGCTATGTCAATATGCATATCCTTGAATTTCCAGGCAGGAAGAGCAGTTCCGAAACATCTGACCAAGTTCGGCCATCGCCGGCAAGCGGTGATGGTTCTTTGTCGCTTCGCGAAGAGACCAAACGCTTTGAGCGGGAGCTTCTCCTCCGTCACCTCCAGGCCTGTCGATGGAATCGCACCCGTGTCGCCCAGATCCTTGGTATCGAACGGAAAACTTTATACTTGAAAATGCGCTCTCTCAATCTTCTCAACCAACCAAACGAGTAATATTTTACCCATCTTGAGTATTTTTCAAGATTCTCCTCATTTGTATCGTAATACCAGGACAATAGGACAAACAACCCAATCCTTTTCGAGTCATTTTCGCCCCACCCACCCCCGCCGCCTCACCTAACGTATACCGCCAACCTGCCGACATCGCACCATCTCTTCCATCTGCGCGATTTGGCCCCATTTTTGCTCTACAGTATAGTATTCGGCCCTTGTCGTTGTTTATCAAGCAAACCGAGGAACGCCGGAGAAACCAAGAGTTACCTGTTGCCCGCCCCCTACAATTTTCTCAACCCAAGGAGCATGTCATGAACACCAAGATCCTTCCATCCGCACCAGATGCGTATTCGTACCCACTGCTCATCAAGACCTTGCTCACCACCCCACTGATATACGCACCCGAGCAAAAGATTATCTACCGGGACCAGCGGGAATACACCTACAAACAATTTGGTAAACGGATCTGCCAGCTTGCCCATGCTCTTACCAAGCTCGGAGTACAGGCCGGCGACACGGTTGCGGTTATGGATTGGGATTCAAATCGGTATCTTGAATGCTATTTTGCCGTGCCGATGCTCGGAGCCATTCTCCATACGGTCAACGTCCGGCTGTCCAGCGAACAGTTGCTGTACACAATCAATCACGCCGAAGATGACGTGCTGCTCATCAACTCTGAATTCCTGCCGATGCTTGCGGCCATCAAGGACAACCTGACGACGGTGAAAAAAGTAGTCCTCCTCACCGACAACAATGACCCCTTAAGCGGCCAGGACGCCGAGTACGAGGCCATGCTGCGGGACCAACCGGAGGAATACGCCTTCCCCGACTTTGACGAGAACAGTGTCGCCACAACCTTTTACACCACCGGCACCACCGGCCTGCCTAAGGGCGTTTATTTTACCCACCGCCAGCTGGTGCTCCATACCCATGGCGTTCTCTCGGCTCTTTGCGCCTATGACACCCAAGCCCGCATCTGCTCTTCGGATGTGTATATGCCGATCACCCCGATGTTCCATGTCCATGCCTGGGGCATGCCGTATCTGTCAACCATGCTCGGCTGCAAACAAGTATATCCGGGCCGTTACGAACCTGCCACCCTGTTGAAACTGATCTCCACCCATAAGGTGACATTCTCCCACTGCGTTCCAACCATCCTGCACATGCTGCTGTCAACTCCGGCTGTGGCGGGTTGCGACCTGTCGAACTGGAAGGTGGTTATCGGCGGCTCCGCCCTTTCCAAGGGAATGTGCAAACAAGCTCTGGGCCACGGCATCAATGTCTTTACCGGCTACGGCATGTCGGAAACCTGCCCAATCCTCACCCTGGCCCTCCTCAAACCGGACATGCTCGAAGGCGACGAGAACCAGCAGATCACCATGCGTTGCCGTACTGGATTGCCGATCAGCCATGTCCAGCTTGAACTTTTTGATCCCAATGGCAAAGCAGTGCCCCACGACGGTAAAACCACCGGCGAAGTAGTTGTCCGGACTCCGTGGCTCACCCAAGGCTATTTTAAAGATGAAGAAAAGAGCAAGGAACTCTGGGAAGGCGGCTGGCTGCATACCGGTGACATCGGCTACATCGACACCAAAGGCTATTTGCAGATAACCGACCGGCTGAAAGATGTTATCAAGACCGGCGGAGAGTGGATCTCCTCTCTTGAGCTGGAAGACATCATCAGCCAGCATCCGGGAGTCAGCGAGGTTGCGGTCATCGGTGTTCAGGACCCAAAATGGGGCGAAAGGCCGGTTGCCCTGGTTGTCCCCAAACCCGGTCTGAGCAAGGCTTTGAGCGCAGAAGACATTCTCGCGGTCATCAAAGCCCAGGTTGACAACGGCAGCCTCCCGAAATACGGGATGCCGGAGAAGGTGCTGATCGTCGAACAGATCGCCAAAACAAGCGTCGGCAAGATCAACAAGAAGCAACTCCGCCGCGATTTCACTTTAAACGACCTCCCTGCATAAGGCACCTGTATCCCTTACCGCGTCATGGGACAACGTGTAAAAACACAAATTCCGGGACCTGGCAGTCGCCTCGTCCCGGCATCTCACTGATAGGCGGTATTCCGGATGCACCTCCGCCACACAATACCACTCACAACTCTTCGAAGTTAAGAATGTTTCACCCGGCAGAAGGGAGAGGACTGGCACCGCGGAAGATTTTGCCAGAAGGACAAAAAACGGCACAACCGAATAAATCTGAGAGGGCAGCTTGTCTGCTCAAAGGAAGGTTTGTTCGTGCGATGTAAGGACTACGGATGTTGACCGTCATGCATCTCGGTCACTTTGAAACGGATCGCTCCTCACAGCTATTTCCCCCGAATTCGATCACGGGGGACCCAAAGGTAAATACTCGCCTTCGCAACAATCCGTTTAATCAGGCCTGTCGATTTCTCATCCCTGCGCAGAAGGTCCGGCGGGGATGAGAATATTTTAACGCAATATAGTATTAGCGTTTAACGACATTGGCCGCAGCAGGACCCTTGGCACCCTCGACAACGTCGAAAGTTACCCGCTCTCCCTCTTGGAGAGATTTGAAGCCCTCTGCCTTGATGGCAGTGTGATGAACAAATACATCCTTGCCACCATCTTGCTCAATAAAACCAAAACCTTTTGAATCATTAAACCACTTTACTGTTCCTTCAGCCATTGTAACTACTCCTTGTGCATTATGCGACTGGGTCGCACAGTTTTGAAATTGGTTCCGACAAGGAACCATTGTGAAAAAACTGAATGGATCGCATCGATACATTCAGTAATTGTATTTCGAGTGTCTCTCGACTGCATCGCCACCCGACGCCTTTCCGCCCTTATTCGTAAGATTCCACCTCGTTAGTAACAATTTAAGAACATCTCAGAATTATCTCAGGATTGGGTCAGCGTTCAGTATTACAAGCTGGTTTATCTCCGCCTGGCGCCTTTTTTAACTGGGGGTTTTGCCTCGTTGCAGACCAGCGTACGATGTTTATACTCTTTACCGTTAAGCCCTTCCATTACCTTGTGCCCCTCTGATCGGGTTGCCATCTCGATAAAACCAAATCCCTTGGATTGACCGGAAAATTGATCAATAACTAACTTGGCACTGACAACACTGCCATATTGACCACAAAGTTCGGAGAGCTCAGGTTCAGTGATATTATAAGGCAGGCTACCAATAAAAAGCTTCATGCTGATTTCCTTCTTTTGAAATTTTCAGCAAAAACTTTTTAAGGTATCGAAGCTTATGGAGTCACAACGTAAGATATCAAGAAAAGAGTGTGCTATTTTTAATTTTTACGTTATCGAGCGTACAAGATAACGCCATCTTTTACAAGGAAATATTTTTGCTGGCCTGGTATTGCCTGTCTTCGTATACCACAAAGGCATAAGTTTCGTTTGAGCAGAACAGCTTGCTCAACTCAGCTTTATACTCTGAGGCAACTGCAAACTCCTGCCGCCGCACATTAACAAGATCAGCTATTCGATCCGAGGCATTTCCTCCCGACCACCATATAGGTCAACACGGAAAAAAGAATGAGATACCCGAACATTTGGACATTTTTCGTCTTAATAATAAAGGCAATAACCAAAACCAAAGCGGCGCAGGCAAGAAAAAACATCGGCTTCGGTATCTGTTTGAGAATTACCCGGCCAAAATGGGCAAACCGTACATGGCTGACCATCAAGCCAACGGACAGTATGGCGACAAGCCACAGATAATCCGGCGGCACAACCAGGGCGGCCCCCAGGACAACAAGGGCCCCGGCAGGGCTGGGAAGGCCATTGAAGATACCATAGGGCAGATCAGTGCGCTTCTTGTCAACGGTAACAAAACGAACCAGCCGGTAGGCCACCCCGGCAAAGTAGAGCAGACTTACTCCCCAGGAAATCCATGTCCCGGAGGACAACGCGACAACATAGGCCGGCGAAAGGCCAAAACTGACAAAGTCGGCGATGTCGTCAAGGTAGGGGCCGTACTTGGTACCACCATGCTTCTCAGCCATCCTGCCGTCAAAGAGGTCAAAGAGCTGACCGGCGATTATTGCCAGGATTGCCCAGGCGAAATGGTGGTTATGGGTCAGGATAAGACTAGCCACACCACAGAAGAAATTGAGAGTCGAAAGGATGTCGGCATACAGCCTATTGGGAATAAACTTACAGCCAACCGATGCCACCGACAGGATGATACAGGCAATGACAACCTCATCGCCCATGTCGATAAAACCGGGATTACCATCCAGAAGTGCGCAATAAATAACCAGGGCAAAGCAGATTATAGCTTTGATCTTGCCGAAATTATTGGCCGCCACAGAATAATTGATCATCGACAGAAGGTGCCTGGCGAGAAATTGTCCAGCCAGCTCGACGCCCACCAGAATCCACACCAAATCCGTTGACATAACACCAAGATACGCAAAACCGACCAAGGGCGGCAGATAGGTCAGTTTATCGCATAGGGGATCGAGCCATTCGCCCAGCTTAGTCGTCATATTGCAGCTTCTCGCCACAAGACCATCGACCCCGTCGAGAATTGCCGCATAGGTAAAAATAAAAATAGCGGTTGCCTGATAGCCGGCAAAAAAATACAGGCAAAAACCGAGCATGGCCAGCGCGGCCCGCCAATAGCAAATGGCATTGGGATGCAGAAGCCATTGGTGAGCAACCACATACTCCTGCATTACCGGTCGCCGAATCATCCGGAAAAACCACAGATAAAACCCGGCCCCAAGCGCTGCTGCTATACTAATTACTAATAATCTTTCCATGTTGTTGTATGTTAAGGAGAGTGAAAGGCGGGAAGCGGCAACCTCTTTTCGTCCGAAAAGGCCTACCCGTTTCCCGCCTATTTACCATTTTGCCGGACTACACGCACCAAACTTTGCCCTTCCTCACATCGCAACCGGGAAATTTCCGGGCGCCGCGGCTTTCCCTCAATTTATCAACCGCCTGGGCAATCAAAAGCCACTGACCATGCGAATCAAACGAAAGTGATTGGTAAAAACCGTTCGCATGACCGAGACATAGTTGTACTGCGCACGTGACAGGCTGGTAATCGCGTCAAGCAAATCCGATTCCCGTTGCAGCCCTTCGTCGTATTTGAGTTGGGTTATACGAAGATTCTCCTCGGCCTGTTCGATGGACCGTTTGGCAACCTGGACGTTATCGAGGCTCACCTGCAGGTCAATAAGGAGATTGTCAAGATCGGTAAGGAAACCGTTCTTCACTTCCTGCAGCTCATAGCGCTGAGCGCGTGCCTGCAGCATTGTTTTGGCGATGGTCGCCTCGGTATTGCTGCCCTGGTACAGATTGACCGACATGACCACCTGGGCCCGTAGCTCCTCATCGTCGACGGAACCGTTGCCAGTAAAAAAATCGTCATCATAGCGTTTATAGCTGCCGACCGCATCGACCCTTGGGAAATAGCCGCTCTTGACCCCTTCGACCTGCGCCGAGGTAGCGGCAATGACTGCCTCCAGGGCCTTGATCTCACTTCTCTCCGTCAACATTTTCTCGGCATAAGCGGTCCGGTCGACCAGCGGCGGAAGATTATTGAATTCAGCAAAATCAAGACTTGCCAGATCGATCTCGGCACCTACCTGCCGGGACAGATCGTGGATGCTCTTTTTCAATCCGGCATCGGCGGACTTGAAGGTTATGTCGGCGTTGTCATAATCTACCCGGAACTTCAGCAGTTCGTTTTTACCGATCAAGCCCACCTGGAAACGGCTTTCTCCATCCTTGTATACCTTGCCCAGGGTCTGGAAAGCCGACTCAGCCACCTCGCGGTTGGCCTTGCGCTCAAATACCGCAAGATAGGCAAGGGCAACATTGAGCTGAATGTCTTGGCGAATGCCCTGCAGTTTGTGCTGTTCGACATCCTTGAGCAGCTCGGCTGACTGCACCCCGTATTTATCGCGAAAACCGGCAAAAAGATTGAGGCTTACTCTGCCGAGGGCGACCGAGTTTTCCTTTTGTTCCAACAGGCTGCTTTCATCAAGGGCATTGACGGTATAGGAAAGATCCACCGCCGGATAGTAGCCGCTCCTGGCCCGGATAATCTCCTTTTCGCTTTGTTCGAGGGTGGTCATATACTGCTGAATCACCTCGCGATTCTTGAGGGCCATTGCCTGCATCCCGGCAAGATCAGCGGCTTGGCTGAATGAAGCGCCCAATACCAGGGCTACAACTAGACTCCACAGTTTCATCTGTTCGGCTCCTTTTAAATGTCTATAACAATAGTAAGTAACAAGGGAAAGTTATCAGGGTACTCCGGCAGCAAAAACAACAATCGGTCATTCATGACCTGCCCTTCTCCAAATTATTTCTTTCTGACATCCTCTCGATATTGGCGGTTATCGCCTCAAGCACTGAAAACGCCTCCTGCTGACTTTTATCGCTGATACCACGGATCAGCTCCGCACTCAAGCCTTCAAAAAGGCTCAACACCTCGGTCCGCAACCTATCGCCCTCCGCGGTGAGAAAAACCAGGCTGGAGCGGCGATCCTCCGGGTTCAGGCGGCGAACAATCAGCCCTTTTTTCTGCAGCCGGTCAAGAATTCTGGTGATATTGGCCGGGCTCTTGCTCGACAATGCACAAAGGACATTCTGCGGTCGGCCGGCATCTATTGCCAGTTGCTTGAGCAGCTGCAGCTGTTCAACGGTCAGATCGAAGGTCTTTAACCGCTGATCGGCATAGCTGCGCATGGCCTGGCCGGTAAGGGCGATAAGCCGAAAAAAAGATTCATTGCAGGAACTCATTTATTGCCTCCTTAATATTTAACGAGTCAACAATTTACGCACTTTTCCCGGTTCTGTCAAGCACGGCAAAAATCCGCCATTGGCGGCATTTTATGGACAAATTCCCGAAAAATTACTACCTTGGGGAAGACATATACCAGAACGCTTACCAGGTATTTTCCACTGATCCTTTCCTCCCAAGGAGGCACCATGCGCCACTTCGCCCGACTGATTGTCCTCTTACTCTTCATTCCTCTTTTCGGTGGTTGCGGCTACAACAGCCTGCAGCTTCAAGAAGAGGCGGTATTCAAGGCCTGGGCCGACATCGAAGCGACGCTGCAGCGCCGCGCCGACCTTATCCCCAATCTGGTTGAAACGGTCAAAGGCTATGCCAAACACGAAGCAGGCACCCTGGAAGCGGTGATCAATGCCCGCGCCAAGGCCACATCCATCAAGCTCTCCACCGCCGACCTCGGCAATGCCGCGGTCATGGGCCAATTCCAGGAAGCCCAGGGCGGCCTGAACTCAGCCCTCAGTAAACTCATGGTGGTCGTCGAACAGTATCCTGACCTGAAGGCCAATCAAAATTTCCTCGATCTGCAAAGCCAGCTGGAAGGCACCGAAAACCGCATTAACGTCGCTCGCCAGCGCTACAACAAGGCTGTGGAGGAATTCAACGGGGCAATCCGGGCATTCCCGGCCAGCCTCACTAACAGCATCCTCCTCCACCTCGACCGTAAGGAATATTATAAGGCGGACGAGGCGGCAAAGGTTGCCCCGCAGGTCAAATTTTAGATGGCGGCGCCGAGGTCTTGCGGCAGGCTGCCGGCCTGCCTTGTGCTGATCGTTCTGGGGCTGGCCCTTACCGGCCAGGCAGCCCTGGCAATCGAGGTGCCGAAGCTTATCGCCAGGGTCAATGACTATGCGGCCATCCTGTCGCCTGCGACCAGGCAACAGCTGGAAGACAGCCTCGCCAAGCTGGAACGGGAGGAATCGACCCAGATAGCCGTGCTGACGATCACCTCCCTGCAGGGCGAAGTCCTTGAGGAATTTTCTTTGAAGGTCGCCGAAACCTGGCGCCTCGGGCAAAAGGGCCGCGACAACGGCGCCCTGCTGCTGATCGCCAAAAACGACCGAAAGCTGCGTATCGAGGTTGGCTACGGCCTGGAAGGACGACTTACCGATCTTGCCGCCGGGCGCATTATCCGCGACGTTATTACCCCCCGATTTCGCGAAGGCAATTTTGACCTTGGGGTGAGCGATGGGGTTGCGGCGATGATCTCGGCGGTGCGCGGCGAGTTCAGCTTTTCGACAACCGCCACTACGACCGCCTCGACCTCCATCTCGGCGGATTTTGAGGGCATAGTCGTCTTTCTGGGCTTTGCCTTTTTCGCCCTGGCGCGGATCGCCGGCAAGCACCGCCTGTTTACCGCTTCTCTTGGAGCCATACTGGCCCCGGTTGTCGGCCTGTTCCTTGGTCTTGGCTGGCTGCTGATCCTGGCCTTTATTCCCATAGGCTTCATCGCCGGCTTCCTTGCCAGTTTGTTTTTCAGCAATATGCGTTTTTCCGGCGGCGGCTGGAACTCTTCCTCCGGCGGCTTTTCTTCGGGAGGCGATTCCGGGTTCAGCGGCGGGGGCGGCGGTTTTGGTGGTGGCGGATCCTCAGGGGGATGGTGAGATGGAGAACTTGGCAAAGAATTTTTTAACGAAGGCGGAGCAAGAGCGGGTGAACGCAGCAGTGCGGGAAGTCGAACTGACGACATCCGGGGAAATCGTTCCAATGATCGTTAGCCGCAGCCACGAATATCCCATGGCGGCGATGCTCGGTAGCCTTTTTCTGTCCATCCCAGCCAGCCTCCTCCTCGCCGGGCTGATCGGCCCGTGGCTCTGGCTTGGCCGGGACAGTATGTGGCTGTTTCTTGCGATCTGTCTGGTCAGTTTTACCGCCTGCCATCTCCTGATCAAACGCTCCGGCTGCTTGACCCGCTTTTTTCTTGATCGCCGGGAGGCCGACCGGGAGATACAGGAAGGGGCAATCGCCGCTTTCTACGCCGAAAAACTCCACAAAACCGCCGGTGAAAACGGCATTCTTTTATACATCTCGGTACTGGAACAAAAGGTTTGGATTCTCGCCGATGCCGGCATAAACCAAAAAATCGATCCCAGTCAGTGGCACGGCATAGTCGAAGGTCTCACCGCTGGGATCCGGGATGGAAGGCGTTGCCAGGCCTTATGTGACGCCATCCGCCTGACGGGGCAGATACTGGCAACGCACTTCCCACGGCAGCAAGGCGACCGGGACGAGCTGCACAACCTCATCATCCGCTGAGTACCGGGCGCCTGGCTGCAACCACTATTCCTCGTCGCCGGCCTCCAGGATGTCACGGCTCCAGGAAAGGGCAGCCATAGTTTTGGGAAAGCCGATGGTCGAGATAAGCAGGAGAAGGCTATGGCTGATCTCCTCGGCGGTGGCACCTGCCTTTTGGGCCCTGCGGGTATGGGAATGCACCGAACCTTCCGAGCCTGTCGCCGCGGCGGCCGCCAACTGGATGAGATGGCTGGTCTTTTCGTCAAGGGGACCGGCGCCGCGCACGGTCGTGCCCAGGGCTTCCACCGCCTTTATGACCTTCGGATACTGTTTCTTGATGACATCGTAGGTCTTCTTTCCGGCCTTATTTTTCTTTTTTGCCATTTCACTCTCCTCACTTTTTTATTGTATTCTCCCGGAGTCTCCTTGCAGGAGATTTCCAAGCCTGTGTTTTATTCCTGAAAGACCCACCAGCAGAGGGTCGTCTTTAAAAAAGATACACCATTTTTGCCGAAAAGAAAAAAGGCCCTCTTCGGCTCCCCTCACCTCAGCCCCCTATACCACAAGGGCATAAGTTTCGTATGAGCAGATAAACTGCTCAACTCAGCTTTACACCATCTCCCACAACAGGGCGACCCGGACGTCAAAGATGTCACCGCGACGCGGGCTGATGGTAAAGGTCTCAACCTCGTATTGATCAGGATTATAGGTATCTGCCAGCTCGGCGGCTTTTTGCTCGATCTCGGCGGACAAGGCCTCCAGGGCCTGACGCAATTCCTCTATCTCCTCCTCCGCCCGCTTCACATCGCTCTTCTCCTTGACGACCCGGCCGACGCTGCGCACGCCGGTGGCGGCACGGCCGAGATTGGCGGCGGACAGCGCCTTCCTGCCGAAAAATGCCCCGACCACCGCAACCCCGAAGGAAACCAGCGAATCAGCGGTCTTCGCCTGGACATCAACCTTTTCCTTGTCAAGGCGGTCGAGTGCCCGGTTCAGTTTTTGTTCAAGGCCGGCCTGGCGCACCCGATACTTTTCGCGCAGTTTTTCGACCGCCAGATCCTTCTGCTCGCGCAGATAATCGTTGAAGCGGACCTTGAAATCACCGGGCTTTTCATCCGGTTTCGATTCGAAGTTGCCACCTTTGATCCGGCTCAGCTCCAAGCGGGAGTTCTGGTAGAGATAGTCGCCAAACAACTTGGCGATGGCCTTACCGTCCTTCTGCTGGGCGATGGTTGGCGGCAATGGATAATAGCTGCCGCCACCGGGGGCGTCACTCCGGCAATCATCAAGAGCAAAAGGCATCGGTTCGGCCGCGCCCCAGTCGGTCCGCTGAAAATTCTCATCGAGATACAGACGCAAGCGCGTCTCCCTGACCACATCGATATTCCGGCTGCCGTTAAAAAACCTGATCGATGCCGAGGCAGCCAGCCAGGGCTGAAAGCTTACCTGGTCGGTTACCACATTCTGCAGATGGAAGCGTTGCTCGATGCCCTGGGCAATGATCGGCGGCAAACTGCTCGCGCCAACGCCAACGGAGGCCACTGCGACGGCGGGAATTGCCGGTGCCATCTGGCTTGCCAAGGCCGGCTGGCCTTTCTTTGCTTCCATCAACCTTTTAATATCGTTCTGGGCGATAGGCCCCTTCAGGTAGGACATTGCCCAGCGGGTCTCAAAAAGCAGCGGCTCGTCAAGATGGGCCGAATTGAGAAGGAACTGGCGGCCTTTCATGTCCGACAACAATTTACGCACCTTCTGGACATTGAGCTTGCCGTCGCTTGCCCCGGCGATGCCCTCCACCACCCGGTCCTGGTCCTGACTGGTCTGCAGCCGTCCGACAAACCAGGTGCCGATATTGGCCAGGCCTTTATAGTCAAGATCGACGGGATTCTGGGTGGCGAGAACCACTCCGATGCCATAGGCCCTCGCCTGTTTGAGAAGGAGAAGCATCGGCTTTTTCGACGGCGGATTGGCCGTCGGTGGGAAATAGCCGAAGATCTCGTCCATATACAGGAGGGCCTTCAGCGATGCCGTGCCCTGCTGGCGGCGCATCCAGCCGATGACCTGATTGAGGAGCATGGTGACGAAGAACATCCGCTCGGCATCGCTCAGATGGGCTATGGAGAAGATCGCCGTCCGCGGCGCCCCGTTTTCGCCATAGAGCAGGCGCTGGGCATCAAGCGGCTCACCCTGGGTCCATGCGGCAAAGGTTGGACTGGCCAGGATATTGTTGAGGTTCATGGCCAGGGCCATGCGTTCGGGCTGGGGATAAAAGGTATCAAGGGGGAAGACCCCGACCTTGGTGAACGGCGGGCTGACGATACCGCCGATCAACGTTTCCATGTTCAGGTCCTGGCCCAAGCGCCAAAAGTGTAGAAACAGCGAACTGACCAGGATGTGCTCGCGGCTCTGTAAAGGGTCCCCGGTGATATTGACCAGGGCTAAAAGGCTGGTGGCCGTCGAACTCACCAGGCTGTTGAGGGTATCGATATCGCCCGCCACCTCCGCCGCCGGAGCGGTAAAGCTGCCGAGTACCGACACCGGCACCCCGGCGCTGCTACCGGGGGTGTAGATGGTCAATTCGGTCTTGCTGCGCAGGGCGGCGATGCGCTCCGGGCCCTGGCCCCAGGCGGCAAGTCCGTTCTGCCAGTTCTTGGCGGTTTCGGCGGCATACTGGTCAACACTCATCTCCTTTTTGGCCGCCTCGGCCGGATCGATCCACGGTGCAAAATCGGCGGCGGCGCAGTTCGGAAAAGTCAAGAGTAAGTTCCCCATATCCCCTTTCGGATCGATGACTATCGACGGGATATTGTCCATGATCGCCTCTTCGATCAGGCCGATGCCAAGGCCGGTCTTGCCGCTGCCGGTCATGCCGATGATCACCGCATGGGTGGTCATATCCTTGTTTTTAAAGAGTAAAGGGATCTGCGAGGGCTTACCGCTGCTGAGATCAAGCTCTCGGCCAAGATACAAGAGTCCAAGTTTTTCGTAGGCGAATTGGCCATCCATGGTGTTGACTCCTTTTTGATGATAGCGGGAGGTGCCGGAAGATTTCCGGACCAGCCAGAGCACTGCAAGATCCGGGGCTCCTTAATTATACACTCCTGCCTTGCAACTTGCTTCTAGGAAAATTTCATAAAGGATACCCGGATACTCGGTGAGGCCGAAGAATTCCGGGACAGCATTTTTCATGGAACAGACGACAAACGCTCCCGCTTTCTTGCAGAAAAGAAGAAATCAATATAAAGCTGAGTTGAGCAGTTTGTCTGCTCGTACGAAACGTATGCCCTTGTGGTATAAACACAGGATGAAGGTGAAAGAGCCCATCCCCGGCAAGCGACAAGATCATTACTCATCCCGATGGAGAGCCAGCAAAGCAAATGGTTTATTAATGGAATGATTCAAGGAGATTATATGTTCGGAAAGAAATCAGACAATGGATATACCGAGGTATTGCCCGGCATTAAGATCAAGACCCTGTGCTATGGCAACAGAACCCTGATGACGGAATTTTTGTTGACAAAGGACGCGCTTTTGCCGGAGCATTCCCATGACAATGAACAAATCGGCTACCTGGTAAGTGGCCGGATCAAGCTCTTTATAAACGATGCAGCAAGGGTCGTCCATCCCGGCGACAGTTGGAATGTCCCCGCCAATGCCAAACACCGGGCGGAGATATTGGAGAGTGCCGTTGCCCTGGAGGTTTTCAGCCCGTGTCGCGAGGATTATTTGCAATATGTATTCAAACCGGACATCGAATAGCAGGATGGGCATCGCCAAAGAACCGGATCGAGTGGAGAGGATATTTCTCCTCCTGCTCGCTGCCATCATGTCCGCCATCTGTATTGCCGCATCGCTCGCCCAATCCGCTGAAATCATCTATGTTTTTCCCGTCAGACCCATCGACCGATCGGCTTTTTCTCCTGGCGGTCATGCCTATCCGGGGATAGACATCTTCGGCAAAAAAGACAGTACCTTTGTCGCCCCGGTGTCGGGGGTCATCGAGGACGTGCAAAGGGAGGATGAATGGGATAAAGCTGAGTTGAGCAGCTTGTCTGCTCAAACGAAACGTATGCCCTTGCGGTACAAAAAGGCCGGCGGCCCAGAAATGAAAGGGGGGAGATGGGTCAGCCTCCTCGGGGATGACGGCTTTCGCTATTACGGCAGCCACCTGCAAGGCGTTGCCCACGGTCTGAACATCGGCAGCCGCGTACAAGCGGGAGATGTCCTCGGCTATCTCGGAAACTCGGGAAACGCCAAGGACACGCCGATCCATCTCCATTTCGGCATCTCGTCCGCGTCGACCCCCTACTCGTGGCAAACTCGACGGGGGGAGATTGAACCCTATCCTTTTTTAACATGCATTATCAAAAAAGGCTGCAACCCAGGAAAGATGCTCCACCGCTAGCGGATTGGGATAGAGCCGGATACCGCCCAGTCTCCCGCACGAGCACTTCTTGAATAGAGAGAAATGACCAGGATGAGCCAACAAGACCTCGAGTTAGCGTATCAGCAGCCGGCAGAAAAGGTTCTCGGCAGCCTCGGCACAGATCCGCAAGGCGGCCTCAGCCAGGTGGTGGCACGAAAAAGGCTCGAACAGTACGGCAGAAACGAACTGATCGCCGAAAAACCGATAGCGGAGTGGCGGAAGTTCCTCTCCCAGTTTCAAGACAAGCTTGTTATCCTTCTCCTTGTTGCGACCCTCATCTCAGCCGGGCTGTGGTTCTACGAGCGCGATTCGGCATTGCCCTACGAGGCAATTGCGATCTTTGCCATCGTCCTCCTCAACGCCATCATGGGCTACATTCAGCAATCACGTGCCGAGAAGGCGGTGACGGCTCTGCGAAAAATGGCGGCGGCCCAGGCCAAGGTCATTCGGGGTGGCGCCCGTCTGAGCATCCCGGCGAGCGAGGTTGTCCCCGGCGACCTTCTCCTCGTTGAGGAAGGCGACACCATTGCCGCCGACGCGCGGCTGACCCAATCAATCGCCCTGCAAACGGCCGAGGCGGCTCTGACCGGCGAGAGCCTCCCGGTGTTGAAGGATACCCTGCCGATTGCCGGCGAGGCAGGGCTTGGTGATCGCCACAATATGGTCTTCAGCGGAACGACGGCGACCTACGGGCGCGGCCTGGCCGTGGTTGTGGCCACGGGGATGCAAACCCAGATGGGACGCATTGCCGCGATGCTCAAAGCCGCTCCGGCCGAGGCCACACCGCTGCAAAAAGAACTCGACCGCCTGGGCAGGATCCTCGGCATCATCGTCATGGTCATTGCCCTGGTAATGATCGCCACCATCCTTTTGGTTGAGGAAGTCCATGGTTTCTCGGCGATATTCGACGTCCTCATCTTAGGGGTGGCCCTTGCCGTCGCGGCGGTTCCAGAAGGTCTGCCGGCGGTGGTTACCGCTGTCCTGTCCATAGGTGTCCAGCGCCTGGCCAAGCGCAATTCCATTATCCGGCACCTCGCGGCGGTGGAAACCCTCGGTTCGGCCGATATCATCGCCTCCGACAAAACCGGCACCCTGACCAAGAACGAGATGACCGTGCGCATGATTGCCACCGCTAGCGGACGGATCAGTTTCGGCGGCACCGGTTACCGGCCCGAGGGCGAGGTCCTCGGTGAGGATGGCCAACCACTTGATGCACGACTCCGTTTCGAGCTGCTGCGCGCCCTGGCGGTGGCCGACCGGGCCAATAACGCGGCCCTGCAGGAACACGATGGCCAATGGACGGTGCAGGGCGACCCTACGGAAGGGGCACTATGCGTCGCGGCCCGCAAGGCCGGACTTCTGACGGCCGACCTCGATCACCGGGTACAGCGGATCGGCGAAGTGCCGTTTTCCTCCAATCGCAAACTGATGAGTACCATTCATATCGACACGGCGGAGGACGAGGATGTGCTGGTCTTTACCAAAGGGGCGCCGGACATACTGCTTGCCAGGTGCTCCCGGGAACTTGCCGGTGAAACGCCGAGGCCATTGACGACAGAGCGCCGCGCCGAGATCCTGCGCGTCAATGAGGACCTGGCCGGAGATGCCCTGCGCACCCTCGGGGTCGCCATGCGCTCCTTGCCCCGTGCCGCCTTAACCGGCAAGGAGGTTGACGAGGGTCTCGAAAACGATCTGATCTTCCTCGGTCTGATCGGCATGATCGACCCGCCGCGCGATGAAGCGAAGGACGCCGTTGCCAGGGCAAGAACCGCCGGGATCCGTTCGCTTATGATCACCGGCGACCACCCGAAAACCGCCGCGGTCATTGCCGGGGAACTGGGTATCGCCGCCGATGGCCGGGCCGTCACCGGTGCCGAACTCGACGAGATGAGCGACGAGATCCTTCTGCGAACGCTTCAGGAGGTATCGGTTTACGCACGTGTCAATCCAGAGCATAAACTGCGCATCGTCCAGGCGCTGAAACGCCTTGGCGCAACGGTGGCGATGACGGGGGACGGGGTCAACGACGCCCCCGCCCTGAAGACCGCCCATATCGGCATAGCCATGGGCATAACCGGGACCGATGTGTCGAAAGAAGCCGCCGCCATGATCCTGGCCGACGACAACTTTGCCACCATTGTCGCCGCCGTCGAAGAAGGCCGGGCGATCTTTGCCAACATCCGCAAATTCCTCCGCTATCTGCTGTCGTCGAACATCGGCGAGGTGATAACCATGTTTTTCGGGGTGCTCCTGGCCGGCATCCTCGGTCTGGCTCCGGGCGAAGGCGGGGCAATCGTCCTGCCGCTCCTGGCGACACAGATTCTCTGGGTCAACTTCGTCACCGATGGGGCGCCGGCACTGGCACTCGGCCTTGATCCGGCGGAGGCGAGAGGTATGCGAAAACCACCGCGGCCGCACGATGAGGGGGCAATTACCCATAGCATGTGGGTGGGCATCGTCTTCGTCGGTATGCTGATGGCGGCGGGGACCCTGTTCGTCCTCGATGCCAGCCTGCCCGGCGGCTTGATTGAAGGCTCGGGGACGATGCGCTATGCCCAGACCATGGCCTTTACCACCCTGGTCTTTCAGCAGCTGTTTAACGTTTTCAATGCCCGTTCCGACGAACAGAGCGCCTTTGTCGGGTTGTTTGCCAATAAGCTGTTATGGGCAACGATCCTCCTGTCGGTCTCACTGCAGGTGGCGGTTGTCCATACCCCCTTTCTGCAACAGGCCTTTTCCACCACCAGCCTGAGTCTTGGCGACTGGCTTATCTGCGCGGCGGTTGCCAGCTCGGTGCTGTGGCTGCGCGAGCTGATGAAATTGATTGTCCGCCGGGCTCGCCGGAGATAGCTGGCGTTTACAGGATACAGCTGAGTTGAGCAGCTAGCCTGCTCCAACGAAACCTGCCCCCTATGGGATACGCACCAGCTCTAGCGTAAGGTCCACCGCGGATTTCGTTTTTCCAAAAAGGCTGCTACCCCCTCCTTTGCATCGTCGGTGGTGCAGAGTCGTGCAAAGGCCTCGTTCATAAACTGGAATTGCCTTTGATAGTCCATATCCTCAGACTGATAGAAGGCACTTTTGGCGATTTGTACGGCAAGCGGACTGCGCTGGGCCAAATCTTTCGCCCAATTGAAAGCGACCTCGTCAAGCTCTTCGTGGGCAACGACCTTATTTATCAGCCCAAGCTCCAGTGCTTCCTGGGCCTTCAGAAGATTTCCGTAAAGGAGCAACTCCAGGGCTTTTTTTCGCCCCACACAGCGCGCTACGGGAATGATCGGGCCAACACAATTAAGACCGACATTGATTGCCGTAAGCCCCATCTTTACCCGCTCCGAGGCAATAACCAAATCGGCTGCCGCCGCAAGTCCCATGCCATTGGCGGTGGCAACCCCCTGCAACTGAGCGATGACCGGTTTTTTCATGGTGGACATGACCACCAAGGGATTTTCCATCCACTCAATCCACTCCCGGTACTGTATCGCCGACTTGCCGGCAAGTTCATTGACATCGATCCCGGCGCAGAAGGCCCGTCCGGAGCTTTTCAAGAGGATAACACGGACGCTGTCATTGGCCTCCATGGCCAGAAGTGCCGCATGCAGTTCGCCGGCCATCTGGCTGTTAAAGGTATTGAGCTGCTCCGGACGATTGAGGGTTAGTATTCCCACATGGCTTTCTGTTACTTCCACAAGAACTGTGTCATGCATAATGAAACACCTCCAGAATTATGGGTTAATTGCCTTTCATTATCAAATCACCCTTTACCACTCGGCGTATTGCTAGCCCTGCCATACGCCATACTCAAAAAGACGGTAAAGGCCTCGTCTCCCCACCTTGACAAGCAACTGGCTCTTGGTAAAACCTTACTCAGTTTGACCTGGCAATGGAACTCCTAATCGCCGATCTTGCGGCAAATCTTCCCCTCCTCCGCAGCCGCCAGCCGTTCATCTCTCGTCGTCCGTCAAAGATGGCAACGACGGCGCAAGCAAGCACTGATGCCAGTGTAATGCACCGCAGCTGCGAGCCACAACCCGCCTGCTGCGAGCAACACCTGGTTAAAGAATTGCAATTACTGATTGCGTATTGGCGGTTTGCCGGTAATAATTGCCGAAAAAAGGAGGAATATCAATGCCCAAACAAACCGCACAATTGACTATCGACGGCAAGGTCTACGAACTGCCGATTGTTGAGAGCACCACCGGAGAAAAGGCCCTGGATATCCGGTCATTACTGAAAACAACCGGCTACATCACCCTCGACAGCGGCTACATGAACACCGGTTCCTGTGAATCGCAGATCACCTATCTGGACGGTGACAAGGGCATCCTCAGATACCGCGGCTACGACATCGCCGAGCTGGCCGAGAACTGTGTGTTCATCGAGGTTGCCTACCTGCTGCTGACCGGCGAGCTGCCGACCAAGAAAGAACTTGATCTCTTCAAGTACGACATGACCAGGTACGCCCTGATCCATGAGGACATGATCCATTTTTTCGATCATTTTCCCCCCAACTCCTCGCCGATGTCGATTCTGTCGACGATGGTCGGCTCACTGCACGACTTCTATCCGGAGATGGACAGCGAAGAAGACCCCTACGGCGGCATCACCACCACCACCGCCCGCCTGCTGTCAAAGATCCGCACCATCGCCGCCTTCTCCTACAAGAAGAACATCGGCCACCCCCTCGTCTACCCGCGGCCGGACCTGAGCTACTGCGCAAACTTTTTGAACATGATGTTCGACCGGCCGAATATGCCCTACAACATCGAACCGGTGAACGTCATCGCCCTGAACAAGCTGCTCATCCTCCACGCCGACCACGAACAGAACTGCTCGACCTCGACGGTGCGCCTGGTCGGCAGCGCCGGGGTCCGCCTCTATCCCTCGATTTCCGCGGGCATCAGCGCCCTCTGGGGCCCGCTGCACGGTGGCGCCAACGTCGCGGTCATGAGGATGCTCGAAAAGATCTACCGCGACGGCATGAATTACGATAAGTATATCGCCATGGCCAAGGACCCGAACAATCCGTACCGGCTCACCGGTTTCGGCCATCGTGTTTACAAGACCTACGACCCGCGGGCAACCCTTATCAAGGAGGTCTGCGAGGCCGTCCTCTCCACCCTCAATGTCACCGATCCCCTGCTGGATGTGGCGCGGGAACTGGAGTACCGGGTCAGCAAGGACGACTACTTCGTGTCCCGCAACCTCTATCCGAATGTCGACTTCTACTCCGGCATCATTTACCGGGCCATGGGCATCCCCACCAACATGTTCACCGTCATGTTTGCCCTCGGCCGCCTGCCGGGCTGGATCGCCCAGTGGCAGGAGATGAACTCCAGCAAGGAAAGCAGCCGGATTGGCCGTCCGCGCCAGATCTATAACGGTATTGTAAACCGCCCCTTCCTGAAGATCGACGACCGAGGCTAAAGCTGAGTTGAGCAGCTTGTCTGCTCGTAGGAAACTTATGCCCTTGCGGTATAAAGCTGAGTTAAGCAACTTGTTTGCTCAAACGAAACTTATGCCCTTGCGGTATAAGTCCTGAGTTGTCATTACTCGGCCCAGCAGCCTCTGGGAGAAAGCATTCCCTCGGGGCTGCTGGGTATCGGCAGCATGCCGCAGAACAGCAGATGCGGCGCCCTTGGTCAAGAAAAAGCATAATACCCTGGCTTAGCACCCTGAGATGCTTATAGTGGCACTACGGTGACGCCCGGCATTTCCCGGACCCACTGCTATGTGCCCTTATCCGCCCGGAGGCTTAATGACTGCAGAGCACGGCCTCCGTGTTTTGACAGCCAACTCCCGACAGCCAAAAAGCAAATACCCTCATGGAAAAAAAAGAAGAATACACCAACAAAAAGCTGATGCCTGCTATCTTTTTTGGCCATGGCAATCCAATGAACGCCATCGCCAAGAATAGCTTCACCAAAGGATGGGCGGCGGTTGGAATGTCAATCCCGAGACCCAAGGCGGTGCTCGCTATATCCGCCCACTGGTATTTACCCGGTTGCGCGGTGACCATAAGCCCCAGACCGAAAACCATCCATGATTTTCGCGGTTTCCCTGTGGAACTGCACCAGGAGGAGTACCCGGCGCCCGGCAGCCCCGAGCTCGCCATGCAGGTCAGGGAACTGCTTGCCCCCGTACCGGTGAAACTCGATGAGGGCTGGGGCCTCGACCACGGGACCTGGTCGGTGCTGACCCATGTCTTTCCGGAAGCCGATGTGCCTGTCGTCCAGCTGAGTATAGACTCAACAAAACCACCGGCCTTCCACTACGAGGTGGGGAAAAGGCTGGCAAGTCTGCGCGAGGAAGGTGTTCTCGTCATTGGCAGCGGCAATATCGTCCACAAATTATCCGTCTATGTATGGGGAAATCAGGCCAGCATCGCCTTCGATTGGGGCGTGCGTTTTGAAAACACTATCCGCGGTTTGTTGCAAAAGGGCGACGATGCCCAGATTGTCGCCTATGACGAACTGGGCGATGATGCCATGCAATCGGCGCCGACGCCGGAACATTTTCTGCCCTTGCTGTATATCCTCGCCCTGCGCCGGCCAGGCGAACCGGTGACCTTCCCGGTTGAGGGTTTTGATGGCGGGGCGGTGTCCATGCTGGCGGTGCGGATGGGTTAAGGAAGTCCTATCCAGCGGAGAACTGAAAGACAGATCGTGAAAACCGATGAAGCATAAAGATAGAGGTACTTGGGGGAATAATGAAACCCTGACATACCGGCGGCAGATCCGAGCCAGGGCAGGTCAGCAGGCGCTTGCCGGATCATCGATACCAAGAACAGCTTACTGCACAAGGAGACGATCATGGCCAAAATCTTAGTTGTCTATTACAGCATGTACACCCATATCCATCAAATGGCCGAGGCAATCGCCGCTGGGGTCCGCGAAGTGCCGGGCTGCGAAGTCACTCTCAAGCGGGTACCGGAGACCTTGCCCGCCGACGTCCTCAAGGCGATGGGCGCCGAGGGCGCGCAAAAGAGCATGGAACATATCCCCTTTGCCACCGTTGACGATCTTGCCGCGGCGGATGGAATCATCTTCGGCACCCCGACCCGGTTCGGCAATATGTGCGGCCAAATGCGGCAATTCCTTGATGCCACCGGTGGACTGTGGGCAAAAGGCGCCCTGGTTGGCAAAGTTGGCAGTGTTTTCACCAGCACCGGCACCCAGCACGGTGGCCAGGAATCAACCATCCTCAGCTTCCATACCACCCTTCTCCATCACGGCCTGGTGGTGGTAGGCCTGCCCTATGCCTTTGCCGGCCAGATGGACAACAGTGCCATCACCGGCGGCTCGCCTTATGGGGCCTCGACTATCGCCGGCACCCAAGGGGAGAGGACACCCACCGCCAACGATTTGGCCGGGGCCCGCTATCAAGGCGCGCACGTCGCCAAGATTGCCAAGAAACTCTGCGGGAATTGAGACTGCGGCTCAGCGCAGTGTTCTTGTCGCGGGGACACCTTGTCCCCGCTTCCGGTCCGCAGCGTGCAGCAACCGGCTACGACACCCCGTTAGGCAGGCCTTTTTACCCTAACGGTCACTCTCTCTAAAAACCGCACAAGCCCATTGCTAATTTGACGGCACCCGAGTATACATGTTTTGTGTTTATGCTCATTAGTCTGCTTTGTCATCACTTTCCGCTAACCTCATAACCTTTCCAGGTCACCATGGGCAACGCAGCACCAGCCGGTCCCGGCCAGCCGAATACCCCGCGCCATGCCGGCAAGCTGTTTCTCGCCTTTCTGCGCCTCGGCCTGAGTGCCTTTGGCGGGCCGGCGATGGTGGCCTATATCAAGGACCTGGCAGTTCAAAAGAATGCGTGGGTGAGCGAGGAATCGTTCAAGCAGGGAGTGGCCATCTGCCAGCTTATACCAGGGGCAACGGCGATGCAGGTTGCGGCCTATGTCGGCCTGCGTGCGAGTGGCCCCTTGGGCGCAATCGCCGCCTATGCCGGATTTGCCATCCCGGCCTTTCTGCTCATGGTGGTCCTGACGGCTCTGTACCAGAGGGCCCACGACCTGCCGGCGGTAATTTCGATCTTCCAGGGCCTGCAGGTGATCGTCATTGCCCTGTTGGCCAATGCGACTGTCGGTTTTGGTCAAAGCACCATCAAAAAATGGCAGGATATCATTCTGGGACTTGGGATAACCGCCTACCTCCTCATGCACGGCAGTCCGGTTCTGGCGATCCTCGCTTCGGCAATTTGCGGGCTTTTTCTCTCCAAAAACCAGCAGACCTCTTCCGGAAAGGCCCCGACCCCGGATTCATCTCCCCTCCTGGCGCCTTTGACGACGCCGATACTCCTGACCCTGGCCTATCTTGCCGGCCTGGCACTGTTATATTGCACTAGCCGGCAGCTTTTCGAGCTGTCGCTTGTCATGGCCAAGGTTGACCTTCTCGCCTTTGGCGGCGGATACGGCTCCGTCCCGCTGATGTTTGATGAGGTGGTAGGGGTGCGGCAATGGCTTGCCGGCAAAACCTTTATGGATGGTATCGCCCTCGGTCAGGTCACTCCTGGGCCGATCGTCATTACCGCAACCTTTGTCGGCTACCTCATGGCCTCCCTGCCGGGCGCCCTGGTCGGCACCCTCAGCATCTTCACCCCTTCGCTGATCATGCTGACCGCAGCTGTCCCCTATTTTGACAGGATACGGCACAACGGCCTTTTCCAGCGGGGAATGCACGGTATCCTGGTGTCCTTCGTCGGCCTGCTCCTGTCGGTGACGATCCGCTTCATCCTCACCCTGTCCTGGGGTGTGCCGCAGATACTCCTGGTGACCCTGGCCTTTTTGGCCCTGCGGATGAAGGTCGATATCCTGTGGGTGGTTTTTGCCGGAGGAATACTCTCTTGGTTGTTTCTTTAGGATGGTTCCTTTACCGGAATTGCCGCAAGGATCGCCGACGGTCGCGGCAGGGACCAGCAGCATTGGCCCTGGTCTCTGCCGCCCGGCAAACCTGATTAAATCTTGATTTTCATCTTTTTAATAAAATAGTCAGCGGCAATGCCGACACCAAAGGCCCAGCCCATATTAGGCACGGCCAGGGCGATTCCGGCAATGAGAAGGGCAACAAAATATTCCTCATTGGTCTTCAGGCTCTTCAACAGCGGACACAGCTCCAGGCCGGCAAAAACCAGCAAGACCCCCAATACCGACTGGGGAATAATCGCCAGGAGAGAAAAACCAAGTTCTCCCAGCACCAGGGCGATGATGACAAAAAATATGCCAATCATGATTGGCGCACCGCCGGTTCTCGCGCCGAAACGGAAATGCGCTGCCAAGCCACCGGTACCATGGCACATCGGTACCACCCCGAAGAACCCGGCGGGAAGATTCATCATACCCATGGAAAAGGCGAATTTCCCAGCCTTGGCCTTGGCAAGATGATGATTGCCGGTAAAGAGATTGGTGCAGGTATCAGCAGTTCCGACACAGGCATTACCGATGGTCAGCGGCACCTGCGGCAGGATGAGCATTATCAGGGCGGTCCAGTAATCGCCCATACTGGGGGTGACGAAGCGAATGTCGGTAGGTCCGAGGGACAGCTTCAGCATTTCAAAACCACCCAAAGAAAGTCCGGAAACGATGCCAACCGCAAGGGCGACGAGGGCCGCCGGGAAGCGTTTATTATCAAGAAGCAGCAGCACCAGGCCAAAGGTCACGATGCCGATGATGAGATTCACCGGCAGCCCGGAGAAGCTGCCCTGCGCCCCGGACATGAAGATGTCTTTATGGATGATGAGTTCGATACCCTTTTTCAGAAAAATCAACCCGAGTGTCAGCTGGATGCCGCGGACAACCGCCTGGGAAAAAAGCTTGGCAATCTGGTCGATCATCCCCGATAGGGAGAGCACCAGCAGGAAGGCGCCGAAGATGATCCCCGAGGCGCCGATTACCGATTCGGTAATGACAGCCGGATAGGCGATTGCAATGGCCCCCACCGCCTTCAAAGGCTGGACCGGTATAGGCAGGCGGTAATAATAACCGGCGGCGATGTAGAAGAGTCCGAAGGCCAGAAAAACCGCGGACGAACTCAATTTATTGATAAAGATCATGGCGACGACTATTGGCAACAAGGTACCCAGGTCGCCAAAGGCGCCGGCCAGCTCAACACGGTCGAAGCGAAGCTGCCGGGATTCCGCAGCACCTTTGCCGGCCTCATGTTGCGAGGAGACGTCCTTCCCGTGCGGGTCAAGTTTCTCGTCGGTATGTTTTGTATGCATCACAGACACCTCTCTTTGCCATTAAAGGAGTTCCACCGATCTCAGCCAGCGCAGTCATTAACACGACTATCATATTATTCGTGACACTAATTCATTTAATAACCCCCGTCATCCATTGTCAAGATTTTTGCGATGGACTTTGCAAAAAGCCCGTGATGTGGTAGAAAATTTTGATAGTTATTATCAAAATCCTCTTCTTTTATGGACCCTATGCAGAGCGACAAAATCACCCCTGCCCCGCCCAGCCTTGGGCGGCTTGTTCCGGTGCCGGACGCCGAGAATTGTTTGGACCTCCAACAGCTCCAGGACCTTGAGCAGGCATTTCGCCGTTGGGCAAAGGCCCCCAAGAGGCCGGACCACCGCGATTCCCGCGACCGCATCCTCTTGGTATTTCTCATTATCAGATATACCGGCGCCAGGTTGAACGAGGTGCTCAGCCTCGACCTCGGCAAGGATTTCAACGGCGGCCAAAACACCTTTCGCTTCTGCAAGAGGCAGAGCGGCAAGGAGTCCAGCTGCCGCGAGGTGCAGATTCCCGAAACGATTTCAAAAGACATCCAAGCCTTGACTGCTGATGCGGAATCGCGGTGGCCAGGCGGCTCGATCCTGCGCATCGACCCGGCGCATGTTCGCCGCAAATTTTACGAACAGGCGCTGGCCATTGGCCTGCCGAGCAGTCTGGGGACACCTGAGACCCTCCGGAAATCAAGAGCGGTGGAATTAATGCGCAGCAACATGCCCCTGCAGGTCGTGCAAAAAATCCTGGGACACAGAACCCCTAACCTGGCGGCGTCCTACGTGGAATTTTCCGATGCGGAGATCGGTCAGGTGGCCAGATATTTTGCCGACCGGGAAAACAAACGCAAGACCAGCGCCCGTAACGCCTTCTTTGGCAAGATCAACACCATCGCCAGGGGCGACATCCAGACACTCGTCGAAGTGGTCTCGGCGAGTGGCAATGTTATCACCGCAATCATCACCAGCGACAGCCTTACCCGTATCGGCCTTAATCCCGGCATGCTTATTACCGCGGAGGTGAAGGCGCCTTGGATCCAGCTGAGCAAGGGCCAAAACGCCCCCAGCTGCTCGGCGGAAAATATCTTTCAGGGGACAGTGCGCCGGATCAGCAAAAACCGGACCACCGCCGAGATTGTCGTGCAACTCGCCGACGGCACCGAGCTGTGCGCCATCATCACTGAGAAGATGCGAAAACACCTGAACATTAGCAACCAGGATACCTTATGGGCCTTTTTCGACGCCTTTTCGGTGGTTCTCCACGTCGATTGATGCCGCATTGGCTTGTCTGGTCAAACGAAACTTATGCTCTTGTGGTATAAAACTGAAAAGACAATTCCCTTGCCGCTGCCCATTATTTTTATGTATTCCCTTGAGTTTTTATGCGTTGTGTGCTGCAATCACAAGTTGTATCTTCCCGGATATTGGCGACATTCGGGGCACCTCAACTCAGGCACCTGCTCTTCGCGTTATGATACCAAAAACCCTCTGGTTGTGTCTCTACACTCTCTCCGCAGCAATTTGCATTTTCGCAGCATTTCGGCCAGTTGAGGCCGGCGAAACGGCCCTCGATTTTCTAACAACCACAGAGCGGCAATGGCTTGCCGACCACCCTACCCTGCGCTTGGGGGTCGGCGTTTCCTTTCCTCCCTACCAGTGGGTAAGCCAGGAAGACCAGGGTAAGCATATTTTTAAGGGAGTGGTCTCGGATTATGTGAAAATACTTGAAAATCGGCTGAAAGTTCATATGGATATCGTCTACGACCTGACATTCAAGCAGGCCCTTGATTTAGGCAGAAAGAAGGAAATCGATCTTTTTCCATGTTTGGCCGCAACCCCTGAGCGCTCCCAATTTCTGCTGTTTTCAAAGCCCTATATTTCCTATCCGTCGGTCATCATCACCCGGGTCGATGCGCCCTTTATCGGCAAACTGGAAGATCTGCGCGGCAGAAAGATATCGGCTGTCAAAGATCAGGTCATCCATACAACATTACTGAACAAATACGCACATCTCAATTTGTCGATAGTGGAAACGGAAAATGCCGAAAAGGACCTGGAGGCTGTATCCTTTGGCAGGGTCGATGCCTGCTTGATGGACCTCGGCGTGGCCAGCTACTTCATCGAAAAGCTGCGCCTCACCAATCTCAAGGTTGCGGCACCCACCGAGATCGGCAAGATAGAGCTGGCGATGGGGGTCAGGGAGGACTGGCCGGTCCTGCAGGGTATTCTTGAGAAAACCATGGCCACCATCAGTGCCGAGGAACGGGATGCGATAAACCAGAAATGGATTCGGCTGCAATATGATCCGGGAATTCCCGTGGCGCGGATCTTCCGCTGGGCGATCGTCGCCGGCACTGCTGTGGCCGCCGTTTTGGCACTTTTCTTTTTCTGGAACAAGAGCCTACAACGGGAGATATCGGCCCGGCAAAAAGTCGAGCTGGAGCGTAACGACCTGATCACCAGCCTCAAGCAGGCGTTGTCCGAGGTGAAAACCCTGCAGGGATTTCTGCCGATCTGTTCAAGCTGCAAAAGGATCCGCAACGATACCGGCTACTGGCAACAGATTGAGCACTATATCGAAGACCACACCGACTCGAAATTCTCCCACAGCATCTGCCCTGACTGCATCAACACCCTGTACCCGGAAATGGCCGGGAAAATACTGAGAAAGGCCGAACGCGGCGATAAACCACCGTCAAAGCCGTAGCTGCCTGAACGGTTGCGGATCAGGGTTTCGGCAGCTATGCCGCCTCAATCCTGCATGGCACATAGCGGTGCAGCGGCGTGCCGAGAGAATCCCTATTGCCACCACTGGTGAGTCTGTTAACATTGATGCCGTAGACCTTGCCGTCATACTCTAAACCGAAGCCGTGGGGGATCAGCACCGTACCCTGGCGGACGTCGTCGCCTGCCTCCAGCTCGCCCACTTCGCTGCCGGCCTCGGTGGTCACCCGCACCTGCTGTCCATCCTCAAGCCCCAGTGCCTCGATATCACCGGGATTCATGGCGATGGTACAGGCCCTTTTGCCCTCGTTCCAGGCCGGATTGCGCATCAGGGTGTTGGCATTGTACCGCATATGCCGACCGGCACTGAGGATCAGCGGAAATCCTGCAGGCAGTTGCAGGTCCTGTCTTTCCTGGTCGGCAGTAAGCGCCTGCACCTGCCCTGCCAGCTCCTCGATATACACCTCGATTTTGCCGGAAGGTGTTGCCATACCAGCCATGGGATTGCCGGTATCGGCCTGCCCCACCCACAAGCCCTGCGGCCTGTCGAGGATGGCCTGGAAGATGCGGTCCCCCTGGTCCATTCCCGGATTGAATCCGGCGCGTGCGGCATTTTCCCGAAGCGATTTCGGCGCGGTCATCAGCATCCCCCAAAGGGCCGCCTTGTTGGCGCTGTTCCATTCCTTGCCGAGGGTTTTCGCTAAGATAAAGGGCATCTTGGCACGGATCGCCGGTTCCCGTGCCGCCCAGCCCATGAGCTTCATGCCAAAAAGCAGGCGGCTGCCGCGCGAGGCCTCATACACCTCTTCCGGTATCTCCGGGATGAACCCCAGTTTATCGGCGATGGCGGTAAAGATCTGCGACGCCTCCAGACAATCGCCCGGCGGTTCCACCAGGGGCCGGCGCATCTGGAAATAGACCCCGGGGTAGGTCCAAGGAAAGAAGGTCCCATCCCAGGACTCGTAGGCATTGCGGCAGGGCAGGACATAATGGGCATATCGTGCCGTCTCGCTCATCACCACGTCACACACCACCAGCAGGTCGAGCGCCGCGAAGGCCTTTTCGTAGGCGCCGGTGTCCGGATAGGAGCGCAGCGGATTGCAGCCATTGACATAAACCGCCCGCAGTCGATCCTGGCTGCCGGAGAGGATCTCTTCCGGCAGAACCGCCGGAGGAAAGGAGCCGGCGGCGGCGGGCGGCATATTGGTCGCCACCGTCCGCCAGGTCTTCGGATGGCGTTCGTCGGCATGAAAACCCAGGGGCATGACCATGCCGGGAATGACATTGCCGCCGCGTACCCCGAATCTGCCGCAGATGACGCCGAGAATGTTCATCAGATAGGAGTTGAGGACGCTGTGGCGGCCCATGTAGATCCCCAGGTCCGGGTGCATGCACCAGCGCTTGCTGGTCATGAGACGGCAGAGTTCGACGACCGGCTGCAGATCCAGCCGGCAGACGGCAAGGGCCGCCTCGATATCCACATCGGTAAACCATGGCCTGATGGTGGCAAAACCTTCGACATGGTTTTCCAGATACTGCCTGTTCTCCCAGCCCTCATGGAGGATGATGGCGATCATTGCCTTCATCAGCAGGGCGTCGGTGCCGGGATAGACCGGCAGGTGGATATTGGCGAGCCGTGCCGTCTCGCTGCGCCGTGGGTCGATTATGACCAGCAGTTTATCGGGATTTTTGGCGATCTCGGTCAGCACCCTGGGCGCTTCCGGCATTTGATGGCTCTGCATACCGTTCCAGCCCCAGCCGACGAGCATTTCCGCCTCATGCTCATCGGGGATGGCGAGGTTGTACTGTTTGCCGAGCATCCGGCCGAACACCCACCAGGCGCCGCTGAACTCCTGCCCGGCCGATGAATAGAAATACTGCGAGCCCAGCCCCCGCAGCAGGGACAGGCCAAAGGCCGCCTCAAAATGCCCGCCCTGAGAACTGCCCCCCATATAGGCCAGGCTTTGTGGCCCGCAGGAATCAACGACAGCGTGCAGCTTGGCGGCAATCTCTGTCGTCGCCTGTTCCCAGCTTATCGCCGCGAAACCCTCACCGATCCGTTTGAGCGGGGTGGTCAGGCGGCCTTTGGGGTATTGATAATTAAGAATCTTCAGTCCCTTGCGGCAGGCATATCCTTTGCTGCGCGGATTGTCCTTGTCGGGCCGCACCTTGACCATCCTGCCGTCTTCCACCAGGATCTCCAGGCCGCAGTTCTGGGCGCATAAGATACATCCGGATTTTTGCCAATTTTCCATGGAACACCCCCTGTTGGTTAGTTATTCGCCCTAAGGGACGACTCTTCCCACCTAGTTACCCCTTGCACGAACAAATGAAAAGAGGCATAAATGCCAAAAACCGTGCATAAACGGCCATGAGAAATCAACAACCAAAGAGGAGGGTTGGATGAAGATTACCTTTTTTGCCGCAGACGGCTGCTTCTCATCAGGCATCACCAGCCTGCTCGATATGTTTGCCATTGCCAATATGTGGCAGACATCGCTTACCGGCAACCGACAGCCGCTCTTTGTCACCGAAATTGCCACAGTGGACGGCGCCCCGGCCCTTGGCAGTGGCTGCATCCAGCTGCTCGCCCATCGCCCGCTCGAAGCCGTCGACGACAGCGATTTCATCCTGCTGCCACCCTTCATCCCCCTGCCGGAACCATCGGCCGAGGGGCGCGGTGTGCTAAACGATTGGCTTATCGCCCAACATCAGAAGCGAACGCCCATTGCCGCGATGTGCACCGGGGTATTCCTCCTTGCCGAGACAGGCCTACTCAATGGCAGGAAGGCGACGACAAACTGGCAGTTTGCCCGTAAATTCCGCCGCACCTTTCCCGAGGTCCATCTGCATACCGAACACCTGGTGACCGAGGACGACGGCCTGCTCTGTACCGGTGCCGCCACCGCCAATTTCAACCTCGGCCTCAGGATAATCGCCAGGTACGGCTCCGACGAACTGGCCTCGACCTGCGCCAAGGCCCTGCTCCTCGACCCCAACCGGGAAAGCCAGGCCCCCTATTATATCTTTCGCCGGGAAAGGGAACACGGTGATGCCGAGATAGAAAAGGCCCAGCGCTATCTGGAAGACAATTTCTCCGGAACGATCATGATCGACGAGGTGGCCGGCCATGTGCGGATAAGTCCCCGCCATTTCAAGAGAAGGTTCAAAGAAGCCACGGGCAGCAGCCCCGTTCAATATCTGCAGATGGTGCGTATCGAGGCCGCCAGGAAGAAGCTCGAAACGACCCTTTCCACCATCGACGAGATCACCCGGCAGATCGGCTACGAAGACAGTAGCACCTTCCGCCGTTTATTTAAGCAGCACACCAACCTCTCACCGCGGGAATACCGTGATAAATTTCTCCGGGTGTAGAGCAGCCGGACGCCCGGCAAGCTCTGGCGTATCGGGTCCGGCAGAGCCGCCCCGGCCCGGGGCCCTGACGGGTCTTGCAATGACGGCGAAAGTGGTGCATTGTGTAGCGGGTACAGCCTCCGCTCCTCTTTTATAAGGTGCCTGCCATGGATATCTATAAACTCGCCCTCGATTCGATTTCCGCTCATATCGCCATTATTGACACCACCGGGCAAATTATTGAAACCAACCGGGCATGGCGAGAATACGGCGAGAAAAACGGCATCAGGGTCGAGGCATCCTGCATCGGCCTGAACTATCTTGAAACCTGCGACCGGGCCAGCACCTCCCCCACCGACGACACGGCACGGATCGCCGCCGGCATCCGCCAGGTTTTGGGTGGAGAGATCGAGGAGTTTTTCATCAATTACCCCTGCCACTCACCCACTGAGGAACATTGGTTTGCCCTGCGGGTGGTCAAGTTCCGCGATCCGGGCAGCGGCCGGGCGGTCATGTCGCACGAGGACATCACACCGCTCATGCATATCCACCGCGACCTGGCGAAAAAGGAGGAAAACCTTCGCGAACAGGCCGGCAAGCTGGAGGAAAGCAACATCGCCCTGAAGGTCCTCCTCGACCATCGCCAGAAGGACCGCGTCCAGCTCGAAGAAAACATGCTGGCCAACATCCGCACCCTGATATTGCCCTACGTCCATCAGCTCATGAACAGCCCTCTGCCGAAACGGGAGCGGACCATTCTCGAAATCCTCGAAGAGCGCCTGAACGAGATCGCCTCGCCCTTCCTCAACCGCCTCGGCAGCCTCAACACCATCCTCACCCCCCAGGAAATTAAGGTGGCGACCATGGTCCGGGAGGGCCGGAGCAGTGCTGACATTGCCGAGATCATGGCGATCACCACCGCCGCCGTCGATTTTCACCGCAAGCATATCAGGAGGAAACTGGGCTTGAGCAAGAGCGGCAGCAACCTGCGCTCCTATCTACTGGGCTTGCAATAAGGCCACCCCATGGCGGGGCATTGTCCCTTCTCCGTCTCGCCACCCGGTGCTGCTTTGTCGCAAGGCCGGACCTCACTGATAGCTCTCACTATCAGTACGCTACCAAATGTCCCACTTTGCCTTAGGGAATTTTCGTCTTAATGTGTCAGGTACAAACAGCTGTGGTCTTGCCTGCCGGACCGGCCCGCAGGTACACTGACCATCACCATTATCCTCAGGCTTTTTTCAGGTACGCCATGCCCCAGACCAAAAAGACCGTTCTCATCACCGGCGCAACCGGCTATATCGGCAGACGCCTCACCCACCACCTCCTCGACCAGAACCGCCATACGGTGCGGCTTCTCGTCCGCAACCGCCGGAAAGTCCAGGTGGCCGTTGCCGATCGCGTGGAGATCATGGAAGGCTCGACCTTCGACCGGCCGTCCCTCGACCGTGCCTTAAGCGGGGTGGACACGGCCTTCTATCTCATTCATTCGATGGGTGAAAAAGATGACTATCGGCGGCTGGACAGCACCAGCGCCGAGAATTTCGTACAGGCGGCCATCGCCGCGGGTGTCCGCCGCATCATCTATCTCGGCGGACTCGGCGTCAAGGATACCGCCAGCAAGCACCTGCTCAGTCGCCTGGAAACCGGGGAAATCCTGGCGGCGCAGCCCGAGCAAATTCAGACCCTGTGGCTACGGGCGGGGGTCATCATCGGCTCGGGCAGTGCCAGCTATGAAATTATCCGCAATCTGGCGCAAAAGCTGCCGTTCATGCTCACCCCGAAATGGGTGCGCACCGTTTCCCAGCCAATCGCCATCGGCGATGTCCTCAACTACCTCGAAGCGGCGATCGACGTACCGGCAACAGGCAACCTGGTAGTCGATATCGGCGCGGAGAAAATCAGCTTCCAGGAAATGGTGTCGCAAGCCGCAAAAACCATGGGTTTGCGACGGTGGATTGTGCCGGTACCGGTGTTGTCGCCAAAGCTTGCCTCCTACTGGCTGGTCCTCTTCACTCCCGTCCCGTATAAAATTGCCGCTGCTCTGGTGGAGGGCCTGAAAAGTGAGACCGTGCAGCAAAACGACAATGCCACCCTCACCTTCCCGCAGATCCAGCCCATGCCGTTTACTCAGGCGGTGGCCGAGGCCGAACGTGACTTGACCCGCAACCAGGTACTCAGCCGGTGGTGCGACAGCAGCGGCCTGCGCGCCTGCGATATCGGCGATTTCAACGACCCCGCCGGGGCGGTGCTGCGCGATGTGCGGCGCATACCTTTCAACAAAGGAGAAAAACCGGAAAAGGTCTTTGCCAGCGCCTGCCGGCTGGGCGGTGGCCACGGCTGGTCACGCTATACCTTCCTTTGGCAGCTACGGGGCCTGATGGACAAAATTGCCGGCGGCTATGGCCTCAATCGGGGCCGCAGGCTGCCGGACAGCCTGCGGCTGGGTGACGCCATAGATTTCTGGAAGGTGGCGGATATTAGGCCAAACCAGCGCCTGCTGTTATATGCCCAGATGAAACTGCCCGGCGAGGCCTGGCTGGAGTTCGACATTAAGGAAGATTGCCTGGTGCAGACCGCCCATTTCCTGCCCAAAGGGCTAATAGGCAGGGCCTATTGGTATGCGGTAATGCCCTTTCACAATCTGGTCTTTGACGATCTCGCCAGGTCGGTGGTTGACGGGGCGGCGGACTAAAGGATGGACAACCGATAGGAAAGGGAGCCCCGCTCACCCTTCGCCGACGGCGACAGAATAGCAGGCCTCGGGCATGGCGCAAACTAGGGACACCAGCTCCGCATCGAGCTGACCGCTTTCCGCCCCGCGGCGAAGCAGATCGACAATGGTGTTAACCGGCTGCGACGAACGGTACGGCCGGTCCTGGGCCATGGCCTGGAAGATATCGGCGATGATGATGATCCGCGATTCAATGTCCAGTTCACTGGCGGTCCTGCGGAAGGGGTAGCCGCTGCCGTCGAGTTTTTCGTGGTGATCGGCGGCCCAGCGGGCGATATCCTCGAAGCCCTTGATGCGCCGGAGAATCTGATAGGTGACATAGCTGTGATGGCGCATGGCGAACAGGCCGTCCTGATCCAGCTGCCCATCGAAATCAAGTATGATGTCGGGGACTTGAAGTTTACCAAGGTCGTGCAGAAGGCCCGCCGCCTCGATCCGGTCACAGGTTGCCGGTGCCAGACCGCTGTGCTCGGCAAGGAATCGCGAAAGACTTGCCACCCCGCGGGAATGTTCGGCGGTGTACCGGCTTTTAGCATCGACAATCTGCCCGAACAGGGAGGCGACATGCAGCAGGTCGTGACCATCCAGGTCGATGGGGCTCGGGTTGCCGGCGGTGCTGTGGGTGGCCATGAAGCCTTCAATGTGCACCGGTTCCATGCCCAGCCAGAAGGCATCGTTTGCCGACACCAGCATGAGGATCTCGACCAGCTCCGGATCAAAATAGCTCTCCCCCAGGCTGTTGAGTGTCCGAAGGATCGACTCCTTGGCCACCAGATGATTGGCCGACGGGTGCAGGCCGGCTAAAGCATCGACCCGGTCGAGGAGGAAGATGAGATTGGCGTAGCGCCGGGTTCTCGCCGGCAGGGGTATGTCCTGTAACTCCGGCCAGCGGGTGTGATGGTAGCGGATGATATCGCTCAAGGGGGCAAGGGGAGCAAAAAGACGCAGCCGTTCGGCACCCAGCCGGCAATGCAGGTCGGAGCCGTTCCAGTCGAGCTCGTCGACCAGCTGTTTGTGGACCTTGGTCGATGATACCCCGCAATCGTGAAGCAGCCCGGCACGAAAAAGCAGCAGCCGCTCGTCGTCATTAAGATTCAAGGAGGCGGCACAGCAGTCGGCCATATAGGCAACCCGCTTGCCATGGTAGAGTTCATCGACCCCGACCAGGTCGATGGTATTGGACAAGGCGCCAATAAGGTGGTTGAGATCCAGTTGCATCGGTTTTCCTCGCCAGGCTTGCAGGATAGCGGCGTTTCTACCTGACCGGAAAGGCGTCTGATCGCCATGGGCCAGGCTTAGGTTTTATCGGGGAGAAGCGTCACCAGTCCCGTTTCCACCGGGTGGCCGCTCTTTGAAGAGTATATGCCCTTCATTTGTCTCCCGTCAACCACAGGCGGACGATTAGCCGATCAGAAATCCGGTTTTTATAGCTGAGTTGAGCCGCTTGTCTGCGCATACGAAATCATGTCCTTGCAGTATGTAGTTGAGTAGAGCAGCCCATCCGCTCATATAAAACCAACGCCCTTACGGTGTAAGACGCCCTGAGAAAACGATTTCTTATCACCTCACCATCATCTCTCCCGCCGCCACGTTGAATTACAAATTGATACTGTACGCGCTATCCTGTTTGATATTCAATCTCACAAACTTTCCACCTCATCAATTTAAAGGTAAGACCTCAATAAGGCTGGATTTTTTCCATACGGTCATCGCCGATTGCAAAACAAGTGCAGGAAGATTTTATGGTATCGTTTGATTGAGCAGACGATCTACTCAACGCAGCTTTACGAGGCGAGTTCCTGCCGGTGATGCAGCCATGCTCCTTGCAACAGATGGCCGTGACGGGAATGTCATAGACTGAGGAAATCAGGGCTCTGCCACTACCGCCAGAAAGACATCGACTACCTTCGGGTCGAAGTGGCTGCCCGCACCTTCGATGATCAGCTTTTTGGCGCGATCATGGATCCATCCCTGGCGGTAGGGTCTGTCGGAGACCACCGCATCCCAGACGTCGGCAACCGACATGATCCGAGCACGCAGGTCAATTTCCTCACCGCGTAAGCCTTGCGGATAGCCGCTCCCATCAAACTTTTCATGATGCTGGGCAATCATGGGCAGGATGTCCTGATAGGCGGTGATCGGTTCAAGAATTCGCGCACCGATCGCCGGATGCTCACAGACAGCGGCATACTCTTTTTCATCAAGGTGACCCGGTTTGTCGAGGATCGCCATGGGAATACCTATCTTGCCGATATCGTGGAGTAAGCCACCTCTTTTCAAGCTTTCAATTTCCTTCTCCGTAAGTCCCATATGCCTGCCAATGGTCGCCGATATCTCAGCAACCCGTTCCGAATGGCCGGAAGTCCACTTTGATTTTGCGTCCACCGTCCTTGCCAGGGCTTCGATGGTTCCCATGGCGAGTTTTTCTAGATCATCAACGAGTTGCGAATTGGTTAAGGCAACTGCCAGCTGGTTGGCGATCTGCTTGGCCTGGGCCATGGCATCTTCATCAAGATGCGGTGGTTCTTTCCAGCCGAAGATGAGCAGACGATCGGAGGAATGTGCGAAGGCTACCGGCAAACGAAGAAAAAATCGACACTCAGCCGACAGGGAGGTGAATAGCGGCGGGATGTCATCTCCACGGAACAAACGCGCTGGTTCTGTACCAAACAGCAGACGCAGGTCCTCCTCGCTTGAGGCAGAATAACTAACGACTGGGTCTTCCTGCCGCCGCCCCAACATCTTATAGACCTTGAGGTGTCCTGGAGATTGTTTTGAGTGTTTGACGAAGATGGTTGTGGTGCATGCGAAGAATTTCTTGGTGCGCAGCAGGGTGGTGGCGAGTACTTTTTTGCGATCAAGGGAGGAGAGAATCGCTCTGTCGATTTCGGCTAAAAGTTGCAAGGCGGCAAACTGTTTGTCTAATTGGCCGGTCATCTCGTTGAAGGCGCGGCCAAGGTCCTCGAATTCGTCATTGCTGGTTATTTTCACGCGGTTGGTGAAATCACGGTCGGCAACCCGCTTGGTACCCTCAATTAACATTTTTAACGGCTTGAGGTTTTTGCGGATAAAACTCATCGAAAGAAAGAGGATCAAGAGCAGCAGGAAGAGGACTATCAACGGGAAGGTCCGGCGAAAACTATCCATAGCCGCCATGGCATCGCTCTTTGCCTGGCTGAGCAGGATAAGCCAGCCTGTTCGCTGGAAGCGTGATTCAAAAAAGACATTCACCGCCGAGGCAAAAAAAGTTTCCCCGCCAAGCTTATAACTAAAGACCCTGGCGTCATTTTCGTGCTGGTGTCGTTTGAGCTCAGCGTACTCTCCGTTGGGGCTGTTTTCGGTTGCCATAATGGCTTGGCCGGTCCGGTCATAGGTGGTGAGTTCAGTGAGCGGCGGCAGCAGAGGACTTGCGCCGACTCCCCAGAGATAGTCAATTCTGGCCGCACCGATTACCACAAATTTCTCGCCACGATCGTTTCTGTTGCTAACCCCGAAAAACACCTGGCCGGGATGAGGACCATCACTGAGAGTTACCACGAAGGGTTTGTCATCACTAAGATCGGCATCTCCGATGACCCGCTGAAGATCAGTCGCATCAATCTTGCCCATGATCGGTTGCACATCTTCACCCAGATGGAAAACCGCTATGCCAGTAAAAAGGGGTTCCAGTCCAACGGATTTGGCTGAATCTAGATGAGTAACCGGGGCGCTGCTGAACAGCCCACCTATATTGGCCAACTCATTGTCGAGCCGAATCATCCGATCGAGAAGCCCCATCCCATAGGCATTGGCTTCGTGCTTCAAGCGGCGAAGACTTTGCTGCTCAAGTTCGTTTGATACCTTCTGGTAGGTTATGGCGATCAAAACCATCGTCGGCACAAAGGCACAGAGGAGAAAAAGCAGACTAAACCGCCTGGCTACCCTGCTATTGAGAAAGTCCAACCCAGCATCCATAACACCTCCGCTCGTATCTAATAGTCGGATACCCGACCAAAATAACCACCATCGTTTGCGCGGACGATATCATCAAGGCTCGCCCGGGCGGAAAAAGGCTTTTGGGACACCCCATCGGGTCCCTTGCTGTAGAGGTCATAGTCGGTGTTGACCGGAACCATGTTGCGGTTTTTGCGCATTTGTCCTGTTTTTGGCTTGTCATCGGCGATGTTGAGGTATTCGTAGGTGTTTCCCCAGGGGTCTCGAAGATTGCCAAGGCCGATTTCATTAAGATTTGCCGGGAAACGATTGTTGACTACTTGAAATGCCGTGCACTCACGACTGATCATCTGCATGTTGCTGATCACAACGCGGTACTGGGTTATGCGGATATAGTTCTGGTACATTGGGATGGCAATCGCCGCCAGAACGCCGATGATCGCAACGACGACCATCAACTCTAGCAGGGTAAGTCCTTTCTGATTGTGGTGGATTTTCATGTTTTGCTCCACAAAAACCAATTTTTGTGGGAGGATGATAAGTATTTGCTTTCTTTTGGATTCTCCAAAAAACCCTTTACAACAGAGTGCCATCCAATCTCATGCATAAAAGCTGTCTTTTACCAACATGTAAAGCAAATACTTTTACACTGAAACCAATACTCGCTATTACACCAAGCTCTCCAGGATCTTTTCCGAAAAAAATAGACAACAGTATCCCGCCACAGACGATTATCATGCCTGCACCTCGATGAAAGTCTCTCCATATTCTGGCCAGCCATCATCGAAAAGTTCAACAAGCCCTTAAGTAGAAAACCTGCTGCCAATAAAGCCCAAGGAGGGTCTTAGATCAACCACAGGCGGGCAATTAGCGGGCAGAGGGCCGGCTTTTAAAGGCGAGTCGGTCAGCCGGCCTGCGCAAACGAACCATTTGTCCGTGCGGTATACGCCATCACCTTCAAATAGAAATTGACACTGCAGGCACTATCCTGTTTGATAGTCAATCTCACAAATCTTCGCCCTCGGCACATTAACGGCAAGACTTCAATAAGGCTGAGATTTTTCTGTTGCGGCGTAGTGGCGGATTGCCAAGCAGGTGTAAAAAAAATATGAAAGCTAAGGTAGTTCCACACGATCAAGGCACGCAACAGTCTTCGGCGTGGCGACGGCGGAACTGAAAACTATCCCAACGACTTTTCTTCCCATAGGCATTCGTCACCCTTAATGGACGCTCTTATCCCCTTTCCCCATAGTCAATCGGCGCACTGCGAAAGCGGCGTAACCGCCAACCTGCTGCGCTTTCACCACATAGAATGTTCCGAGGCCCTGGCCTTTGGGATCGGCGAGGGGCTTTTCTTCGGCTATATGCCATTTATTAAGATCAATGGCCTCCCTCTCACTACCTTTCGCGGCAATGTCGGCAGCATTTTCAGCAAGGTCAACAAGCGTCTCGGCGTGACCGTGCGGCGCCGTAAGTTCCGTTCCGAGGAAGAGGCTATGCAGGTCCTCGATGCCAAACTTGCCGAGGGCGTTCCCGTCGGCTGTCAGACCGGCGCTTATTGGCTGCCCTACTTTCCGCCGGCCTTTCGTTTTCACTTCAACATGCACAATCTGGTGGTTTTCGGCCGGCAGGGGGATGAGTACCTGATCAGCGATCCAGTCTTTGAGCAGGTGGTCCGCTGCAAACGCCAGGACCTGCAGCGCGCCCGCTTCGCCAAAGGGACTCTGGCGCCAAAGGGGGCCATGTATTACCTCGAAGCGGTCCCCCAGGCACCGGACATGGCGGCAGCAGCATGGCAGGGCCTGGTGCGGGTATCCACGACCATGCTTCGTGTCCCCATTCCCTTTCTCGGGGTGCGGGGCATTACCTTTCTTGCCGACCGGCTGGAAAAATGGCCGAAGAAATTAGGCGACAAGAAGGCCCTGCTGTATCTCGGGCATTTGATCAGAATGCAGGAGGAAATTGGCACCGGTGGTGGCGGCTTTCGCTTTATATATGCGGCATTTTTGCAGGAAGCAGCCGAACTCTTACACCTTGACCCGCTCTTTCCTCTCGCCGAGCGGATGACCAAGATCGGCGACACCTGGCGCCGCTTCGCCGGTTCCGGGGCACGGATGTGCAAGGACAGGGGCAAGGTCTCCGACACCTATGAGAATCTTGCCGAAATCCTCCGCCAATGCGGGCAAAGCGAGCAAGCCCTGTATACCGACATCCTCCGTGTCTGCAATGACCGGAAAAGAGGGGCAAGTTGAACGATAACGCGCCACTCCTCTATAGCCGGAATCTCTATCTCACCTACGCCGGCAATCAGACCCCGGCATTGAATGGTGTTTCCCTGTCCCTGACCAAAGGGGAGCTGTGCGGTCTCATTGGCCCGAATGGCGCGGGGAAGACCAGCCTGATCTCGGTTTTCACCACGCTGCTTCGTCCGGACCAGGGATCGCTGATGGTCGCCGGAATTGACGCCCTAAAAAATCCGGCAGCGGTGCGCGGTAAAATCGGCTTTGTGCCCCAGGACCTCGCCCTCTACGACAAGCTTACGGGCCTTGAAAACCTCAGCTATTTTGGCCGGATGTATGGCCTCAAACGGGCACTGCTGCAGGAAAAGGCCAAATATTATCTGGAGATGTTCGGCCTCTATGACAAGCGCCACCGCCAGGTGGCAACCTATTCCGGCGGCATGAAACGCCGCATCAACCTCATCGTCGGTATCATCCATGACCCGCAATTATTGTTTCTCGATGAACCGACGGTGGGTATTGACGCCCAGTCGCGGCACCTGATACTGGAAAAGCTTGCCTCCCTCAACCACCGGAACATGGCGATGATCTATACCTCCCACTATCTCGAAGAAGTACAGCGTTTGTGCCGGCGGATCGCCATTATCGATGCCGGCCGGATCATTGCCGAGGGAACACCGCAAAGCCTTCTCGCCGAGGCCGAGGGCTGCGGTGATCTCGCTGCCCTGTTTCTCCAGAAAACCGGCGAACATCTGCGGGAGTAAACGGTTATGGCCCTGACAAAACTCTTTGTATCAATTGCCAAGGAATTGCTCCTGCTCCTTCGCGACCGGCTGGGGATGGTCCTTCTTTTCATTATGCCGGCCTTCCTGGTAATCGTCATAACCCTCATTCAGGACAAGGTTACCACGACCCATGTCGAGGTCCTCTTTATCGATCATGACCACGGCATAATCGGCAAGGAGATTCGCGGCATGTTCGGCGGGATGGATACCATCCGCCTCGTCGAAACCCTGAACGGCGAGGCGTTGACGGTGGATACGGCCAATGCCCTGGTGGCGGCCTCGAAATACCAGTTTGCGGTGATTCTTCCCCTCGGCCTCAGCAGCGCTGCGATCGAGGCGGCACAGATGACGGCTGCCAAGAACCTCTTTCCCGAGCGCGTGGTTGCACCAGCCCAAGCGATTCCGGAGATCCTGGTGCGTTTTGATCCGACGGTGCATGGCAGTTTTCGTTCGGCGGTGCGTTCAGCCCTGGGGCAGGTCATCATGGCGGTGGAGACCCGGCTGCTGGTTGAAAAAAGCCTGGCCATGCTTCCGGAAAAGATCGGCGCCAATCTGCCGCCGGCAATGCGTACGGCTATGCCCCTGCCGGAGTTAAACGCCAAGGACCTGCTGCCGCAGCTCTTTATGGGCAGCAGCCTGATACCGGTGCAGGAACACTTCAGCTCGGCGATGGGCTTTATCAAGCAACCTACCGCCGTGCAGCAGAATGTCCCCGCCTGGGCCATTTTCGGCATTTTTTTTATTGCCGTGCCGCTGGCCGGCTCACTGATCAAGGAAAGGGAGTCCGGCACCCTGCTGCGGTTGAAGGTCCTGCCGGTCAGCTACCTGACCTTTATTTCGGGGAAAATCATAGCCTATATGATCGTCAGCCTGGTTCAGTTCATCTTTATCGTCATGGCCGGCATCTATATTCTGCCGCTGTTTGGCCTTGCCGCCTTTGAACCGGGGAGTCAACCCCTGCTGTTTTTCATCATGATGGTCTGCGTCATCGCCGCCGCTTGTGGTTATGGCATCCTCCTCGGGACGATAGGCCGGACCTACGAGCAGATTGCCGTCTTTGCCCCGGTATCGATAGTCATCGGCGCCGCCTTGGGCGGGATCATGGTGCCGATTTATGCCCTGCCCGATTTCATGCGGCCGATCTGCCTGTTTTCCCCCCTGTATTGGGGGCAGAGCGGATTTTACGACATCCTTCTCCGGGGCGGCGATCTGCGCGCCATCCTTCCCGAGGCCTCAGCCCTTCTGGCCTTTTGTTGTGCGACCATGCTGGCCGCTTCCCTGTATGCCCGAAGCCGCAAGAAATGCCCCTGAAAATCCCTGGCACCTGCGGCCGTTAGAACACCTGTCTTTCAATACCTTTGACAGGCAACACAGCTGTATTGGCCTCTTGTGTCGCAATTGATGTGCAGCAGCCGGGCCTTGCTGGAGGTTTTGAGAAAATGGCCGACGGCAAAGGCCGAGGAGGTCTCGTAATAGCCAAACCTAGTGATGTAATCAAGTTCCTCATGATTGCCGCATTGTTTGCGGAACAGCTCCTTGTCAGGCGGCGTCATGAGGATGCCGAAAGCCAGCACGGTATGACCGGAGGCTGCGCTGCTCGCCCAGGCAAGCGCCTGCTCGCGGTCCCGGAAGGTGGCGACATCGAGGATTTCACCTATCGCCCCTGCCTTCCGGGCAGTACAGTACAGCCAGCTGCTGCCCTCGACGAGCTTTACGGAATGATAGGAGGCATGATATTTCTCGGTAAATTTTTTCCTTGAGAAAAGTGCTTCATCAACCCCGCCGATCAAGGCCTCTTGTATATGCTGCAAGGCAAAATCGACCCGCGCCAGCTCCAGGCCCCGCTCGAAGGCCACGTTTTTACTCGACACGGTTATGCTGCGTCCTAGGGTCTGCAGGCTCTGCGCCACATAAAAGGAGGCGGTATTGCTCATGGTGTTGATAAAATTGAGCGGCTTGGGAAAGGAATTTTCCCGAAAGATCTGATGCAGAACATTTTCCGTGTCGCCCAGATTGCCGTTTTCGGTGGACAGGTACACGGCGGTGGCAGGATCTATCGTTCTGCCGTGCACACACTGGTGCACGCCCATAAGCGACAGCATGATGAATTTATTGACCCTGCGGAAAAAATAGTCGGTGTACTTTTTCAGCTCGGCTTTCAGCGGGGCGATATCATCAACAGGATCGCAAACAAACGCCGATGCGTTGTGGATATACATGACTGTCAGTCCTTATTGGTGACGATGAACGATGTACAGTTGCCGCCGAATCCGAAGAAATTCAGCATGAAATTGCCGTGCTTGATCATGAGGTTTTCCGTGAGTGGCCGGGCGTTGATGGCCTCATCGACATCCTTGAATCCAGCCGTTGCCGGGAAAAAGCCCCTGGCCACCGCCCCCGTGATAAGTATCAGTTCAATGACTCCCGATGCGCCGACGGTGTGCCCGACATAGGGCTTAATGCCGGTAAAGGGAGGCATTTCGTCACCAAAGACGATCTTCATGCCGTTAAATTCCGTGACGTCATTGACGGGACTCCCCGTGGCGTGGGCCTTGATCGCGTCAATATCGCAGGGGCTGAGTCTGCAATTTCTCAAGGCATCACTGATCACCGCGGCGATGTCCCGGCCGCTGGCATTATGGGTGGTGACATTGAAGGTGTCGCAGCCATTCGCCCCGCCGAGAAAGCGGAAGTTGTCAGGTGTCCGGCGTTTGCCTTCAAGAACAACCGCGCCGCAACCCTCGCCCATGATGACCCCGACCCGGTTCTTATCAAAAGGCTTATACCCGCTCGACTCGATCAGCTTCAGCGATTCAAAGCCAAGCAGCCCGACATCGATATACAGATCATAGCCGACAACGATTGCCCGTTCGATCTGCCCGGCCTGTATCAGGGAAGCGGCGTACAGCAGGCAATTAGCACTTGATGTGCAGGCGGTAGCAAAGGTGTAGCATGGGCCATAGACCCCAAATTGTTCGGCGACCCGGTTGATGATCATGCCATAGCCGGGGGTCTCTTCGGAGATTTGCCTCGATCCTGATTGCCCGGCGGTTTTATAGCCCCATTCGGCCATCGGCATATCTATTGATGTCGATCCGAAAAATAGCGCGCAGCCTGCAAGCTCGGCCTCGGTCAGCCCGGCATCCTTTATGGCCCGGCCGACCGTGTCGAAAAGCATCCGGTAGAATTGCTGGTCAAGGTCTGCAAGGTTGTCCTGCGCCGCGCCGGGAATCCGATAGTGGGGCCGGGTGTAGTCAAGGCCGGCAACCTTGATCGGCATGTCGGTTGTCTTGCAGACCTTATTACGTATGCTCTCGACTATTGCATCAAGACTCTCGCCGAGAGAACAGAGAATGGCATTGCCGGTAATGTAGACATTTTCCATGCGGCCTCACTCCGGCCGGATATAGTCGGCAAAGGAAGCAAATGAAGTCATGACCTGCCGCAACTCCTTGCTGTCGGTAATCACCACGCCGTACTTGTTCTGGATGGCGATTGATATCTGCAGCGCGTCGATCGAATCAAGCCCGACCAAGGAAGACTCGCCAAACAGAGGGTCATCGTCGGGGATATCTTCCGGGCCGATGTCCAGATCGCATTCCTCAATAATCAACTGTTTCAGTTCCGTTTTAAATTTTTCGTCCAGTGAACCCTTCATAAACCCTTCCCGATTGTTGTTTATTTGCCGCTTTTTCCAAAGGCCAGATAATATACACCAAAACCCGGCAAATTAGCTCAGCCATTTGCCGGACAAGGCCTAAAATCTCTACACCCCGAGGGCCTGCGGCCGATTCCCATTAGACATGGAAGATTGCCCAGAAGTTGCTGAGTTCAGTAAGCAGGACAACAACCCAGAGAAGTATGGAGATACCTGTCGCCGCGGCGGATATGTCCTTTATTATCTTAATTTTCTCGTTTTCATTGGTCTCGATGAAGTCGCAAAGAGCCTCGATGGCGCTGTTGAACAATTCAGCAATGAGCACCAGGCCGGTGGCGGCCATGATGACAAGAAAATCGACCCATTGGCGGAGAAAAAAGCAGGTCAGGAGCATAAACAGGGAAAGGTAGAACTTGTAAGCGACGCTGAAATCATAGCGAATGGCATAGCGCAAACCGGATAGGCAGACCATGATCTTGCGTATCGGGTGATAGCCCTCTTCCCCTTGGCCGAGAAATTTATTTCGCACGGTTTAAACTCCCCTCTAAAGAATGCAATGTGTTGTCAGTAAAGCCAGCTATTTCCCCTGTAGCCAAGGCAGAAGAGGAACGAGCAACCTCACCCCTGAAACAATGAGAACGGCCAAAGCCATCCCTGCCAAAACATCGGAAAGGTAGTGCACCTGGAGGTAGATGCGCGAATATCCGACAAGGCCGATGACCAGCAGACTGAGAAGGGCTACAAGAGTCGCCCAGAGTGTCGGCAAGACCTGAAAGGCAATCAAGGTCACCGACAGGAAGAAGGCGGCAGCCTGGGCCGTATGGGCACTGGGAAATGACCAGTCGGCGGGCATCGCCACAAGGAGGTCGGGCGAGGACGGTCGCGGCCGGCGAAACAACAGTTTAGCCGCATGGACGGAGATGATGGTGATCACCATCCCCAGACTGATCGAAATTGCCTGCCCGGATTTGCCGTACCAGAGCAACAGCAGGCAGAGCAGTACCGTCAGCGGCAAAAGAAGATACAGGGAACCGAGCCAGGTGACAGCGACAAAAAAGAAGTCCATAAGCGGGCAACCCTCTGAGGTTAACTATACGGGTGTTCTAGCAAGCATGATTTACAAGGCTTGCAAGCCTTACAAACTGTAGCGAAGAATCTCTCTTTGCGCCTTAGCGAACACAAAAAAGACAGGGGCAGCCAGTAACCCTGGCCGCCTCTGTCTTTTTCGTTGCACTGTATAGTAAAATTTCCGTTTGGGAAAGTAAACCTGCCGCAGTTCCAATTATAATTGTTTACTCTGGCTGAACCCCTGGCCCAGCCAGCCGGCTGCTACCACCGATCGGTTGCGATAAAATCATTGACGTTGTTGCAGGTCGAGCGCTCACCCTCACTGAGACTCTCATAATTCGTCACCGTATCCTGCCGATCGATAACACATACATACTCGTGGCCTTCTTTATCATTCACCCAAGTCAGGGAACCAAAATCGCTATTCATATTCTTACCTCATTGGTTGTTTTTCATCGGTTATAGGGAAGAGCTTTCTCTCTTCCTTGTCATGCCTTAACAATAGGGTCAAACAACACTACTTCAATAGGAGAAAAATATGGGACTAATGATAGTAAACACTCCCATCTGCAGCTCGTCTCTTTATGCTGGCTGGTTCTTTAAGCCTTCAGGTGAGTACACTGTATCGTTTGGTTTCGTGAGGGCATCCTGAAGGGGCTATCATAAAGACAAGCCCCTGACCCTTGTTGAGACAGGATATGTAAATTAATTGGTATATCTTGGCCCATGCGATATTATACCGCGAGGACATACCTTTGGTTTGTCTGGCTAGGCCCCACAACTCAGCTATTATCAAACAAAGCTGCGTCGGTAGTTGCGATTGCAATCAGGTGATTCGTATGCCCTTTCCTCAACGGTCCTTTTCCCCGTCAATCCTTGACAGCCTTTGTTTAGAAGAACCTCATGGCGGACATGCCTGCAAGTCGCCTTCATGGAGGAATTTAGCCAACAATGACCACCTCTGAAATATACCCTGATATCTTGCTGGAACTCTGCTGCAAGCAGCCCTTGGCCGTTCTCGCCACGGCTGCCGGCTCGGCTCCTTATGCCAATCTGGTTGCCGTTGCCTGCACCCCCGACCTGCGGCACTTTTTTTTTGCCACCTCCCGCGCCACCAGGAAATGGCACAATCTCTCGACCAACCCGCGGGTTTCCTTACTCATGGATAATCGCAGCAATCAGGTGAAGGATTTCACCCAGGCCGCCGCGGCAACCATTCTCGGCACAACCAAGGAGCTGACCGGACTGGCACGCGAGGAAAAGCAGGTTCTCTTTTTATCCAAACACCCGCATCTTACCGATTTCTTAGCTGCACCGGATTGTGCATTTTTTCAGGTCACGACCAAGCATATTTATCTGGTGACGCACTTTCAGAAAGTCATGAAATTCGATTTCCAAGCATGATATGCTGGGTGCCCGTAATTGCCGGACAAAAAACTCCTTCTTGATCAGAAAAGAGGTATGTTTATGAAGGCCTTAACCCTTGTTGCAGTCTCCCTCTTTCTGGCCGCGTGTTCTCTCTCCACAACGAGTATTGCCCCGGAAAAACCGCTACAGACCGTCGCCCATGTCGACCTCGATCGCTATCTTGGCCTGTGGTATGAAATCGGCCGATACCCGAACAGCTTTCAAAAAGGCTGCCAGAACAGCACGGCACAATATACCGCTCGCCCGGATGGCGAGATAGATGTGCTGAATAGTTGCCGGGACGAGCAAGATGGCAGCCTGCGGCAGGCCAAGGGACGGGCCTGGGTCGTCGACAAGGCCAGCAACGCCCGCCTTAAGGTCTCTTTTTTCTGGCCTTTCCGGGGAGACTATTGGATCATCGACTTGGAACAGGAATACGAGTACGCCGTCGTTGGAACCCCCGACAGAAGATATCTCTGGATACTCAGCCGTACCCCAAGAATGCAACCAGAAATTCTGGCAAAGGTTCTAGAGAATGTCGAGAAAATGGGATTCATCCGAGACAAGGTGCTGCTCCATTAACGGTGGTGTTGCCTCTAACCGTCCTTTTCTGGTTAAAGCCCTACCTGCGCACCCTTGAATTTTTGCGTCATTGACATGATCTGGCTGGGTCACGCGGCGGGACAGAAGGCAAGTGACTCCCGACCTCAAAGAATCACTCGCAGGTGGCCCGCACGGATTACTGCCCATCGCCCTCGGCCGGGGGCTGAAAATCCATGGTGACGAAAAATCCGCCGCTCAGATTGGGGGCCAATTTGGCATGGGGATAACGCTTGGCGAAGACGTTGAACATCGCCTGGTTCTCGTCCAGGACCGTGGCGACAAAGCCGATGAATTTGTTTTCCTTGGCGATTTGCTCCAAAAATCCCAGCATCTGGCTGGCCAGGCCCTGCCCCTGGAAGTCGTCGTGGACGACGAAGGCCACCTCGGCATAGCCGTATTCCTCCCGGTAGTACGAGCCGATGGCCACGACCTCCTGGTGATCGCCCTTTCGCACCCGGGCAATGAGCGACATATTGTCGTGGTAGTCAACCTCCGCCCATTGCTGCTGCGCCACCTCGTGCGAGAAAAGGCGCATTTTATAGAAAAATCGCTTATATATGGTCTCCTCTTTCAAGGAGTAGAAAAAGTTACGATAATCGAATTCGTCGGAGGGGTACAGCGGCCGGATCGACACGTTCTGGCCGTTCTTCATGGTGATCCGCCAGTTGTATTTTTCCAGAAAAATGAGATCACGCTCCATCGGCGGCAGCTGGTCGGCGAAGATATAATGGTGCTTCTTGGCGGCCTCTATCAGTTGCGCGCGGAACTTGGGATGGGCGATCTGCGCCAGCTCGATGACCCTTTGGTAGATGCCCTTGCCCTGCAATTCGGCGCAACCGTATTCAGTCACCACGAAATTGACGTCGCCTCTGGTGGTGGCAACGCCGGCGCCCTCCGACAGATGTGAGACAATCCGGGAAACCGTGCCATTTTGCGCCGTGGACGGCAGGGCGATGATCGAGAAGCCGCCCTTGGACATGGCCGCCCCCCGCAGAAAATCCACCTGGTCGCCGATGCCGCTGTAGAAACGGTAGCCGAGAGAGTCGGAACAGACCTGGCCGGTGAGATCCACCTCCAGGGCCGAGCTGATGGACACGAGATTATCGTTGCGGGCAATCACCAGGGGATCGCTGACGAACTCCGACGAGCGGAAATCAAACAGCGGGTTGTCATTGACGTAGTTATACAGCTTTTCCGAACCCATGCACAACGAGGCCACGACCCGCCGCGGCAGCAGGGTCTTCAATTTATTGGTGATGACCTTTTTTTCAAAGAGCGGCAGCATGGCATCGGTAATGAGCTGGGTGTGCAGGCCCAGGTCCTTTTTGTCGACGAGGTGCTTGAGGATGGCATTGGGCAACGAGCCAAAACCGATCTGCAGGGTGTCGCCATCGCGAATCAGCTGGGAGATAAAATGGCCGATGCGGCGGCTTATATGATCGCCCAGGAAATTGAGATCATAGGTCACCAAGGGCTCTTCATGGGGAACAAAATAGTCGATAGCGTCGATATGCACAAAGCTGTCGCCCCAGGCCCGCGGCATGCAGGGATTGACCTGGGCAATCACCAGCTCGGCATTCTCCAGGGCGGAACGGGTGATATCGACGGAAACCCCAAGGCTGCAGTAGCCGAATTCATCGGGGGGGCTGACCTGAACCAGGGCGATATCGAGACCGATGCGATGGCTCTTGAATAATCTCGGAATCTGCGAAAGATAGGTGGGCAGATAATCGATCTTGCCTTCAAACACCGCCTTGCGCATCGGTTCGCTGATAAAAAACAGCTTGAGGGAAAAACGCTCGGTAAAATCCGGATTATCGACATACTGCGCCAGGGTGTGGGAAAACATCTGATAGATGACGATGTCCTGGTTGTCGCCGCCCGCGACCAGGGCGTGGATGAGGTGCTGCGGCTCGCCGCAGCCGGTACCAATAAAGACGCGGCAGCCATTGTGAATCGACTCCAGGGCCACTTGCGCCGTGACGATTTTCGCTGCAGGCAGTTGTTCCTGCCACTGTGGCAATGACATAGGATCTCCGCTTATAAAGGAATCTTGCTATATGCTCTACTTGGCGCACCATCAACATAGATGCCTGCCAGGTAGGAGAGCTTTCTCGGTAGTTGTTGCACTGCGCCCCTGGTGATCAAAAACGTTGTCCGCCGCCCGACGGCAAGCTGCCCCAAGCCCTCCATACCGAAGAACCTCGCACCGTTTTCCGAGGCGCAGCGGATGGTTTCGGGGAGGGAATAGCCGGCCTTAATAAAGAGTTTCATCTCTTCAAGCATCGACTCGCCATGGAGTATGCCGGTGCTGCCGGCTCCGGTTCCAAGGGCCATAGCCACTCCCGCATTTCTGGCAAAACGCAATTGCCGGAGCTGTTCGGCGAGCACCTTCTGCCAAAATGCCTCGGCGCCCGGCACCGCCTGGCCCGGGGCCACATAGCGCTGGGAGAAACGGCAGCATACGTCGCCGCCGGACCCCGCACCATCCAGGGCATTCTTGGCCCGCAGCACGCTGGGAATCCACAAAACACCCTTCTCCGCCATTTTGCGGAGGTTGTCCTCGCCCATGCCGTAGCCCTGTTCGATGGCATCGCAGCCAGCAGCAAGGGCCTCCGCTACCTGCCGGGCACCATTGGCCACCACGATTGCCTTCTTGCCGCCTCTGCCCTGAAGAATGCCGCACAGGTCATTATAATCAAGTCGGGGAGACGAATCATCGCCGTCGTCGATACTTGCGGAATAGCTAATCCTAATAAAGTTGCCTTCAGTAGCTCCGCCTGCGGCACAACCCTTTTCGCTCAAGCAGCCATTGCCGGAGATCCGAATGTCAATCATTCCGCCCAACTCCACCCCCTGCCAACAGCGTTCGATCAGATCGGATATCTCGTCGTTTTCAGCCACTCCCAGCACTCCGTGGGCATGACAGTAGCGAATATGCCGCCCCACCATGGCTGCCTTTTCGGCAAGGCCTGCCTGAGAAGAGGCGATCTGCACATCTCTTGCCACCGATGGCGACCGCGACAGGGCCACACTGCAGTCAACCAAGGGCGGCAGAATGGTGCAGTGTGAGAGATCAGCTATGGCCGCTCCGTCCACGCGGGGAAGGTGTGCCACGGAATCAATGGCGGTTATGATTCCCTCCTGCACCGCCAGAAAGACATCCTTTCGCACACCAGCCCCGCTGCCGTCGATCAGACTTCCCGCCACTATGAATGAGGTATTGTCCATGAATGTTTTCCAGAACCCACCAAGCGGATTAAACGCCTTGGGCATGACCAAACCTGTTATTGCAAGATGAAACCAAATGCTTCTTGTTTTAATAATTTATGAACTCGCATCTTACCACAAAAACTGCCCATTTGCTGACAGAGTTTATGCAACTTTGCGATGACATATAGGCCGGGAAATTGTTGACTGCAGATGGTCCATTCACCAATATTGAATGGCAGCATGACGAGATGCTCGGCAAAATGGCTGATCTTTTGGAGAGTATTATGCGAGCTCTCCAGAAAAATGCGAAGGGTCTACGACAAGACACCAGGCAAGACCAAAAACTTGCGCAACGAGTCTTGCGAGAAAGCTATTAGACCAGCAGAAGAGAGCACCTGCATCACTTTAATTTGATATACTGTCCCCCGAATTTAAATCTCGGCAAGGCAAATGCGCGCATCGCGTATTCCTCGTTCGATCTCGTCAATGGGAATGCTTGCTCCTGGGTCCTGATCAACGCGGTACGCATCAAGCCTAGCAGCTTCAATCGCAGGCTTGAATATTTCATCGTAGCGACGATCGAAGGTCGAACCGTCGAATGGCTGCATCACGAAACAAGTTTCCATAAGCACCTTTTCATTATTCTGAATCTCTCATGTCCAACTTTCAAGCTCAGGGGCTTGCGGAATTTGACCATTGATCAATGGGTTACCTGTGAGTTTGACAGCAAGACTGGACTTCGAAAAAACGGGTTGCTTGCTAGTCCCTTGCAGCGTTATGTTTGGCGTTTATTTGCCTGATTTTCTAGACAATACCGCAGAAATAATCTCACCCTCTCCCCCCTTTGCAACAATATTACAATCAACAGTTAATGAAGACTTGTCTGTTGATATTTTGGAATTACATTTTGCCATCACTCTAGTATTAGCATCCTTTTCAGTTTCAGAATTTAACGTATACAAATAGCTGTTATTTTCCAACTTACCTTCGACTTCAAACTGAACTTCATTGCTCATAAGATCATTTATTGGAACATACAAAATTAGAGTTCCATCTAGTCCCTTCCCGATTTTCAGAGAAATTTTCGAAATATCTTTTTTGGTTTTGCCATCTTTTCTCATATCATACCGGCCTTCCCATTCCCCGTAAAAATCCTCTTCTTTTAGTTGATTGGAACTGCAAGAACAGATCATTAATGTGGCAAGTAGTAAATAACTGATCTTTTTCATAATGTCCTCTTAGTGAAATTTTAATCGAATAGATTTTGGTTGCCCAACGCTCCGGGTAACTTACCGGGCGCGTCGTTTTGCCCGGTCAATGTTCACCCGGTTGTTGGGCATTTTCAATTAATTGACTGAATGCTGTGTGGTAGGCACGCTCATAACCTCGGTCAACCTCAATATTTATTATTTGAACGCCGATTGATTCGAGGATAGAGAGCTTTCCGAGTGTTAGTTTTGATAACGGTTCTTCGTAAATATTGTAAAACCACGTAGCACCAAAGGCAGGAAGGCTTGTGTATTTTCGAGCCTTTAACTTCTGTTTTTCCTTAAATATCAGAAGCCACCAAAGGTCTATTTCGCTATAGTCCAACCCAAAACCAAAAATATGAATGTCATCTCTAAGAAATACATCAACCCACGAATGTGACATATCTTCATGATGATCGAAGTCTATTTGTTTTTGCATGAAAGGGGAGTGCCTTTCAGCAAAATCTTGACTGATGTTTTTGCGCTCCCAAACCAAATATTCTTTAATTTTTTGTAAATATCCTACGTAATGGTCATGCCCCAAGGTAATAGTTCGAGGCTTATCAATTTCACCATGAATATGCCATACTGTCGTATTTGAAACCTGACGTCTTCTAAAAAGGTTGTAACGGTTCTCTTCTCGAATGTTTGCAGGTGTGACTGTCTCGTTAGCAGCCGTTTCAAGGCAATAGTCATAATTTGTGGTCATAATATGCTTGAAACCAGCGTTAGCAATACGCCCATGTATGCCATTAGGAGCCATCTCTTTCATTAGGATAGCAACACGCTTTTTCAAATCACTTTCCATCTTTCCATTACGAACACAACGAACCGCAAGCTCCTCATATAGTAATGGAAATGGTTTTATTTCTGAGTTTTTCAGTACTGATTTGCTATTGCTGAACAAAGCTAGTTGCTGAAGGACTTGGTGCCAAGAAACACCTGAATCGTTTGACCGATTAGGACCATTTCCAAGCAGTAGTGATATATTCTTCCGTTTAACTTTCATGTGTGTCCATCATGCCCAACGGTCCGGCTCAACGGACCCGCGCTGTTTGCGGGGTCCGAGTGGAGACGTTGGTTGTGCTAAATTTATTCTTTATATTAGCTGGATGGGCTATTTAGATCTCTCCAAATTTCCATAGAATTTGCTGTTCGATATTCAACATGCCTCCTTAGCGTTTTTTCGAGAGCAAAGTTGAAAGGGGTTGCCAATTGTAATGCCAAGTCTCTTGGTTTGCCTGATAATATCTCATCTTGAGTGAACTGTATTTTCCTTGAATGTGCTATTTGAAGTAACAACAATCCCACATGGTAAATATCAATTCGTGAGTCAATAGGCCCAAACTCTTTTGGATTTAACACTTCAGGGGGCAGCATCCATTGTGCTCTCGTGTTCTCTAAATCTATTTCATTAATAAGTTTTGAAACCCCAAGATCGCCTAATTTAAATTGAATAACAGCATCTTTTGTTGTTACCATGTCATCTTTAACAAATGCTGCGAAAACATTGCCTTCGTGAATATCCTGATGAACATAATTGTTCAGATGCAAATAATTGATTGCTTGGAGCAAATGTCTAGCCAGAGGCATTATCCATAACATCCCATTAAAATCAGGTATCTCGAATATTTCTGAAATGGAACCGTGGCATCTTTCGGTGATAATATAGAAAGTATCTCTAAATTCAAATGCATCGTATACAAAGGTAATATATGGATGTCTTAATTGGAATAATTTTATAAACTCTGCCTCGGCGGATGCTTTAACTTTTTCATAGGTTCCTTTCGGTTTTAAGACTTTAACAGCAAGAGTATTATTCCAAACGTCGGTGCATTCATAAACAATCCCAAAGTTACCTTCACCAATTTTTTTACCGATTGTATATGTATTATTGGTGGTCAAACATGTAATAGACTCACCAAAAATCGGTTCTGTGAAAGTTCTAGAGGACTCTATAGCCGTATTTGATGTAGTAGTCATATTTTCCCATGCACAACGTGAAGTTCTGCGGGCCCGCGCTGTCTGCGGGTCCGCAGAAACGCTTTGTTGTGTAATTATTTTCTTTGTTTTTTGGTTTTTATTTTTCTGTTGTTATGCTGTTAATGCAGTTTTCTGACTGGCTTAAGAATCGAACTATTTCTATTAGGTTCTCCGCTATAGAATGGATACGTTTTTGATCTTATAAACGAACTCCTCCTCGTCATTGGTGTATTGCATGGCCCTGTCCCACAAAGGATTCGTTTTATCTGAAAGATTTTTTGCAAGAGCTTTTATCTCTGGTGGTGCGTCATCTCGGAAATATCCATTCCCATATCGATTTTTGGGGTAGCTCACCCCTGTTATTTTGAATTTTGTCATCGACACATTTTCTGACTTCTGCTGCTCTATATCATTGTGTGCGGTTTCCCAGGTTATCGCTCGTGTCATCAAGTAATAACTGCGTTCGTCAAATTTGCCATTAATGGTATATTTGGATTTGGATGGATACTGCGGTCGCACTTTCCTCTTGTACAAACCGCCAAGGACGAAACGGAAATGCAAATTATCCGGAGACATTTCGTATCGCTTGCTATCTATGATGTCTATCCAGTGCCCTTTTGCTTGAGCTAGATATTTCTTCACAAAGAGAACTGCAAAGGCCTCTTCGGTGCTAGCATATGCAAGGTATTTCTCAAGTAATTTATCGTCCATAAATAATTGTCAGGGAATTCTTGTTTGTTACACAACGTTCCGGCTCACCGGACCCGCGCTGTTTGCGGGTTCCGAGTGAAGACGGTGGTTATGCAATTATTTATTGAATTTATTATTTCACATTCTTTTGTTCATAATGGGACGTTTATTATCAGACTTGAAAACCAAACTTAAACCTACTTTTTCATAAAGTATTGAATATTCTGGTTTGGATGGAATTATTCCATAAACGCTAGACAAGAGAACGTTTCCATGATCTCCATTTTCAACCTTTTCTATTCTTTTGAAAATACGATGTCCAATTGAGTTTTGCTGAGACATGCCTATATAAAGAATATTATCTTGATTGTCAGTTATCATATAAACTCCTTTAGCGTGTCTAAAGGGTCCTTGAGCATTTTCAAAATTTTTTCCCTCTAAACTTGCAGGGCCGACTAGTTCAATACTTACACCAAATAGATCTTCTGTAGTAATCGCAAAATTTTTGTAATATTCTATAAGATTTTTGGCTTTCATTTTTCACCATTTATAATTTGGTTGTAGCATAACGTGGAGTTCTGCTGAAGCCGCGCTCTTTGCGGCTTCAGCAGAAACGATTTGTTAACTCAAATAATTTCTTTTAATTTCTGTTGCTTTTAATGCTGTTATTTCTTTTGCTTTTATGCAGTTTTGTTTTTTGTTTTTCTTTTATGACTTTATCGTTTTAATTTTCTTTCATGCCGAAGGCATTCATCAAAAGAGTTAACGTTTAATAGCCTGCAGCGGCTTTTCTGGAGAAATTGGGCCGGAGGAACGGCTTTTCAACCTGCGGTTAAAGGCCGTTCCTCGTTGGCATATCCTCATTCTTTCTTCAAAAAGAATTCTCACCTTCTTCGTATCTAATAGAAATGTAAGATTGTTCTGGCATGATAGACCAGAATCTCCCCGTTGACAACAAAATTGCTGTTAGGATCTTCTGTGCGGCTTTTTGGGGTTCTGCTCCTGTTAGTTTGCTGCAGCATAACTGGAAGATTTTTTCGTAAGCATCGTCATTTTGCTGAAAAAATTGGCGGTTGAAGGGGTGTTTTGTGCAGCTTTTTGGGAAATATCGCCTGTTAGGCCGCTGCGGCACCAAGTATTATATAACTTGGATATACTAAAAAAAATGTATGATTTCGGTGAGTTTAAGAGCACGGATTTTGGTATGTTTCTTCTGATAAACCGATTGGCATAGAAAGAGTAGTTACTGCCTGGTTTGATTCGTGGACATTCTGAAAGGTTTCCAACCATCCATAAATCAAGCCTGGCACCATCTCATACTTAATAGCCATCTACATGACAAACAAACTCTGTTGTATTATTTCCTTTATCAACCAAATATCCGACACCACTTAAATCAACTCCACCTGCCGGTAACTTGGTGTTCCTTATCTTTTCTCCCGAGTGCATTTCTATGCCAGGTAAAAATCCTGTCGCTAAATGCAGTTTCTTTTGTACTGTCGATGCATTAACGGGTATCACTACTCTGTAGCTAGATCCACTACAACATTCAACGCCACCTTCAGGATGATATAAGTCGATCCACAGTTCAGAAGCTGGCAATCCATAAAATTCCTCATTTATCTTGAAGATAGCCGCGGCAATCGGAGATCGATTTAAGTGAGCTGGTTGATAGCCTAAATCTTCTAAAAGGCGGGTGCTGGTTTGCCCAGTTGCTGTCTCAAAATTTAACCCTGCAATTGGTGAACAATCTTCGATCTTGGGAAAGAGTCGATTAAGCCAGTCTTTTACTATAATTTTTCCTTTTCTTAACGACTGGTTTTCTATGGAGGTCAACACCCAATCATTTCTTCTCTCAAACTCGTATGAATAAATTTCATCTAAATTTTGCAAGATTATTAAGAAACGAAAATATGGCTGAAAACTGGATGGAATGCATTGTGGTTTAAATCGCAAATCTAATCTAATCTTATGCTCTTTTCTTTCATTCTTATTTGGCACTAATGGAAAAGAGAGTTGTTCAATCGACAGCATTTGAGTGATTTTTTTAGGGTATGGTTTTGCATTCCAATCAATCTCCACTTTTTTAGAGGCAAAGTGAGGTTCTTTTTTTGAAGGTTGATATCTTCGGAATACTCTTTAAATACCTCTAAAAGTTCATTAGCATATTTATTTATTAGATTCTCATCAGCGCATTCTGTGGGAAATACCTCATCGCTATAACTGTTTTTAACCGTGCCCAGTATTTGCAGCATTATTGCTGTAACAACAATTGCACAAAACAACAAATTTCTTAAGACAGGTTTCATTGCTTATTCCTTGCAAATAGAGGGCCATCCTAAAGGATTGGAGATTAATGTCCGACTTGACTTATGGACATCTTTAAAGGCCTTGAAAACGTCCATAAGCCAAGCCTGGCACCAGACCATTCACTTCTTCAGGTCGCGCAAATATCCAACCAACTGATGCATCTTGGTAGAGGGGTTGTCACTTCCCGACTCCTCTGCATGTTTCTCTAACCGACTGGCGTTTGCCATAGCATCTGGCAGTCTTTCCTTGAGGAGAGAGAAAAGGCCGCCTGTGCCCTTGTCGTAGCCGGAAATGTGTTTTTTTAGAGTTTTGATGACCGAGACACAAACCGAGCCAGACGAATCTTTCGAACCGAACGCCTTGGTGGTATAGCCGAAATGCAAAAGGATCCAGACCTCAAAACAAGGTACCGACGTAACAGCATGAATTGAATCACCCTTGCCCATTCTTACCGTCCGGATTCGTTCCAGTGCCTCATAATAGGTGGGATGCCGGTCTTTATCGAAAACGCAAAAGACCCGATTGTACCTTCTTTCTTTCCGGTACTCGGTTAAGGCATAATCCACAACACTGCGTGGCGATGAGCCGCATTCGTCACCGACAATTCTGATATTGGCAGTGCTCAGCTTGAAGGCGTCGCAAAGTTCCTGCAAGTATTTCGGCTCTGTCTTGCCCCCTTCGCAAACGATCAACACTAGATCATAGGGCTCACGCTTTTGTGCCTCCCGGCGTAGGGCTTCTGCTTTTTTGGCCTTTCTCCGATGAAAGAGTTGGTCGGCCATCAGAGGTTGGCCTCTCTGGTATAAGGCAAGGCTCCGTAACGGCCACTCAAATATCCCTTCTGCAAGGCTTCTCCGGCTCTCGGCTTAAAATCGGTAAGCGGATAGAGATTACTGGCGTTGGACCTATCTTTTTCGATAAACCAGACCTGATCGCGCCGGACAAAATCCTGATCCAAGAGAGAAGTATCATGGGTAGTGAAGATTAGCTGCCCGTTTGCAGGGTTGGTACTATCGCTATGAAACATGGCAAGCAGATATCGCATAATCTTTGGGTGAAGACTGTTATCGAGTTCATCGGCAATGATGATTCGGCCTTTGGAAAGCATATCAAGCCATGGGCCGGCATAGGCAAAGAGTTTTCTAGTGCCGTCCGACTCATCATCAAGCGAAAGACTGACTTGAGAATCTCCACCATCAACGGGATGTAGAAAACTCACCCTCGTCATTTTTTTACCATTCAGCCTGAGACGGATATCCTCCTTAATTTCTTCAGGCAGATCTGAAGGCAGATCTTCGGACGAGAAGTCTTTGGTTTCCATCTGGATATCGGAGATGCTGATATCCGCTTCATTCATGAATGCAAGGATTTGCTTTTTCCTTTCATCGTCATAGCACGCATTCACACTGGAAATAGGGTGAAGCAAGGTGTCGTGGCTGATGACGAAAAGCCTCTGAAACCAGGTAAAGACCGGTTTAAGCTGTTCGCTGTTCCATTGAATGGCGGTAGATAGGAACAGGGCGTTGCTTCTAGTCATCTCCTGCCATTGCTTCTTACGGCCGATGAAACGGCTGCCGAAATACCATTGGTAGTTATTGCTTTCCGACTGGAAGGTCCTTTCAAACCAACGCTGGGCTCTACCTTCCGGATAGGCGATCAACCACTCATTAGTTACCCTTTTCTTGGAGACAGCAAAACCATACTGATAGCGGACGCCTTCCTGAATAAACTGCACCTCGAATTCACTGGGCTGGATTGGGCCAAGTTGATTGAACAGAAAGGGGGTGAACGCGATCTCTTCCCCTTCTTGAAGTTCTTTAGCAGAAGAGATGACAAACTTCTTCACAAAGCCGATGGCTCGGATAAAGTTGCTTTTGCCCCCAGCATTGGGTCCGTAAACAACCGCTGAACGTAGGAGCCGAGGCAAACCGGAAACCGGACTCACGAAAGTGTTGTTCTCAAGCAGGTCTTTCTGAGGAGTCGCGGTCAAGGATAGTTTTTGGGGTTCCCAAAAGGACCGGAAATTAGCAACGCTGAACTCGATAAGCATGACAGTAGTCCTTAAAAATGAAGGGTAAAAGACATTATCCGGCGAATCACCGGGTGTCACTTCATCTAGTCATACTCTTACTTTACAACTTTTCAAGATATAAATGCAGAAAATATGCAAAATATGCTCTCAAATTGGTAAATGATTCTATTTTGCTGCTAACCGATGGGATACTTCAACCCAATCCCCCAGCCCGACACCCGCACTCTATCCGAAACTAAGGCCACAGTTTTTTCCTGCACCAAAGCCGAGATCCGCCACGTGTATTCTATCCAACCTCTAAACCTATATCTCTAATTGAGATGAAGGAAATTTTGTATACCGGTAAAAATGATCTGCGCTGCAATGGCAGAGACAAAAAGGCCTGTTACCTTGGGCAGAATTATCAAACCCTGCTGGCCGATGAGCCGCTTGACTCTGGAGGAGAGGTAGAGGATGAGGCCCAAACTGAGGGCCGCGAATAGGAGGGCGATTCCAATAATAATTTTGTCCGTCAGCGTTTCAGCTTCGGCACCGGTGACGAGGAGCATGCCGATAACACCCGGCCCGACAGCCATCGGTATGGCGAGAGGAACAATCGCAATGTCGCGGTCGCCAGCCTGATTTTTTGTGGCACTCTTCTCCGCCAGCATGGAAAGGGAGGAAAGAAAAAGAATGGTGCCGGCGCCTATCCTGAAGGCATCCAGTGTAATTCCAAAGAGTTGGAAGATATACTTGCCGAAAAGAAAGAAGAGAAAGGAGCTGAGCAGGACTCCTACGGTAACCTTCACGGCTGTGCGCCGCTTTTCAGATTCGTCAAAATCTTTGGTCAGGGAAATGAACGCCGAAAGCACGAAAAATGGTGTCAGGATGAAGAATATTTTCAGATAAAAATTAATAAATGTCTGCACTAGCATTGCAGCTCCATTGCTCAAATTATCGGTAGCGCTTCTATAACAAACTCAGGGGATTCAAGAGGAACAGGCACAAGGCGCGCAGCATACATAAATCACTTTCACATACATGACAAGATACGATTCACCAAGGCCGACCCCGCATCGATATAATTTTATTGAGATTAATTGTTAAAAACGCCGGCTTGCTGCCCCACCGCACGATCACAGGCTGGCTGCAATCGTGCAGTGAGACTCACCCCCTCATTCCCAGATACTTCCTGCAGCGCCAATCACCAGCCATCCCGGTGAATGCGCTCCGCCTTAAATCTCTCGGCGGTCTGAAACTCACCAATCGGCCAACCCAGGGGAATAAGCGAGAATGGATACACATGGTCGGGGATGGCAAGCAGATTGCGAAACCCGGTCATCCGCTCGGCCACCGGATATATCCCCGCCCAAACCGAGCCCAAGCCCAAATCCCTGGCGGCCAGGAGGGCATTCTCGGTAGCGGCGCTGCAATCCTGCACCCAAAAATCCGGCCAGGGGGTACCGGTTGGATCGCCGCAGATCAGAATGGCAACCGGTGCCTGCAGGACCATTTTGCTATGGGGATGAAA